>NZ_CP087203.1:3377898-3684980 GCF_026016325.1 Pseudomonas sp. B21-056
CCGATTTTCGATGCATTGGAAAGCTTAGACCCGGACACACCTCACTTTCGATACTTCTCAACGTCCAGTGCCCCACACACCAGTGACGAAGAATCAGAGGAGGTGCAAAAATACGTTGACATGGCAAAAGCCGTCGACGGAGCATCTAAAGTCATCGTCAACTTTTGCATAGCCGAGGCGGCGCAGAGAGCGCTCGACTCTTCCAAAGCGTGGGTACAACTCGCCAGTAAAGCTGAAGCGGACGAGGGCCTGGATATCACCTTGATAAGGATCATTGCCGACAGAAGTGATCTGATGAAGGCGCCAAATCCAGCTACAAAGCGTCGTCGTATTCTGAATGACCGAAAACAAAAATTAGAAGCCTTACTCATCGTCGCATCAGAAGTCTTGGAGAGCATCGATGCACAACTAGGTGAGCTGCCACCTGATGACCAAAACGATCAAGACGACTCTGAGATCATCCTAAATATGATCCTCGACTGACGTCGTGGGCTACTCTGTTACCCGTTACTACGCGCAAAGTGTGGCTGTGTCACATCACATCGCCGCTCGTTACCTTCAAGCTACGCGCATGTATGTCTGGCAGACGTGGTCATGTTGGCGTCGACTCCGAATTGACCCAGTGCCCGATGGCACGTTGACCCAACGCCAATCGGTAAAGATCCAGCGTTGATAATGATTTGCAAGGTAGGAGCCTGGGTCAGTGTAATCCTTGTAACTGGGTCAGGATGGGGACTGTCACAAACAGATTAGGCAAATTGGAGAGTTTCACTGCATGTCGAATCCCCCGCGCAATCACCATTTTATTCCTCAACATTTCTTGAAGGCTTGGCAGCATTCCGATGGGAAAGTTTTCCGCTACCGCCGGTTGCCTTCATGCAACGTGATGGAGATCAAGTCGGTCTCCATCAAGCGCACAGCTTCCATTCAGGATCTGTACCATATCCAGTTTCCAGACGGTGGCTTTGAAGTCGAATCTAGCCATATAACTCCGCTGATTGATGAGGCTGGTCACAAGATCATTAAGAAAGCACGCGGTAGTAATATCCAAGAATGGGATCTGGGAGATCGCAGGCAGTTGGCGAATACCCTCACGCTGCTGGAGGCTAGACATCCGGAGGTCCTCAAATCCATGGATGTTCGCTCGGATTTGAATCTCTTACGGGAACGGATAAAGGCCGAACGGTATTTCTCACATGACTCAATCGACGAAATTATCAATTACTTTCAGGCAAGCGATTCCCTCGGGGCAATATCTTTAGTTCTCTTGGCCCAGAACGAGGTACTGCCGTTGATTGATCAGCCTTTTTCAGACGGTCTCATGCGGGCGGCTATGAAGGAGTATAGCTATGATCAACACTGTTTGCTCTGCTCGGACTACCCTACGTCCCGTTGAGGAGACTATTTGAAGGAGCTGTTGTTCATCGTTGCCATCAGCCCGCTTAAGGCCCTGGTATTCTCCAACAATCCCGCCGTCGAGGTTTTTGATCAGCTCAAACCGCGTGCTCGTGCACGGCTGATCAACCTCTATACATTGGGGAAGGCTCAAACAGCGTATTACTCTGATGATGCGCAAGGTGAGTTTGTCGACGCCCATCTCGGCTGGACGTTAAACCGCCCAGGTCTCGCCGAGCAGCGCCAGTACGTAGTGGATTTTTTGCTGGCTGAAGATGCGTGGCTTCGTTAGCACTTAGTCCAGAAACTCAATTTATATAAGGGTTTCCCCCACCCGTTTTAGTTTTTCATCGCAGCTCATTCCTAATTGCGAAGGAACTCGATCAGTGGCACCAGCATTTGCTTGGGAGACGCAATAGGCTCTCCAATCTGTCGTGGCTCGCTGGTGCCTTCCTGTGAGCGAACACTAATGATCACACTATCATCGGACTGGTCTTGGGCGACCGCGATAAATCCATTTTCCAAAGGGTGGATGTGTTCCCTGGACTTAACCCCCGGGTAAAGCGGTGCTAGGTGAAAGTCACTTTTTAAGGCAATAATCTGGACCAAGGTATAAAGCCGCGGCTGAAAGTTCGTGGCAAGATAGGCATAGCTTTTAAGCAGAAGGATACTGGCGACCAATGCTCCAATGCTGTGAAACAGTACCGTGCTGCGAGTTTGTCGAATTGGTATTGGTCCTCCAAAGGTCCTAATCAACTGGATCAGGTATCGCATTGCACCTTCTAGGGGGAGCTGTATTAGGGTAATGAGCGTCAGGATGAATCCGGCAACCGCAAGAACCATAGCAGCAACGAGCATCCATGCGGGTAGGTAAAACAGCAGAACAAGGAAGCTCGAGGTCATATCAAAAGTTTGTGGTGGGAGACCGAGTGCTTCGGCGACTAAATCGCGCGCTAAGACGGTAGCAACAAGCAAGACAAAAACATGAAGTAGGACAATAGGCGTTTTCGCAAATGGCTTGTCCCAAGCGCCATGCAGCCACCGTACGGTTGGAAGACACCACATGATAAAACCGCCGACGATCATCGCCATTGCCAGTGTTATAGCAATGTTCAGAAGCAAGTCATCTAACAAATAGGCTAGCAGGTAACCTGCGATAGAAGTCACCATTGCCGACGCATATAGACGCTGCGGAGCCGACGCGCTTTTGTATTGGTGTGTTAACCAAAGAATTAGCTTTCTCATTAACTGCTGGGTACCAGATAAGGTTGTTGAGTAGTTTGATTGGGTAGCTGCAAAACATATTTCGCGTGCAATGAGGTATAACAGTATTGGTCATTTGAAACCCAATCGACGCTTCTCGTGAGAGCAGATATTGTAGCCTTTAGGCCACCCAAGAGATGTAATCCTTTTATAGCAAGCCGTTATGGTCATCTAGGATGAATTGTGAATGGTGGGTACAGTCGGAATCAAATGAGGGGACGAGCGTTGGCATCTGATGATGCCATATTCGCTTGCAAAGCGGGCAGACTCGTCAATGCTGAGGAAATCGACCCTGCCATTGGGCAGATATCTGACCCGAGAGATGCTCTCACGCCCCCCTACCCCCTCGATAAAGCGCATTCGCCCGGTTCGGCCCATTTCCACCAAGACTCCCATCCGCTCCTCAAAATCTGCCCGGATTTCTGGTGTATCAAAAGTGGCCATAATCTTAATCTCCTTCTCTCAAGACTTCATGACTGCCTGGACTTTGCCATTCAGCCGTGGCTCCCAACCGATATTCCACCCGGGCGGTGGTGTCAAAGCACCTTCATGGATAGCAAGCATGACCGTCTCGCAGCGACGGCTGCTCCCGCCGAGTCAGCCATCACCTGATCGCCGGATGTCGGCCCCAAGCTATTCTCCTGAGCGAAAATGGCATAGTATGCCAACAATCAAAAGTACCTGTCTGCATGGAACTGGAGCTAGTTATGGCGACGCGAAACGTTGTGCTCACTCCTCACCAAGAACAGGTTATCCATGACCTTGTTCAGTCTGGCCGCTATCAGAATGCCAGCGAAGTGATGCGGGAAGGTTTGCGGCTATTGGAACAACGCATCGCCGAAGACACCGCCAAGATTGAGGCCCTGCGTCAGGCGACCTCAATCGGCATCATGGATCTTGAGCACGGGCGCTTTACTCAGGTGAACGAAGGGGATCTGGAGCACTACCTCGAGGGCTTGAGCCTGGAGGCAACCCTCCCCGCGCGAGAGAAACACTGAGCATGCCGCAGTATCGGATTTCCGACCCGGCGCGCGCCGACATTGTCGACATTCTCAGGCTCTCCCAGACGCAGTTCGGCGATCAAGCTCGCCAGCGCTACCAGGCGCTGATCCTCGCGGCGCTGCAAGCGCTTGCCGACACGCCTTATCGCATTGGCAGCCATGACCGCGATGAGCTTGCACCGGGCCTTCGCAGCTATCACCTCATCTATTCACGCCAACAGGCCAAACAAACCCATGGAACGGTCAAAAGCCCACGCCATATCGTGTTCTATCGTGTGGCATACGAAGACGTGATCGAGGTCGTCAGACTCCTTCATGACGCCATGGAAGTGCAGTTGCACTTGCCGAACGATTTTGGCCCAACGGCTTAACTGGCCAGGAACAGCAAAGGTAAGGCGCATCCTCGCTTAAGGGTATCGACTCATACTGGAGTCCGTCGGAGATCGCCCTTCGCGTTCACTCGCGTTATCGGTGCGAACGGGGGGCAAAAGTGGGGGCAAAAACAAACTCTATCGATCTGAAAATACCGCCCTAGAGCCAAGTCAAAATGTTCTTCGGGGATCCGGACAGTCTTTGAATGAGTTCCATAGCCTCGGTACTCACCCCTTATCCCGCGGCGCCTCAAGAGGAATATCGAGAGTAAAGGTTGCCCCCTGCCCGCCCCCATCACTGTGCACAGTCAAGCAGCCGCCCATTTCCTGCGCGGCCAGCGCACAGCTGTGCAAGCCGAATCCATGACCGTCTTTGCGCGTAGTGAAACCATGGGTAAAGATGCGTTTCAGGTACTCTGGCTCAATCCCATTACCATTGTCGGTCACCGTAATACGCAACACCGGCCCATCCGCGAGGAAGGCGCCAAACGTGATGGACGGGCTGCGATCTTTCACGCTTTCCAACGCTTGCCTGGCATTGCGAATCAGGTTCACCAGGATCAGCAGCACCCGGTGCCGGTCCAGCAGGAGCAGGGGCAAATCGGTGATTTCCTTGATCACCGTCAGCTCCTGTGATCCGGCACTCATGCGCAAGGCATCATCGATCAGTTCCGGGACCGGCACAGCCTCGACGATGCTGACGGCAACGGCATGGGACTGCTGGGCAGCGACGACAGTCTTGATGTGGTCAATACCCTTGGTGAGTTGCCCGAGTTCTTCGATGATGCCCTGCTGCTCCGCCGTCACCACCTCCGCCAGCTTGAGCAGGTAGCCAGGCAGCATCTTTCCTTTGTGGTCTCCGGTGAGAAAATCGCTCAGGTCATCGGCGTGTTCGTTTATCAACTGCGCCACCTTGCCCAGCCCCTGGGCTTTGGAGGCGCGCATCTGGCGGCTGACTGTCTCTGCCGATACGTTCACGCTGTTGAGGACGTTGCCGACGTTGTGCAGCACCGCTGTGGCGATTTCGGCCATGCCCGCCTGACGGGACTTTGCCTGCAGTTCGGTTTGCACCTGGCTCATGCGTAGCGCCGCACGAATGCGAGCCTTGAGTTCCAGTGGCGAAAAGGGTTTGGCGATATAGTCGTCGGCGCCGCTCTCCAGCCCGGAGACACATGCCTCACTGCCGCCGCGGGCGGTCAACAGGATGACCGGTAAATGGGCGAAACCGGCGCTGGCCTTGATTCTGGCTGTCAGGCCAAAGCCGTCGAGCTTCGGCATCATCACATCCGAGAGGATGACATCGATTGGCCGATGCTGCAGGAGTGCCCAGGCCTGCTCTCCATCCGTTGCGGTAGCGACGAAGTAGTCCTTGTGCAAGAGTTCGCTGAGGTAACCCAGCATTTCCGGGCTGTCGTCGACCACCAGCACCCTGGATTGCGCGGCGTGTTCCGAGGACTGCTCGGCGTCTGCGCCTTGCGCCCAAGCCCGGTCATTGCTGCTGACGTGGCGGCCATCATCGAAACGCAGGTGACGCTGTTCGGTTGTGGTCGTTGCGCTCGATGACGATGGCTCGCGCTCATTGCTGGCCTCGCTCGGTACGGTGTTTTGCTCAGCCCCCAGCGGAAGCCGGACAAAGAAGCACGACCCCCGCCCCGGCTCGCTGTTGACGCCGACTTCGCCGCCCATCAGTTCGGCCAGGTCCTTGACCAGGGCTAGCCCGATGCCTGTGCCGCTGTAGTGGCGCGTGGCGGAATTGTCGATCTGGGAAAAACGCTGGAACAGCAGCGCCAGTTTGTCAGGCGCAATGCCAATGCCCGAGTCGTGCACAGCGAGTTCAAAGCGCTCGCCCTCAAGGGCAGTGGCTGCCACGTGCACGGTGCCGCCAGCGGGCGTGAACTTGATGGCATTGCTCACCAGGTTGAGAAGAATCTTTTCGAAGTGCCGGGGGTCCAGGTACACCGTGACGAGCGCAGGATCGATGCTCCAGGTCAAGGTGCAGCCTTTGCTCTCGGCCACCATGGCAGCGTCCTCGGCCAGCACACCCACCGCCTTGTTCAGGTCAATTGGCGCTGGGCATACGTCAAACTTGCCCGCTTCGGCCTTGGAGAAATCGAGGATGTCGTTCACCCGGTTCATCAGGCGCAGCGCGTTGCGTTGGGCGCGGTCGATTTGCACACGCCAGTCCGAAGGCACAGTGGTCGCCGCCGAGAGCTGTTCCAGAGGGGCGAGAATGAGGGTCAATGGGGTGCGCAGTTCGTGGCTGACCGTGGCAACGAAATCGCTCTTGGCCTGGTTGGCTGCCTCGGCCTGGTTGCGCGCCTGAATGAGTTCGATGGCCTGCGCCTCCAGCATCTCGGTCTGTTGGTGCAGCGTGTCGGTCCGTTCGGCGACCATTCTTTCCAAAGAGGCCTGGACTTGCTGTCGTTCGGCTTCGGCTTCGGCCTCCAGCACCCGGATGCGCAGGGCATTCTCCTGGAACACCCGTACGGCACGGGTCATGATCCCGATCTCGTCGCCGCGTCCGGCGTTGGCAATCTCGGCGTTCAGGTCACCGGCCGCAAGCCGGCGCATGACGGAGGCCAGGGCCACGATGGGCTGCGCGACAAACCGCGACGAGCTCCAGGCAATGGCGCCAGCCAGCAAAATCGCGACGGCACCCGCAACCACCGTCGCAAGGATGCCGCGATCTTTGTGGACCTGGGCGTCGGAGCGCGCTTCGCCAGCGAAACGCGCAACCAACAGCCCGGCGCTCCGTGCCTCGTTGCGAACCTGGTCGCGCGCGTCGCTCAAGGCGTTGCTCGCCTGATGGAACCTGGCGAATGCCGCCCGGTAGCCGGCGATCTGCTCGCTGACCGTCAGGGACGTAGCCTTGGCCTGCCCTACGGACGAAGGGAGAACACGAGAAAGACGCGAGAGCTCGTCCAGGATGTTGCCGACAGCGCCGGCGACTTCGGCCGACGGAGCCAGACGAAACGACAAGGTCTGGGCCTCCAGGGTGGCAACACGTTCAGCGAAACGCTTGGACAATGTTGCGGCGTTGTGCAGCAAACCGGTTGCCGCCTGAATGTCGTTTGCGTCATGGCTGACGCGCTCGTCTACTTCACCCAACATTGTCTCGAGGCGCTCGACCACATCCCCGACAGCGGCGAGATGCCGCAAAGCCTCGGCGCCCCGGAGCCTGGGCGCCTCGTCAAGGTGCTCGACCGCCAGGCTGGCAGCCGCGATCGCCGCCGCCAGCCGGTCCAGGGCCTCGCTCTCCTGAGGCGTCCTCATCAGCTCACGCAATTGCTCGACCACCGGCGGGAGTGCCGCGCAGGCATTGCGCGCCGCGGTGGCGGCCGTCCCGTCACCGGACGCCAGCATCCTGGCTACATCGGTGATGATGATCCGTTCGCCGTCGCGCAGGATATCCAGGATGCGATGGGCGCTTTCGATGTTGCTCCTGCGCGTCTCGTGGTCATCGGCGCGGGAATCAAGCCCCTTCAGCCCATCGGCGACACCCTGTTCGATGAGGACCGTCGCCTCTCGCATCCGGCCATAGTGGGCTGTCATGTTCTCCGTTTCGCCATCCATGGTCAGGGTCGCCGCCCGCAGGGCCGTGATCGCCGCGGCGAGCCTCTCCAGGCTGCCCTTGAGCGATTGCGCCTCTGTCTGCGGAATGGCGGTGAGCCCGGCAATCGCCGTCGCCACCAAGCCTTCGGCCTGGAGCAGGCTTTCCTGGTCGCGGGTGGCGATGAAGTTTTCCACCCGCCCGGTGGCGCCGTTGACCGAGGCCAGGATTTCCGCGGAATGGCTGGCGGAGTCCACCGCCCGGACCATGCCTCGCAGGCCGTAGAGGTTCACTACCGATACCGCCAACATCAGGAACACCAGTGCGGCGACCGCCAGGCCGATCCTGACGGCAATGGGTCTGTCCCTGGCGGGTTTGAATGTCAACATGACCTCTCGCCTCCTCGTTCCCCACGCACAGCTACTGCTTCGTGACCTCCGGCAGAGGCGCCGACGGCGCCGTATTGTTGATGGCCGCGTCGATCATCGCCGCAACGGACGCCTGGCTGTAAAACGGATTGGCGGCTCCGCCTGCGGGCATGGTAGCGAGCCAGGTGTCCAGATCTTTCCCATCGATGCGTACCAGCGGCACCTCGACGAACTTCGGCACCTGTTTGCCCGCCAGAATCTGCTGGGCCACCCAGAAACCCACCTGGGAGACACTCGGGGAGGCAGAGACCGAGACGGTCTCGTAGCCATTGGCATCGCGTTCCTGTTTCCACAGGGCAAGTTCGTCCTGGCGGTTGCCCATCACGATGATCGGTAAAGGCCGCCCCGCCGCCTTGAACGCCATGGCAGCGCCATAACCATCACCACCCTGAGTCGCGACGGCATCAATGCTGGGCAGCGACGGCAGCGCCAGCGCCACCTCCTTGCGTGCGACCGAAGCCGTCCAGTTCCCGTACACCGTCTTGGCAAACTTCAGGCCCGGATAGTCGGCGGCAGCCTTGCGGATACCGTCACTGATATTCTGATCGGTGGCATCGCCCGCAATCCCGCGGATCTCCAGCAGCGTTCCGTTCCCCTTGAGGCGCTTGGCGATGTAATCCATTTCCACGCGGCCCATGGCGGACCAGTTGTAGTCCACGGTATAAACGCAGGATTCGGTGACCAGGCTGGCCATGACGACCACCACGATGCCGGCATTGCAAGCATCCCGGATCACCCCGTTGAGGGCCGTGTCGGATGCGGCCAGGATGACGATAGCGTTGACGCCGTTGACGATCATTTCCTGGATATGGGCTGCTTGTTCCGACGCGGAGTTATTGGCGCTGACCACCGGTGCCTCGCGGATCAAGCCATCTTTTTGCGCCTGAGCGGCAATCTCCTGCCAGTTGCGCACCATCACCTTGCGGAAATCACTGCCGGCGTAGGAATTGCTGAAAGCAATGCTGTGGCTGGCGGTAGGGCCGCGGGCGACGCCGTCATCGGCGGCCTGGGCTGGATTGGCGGCGAGCATCGCCAGCCCGCTCAGGCAGACGGCGAAGCACCAATCATGGAATCGGGCATTAATAACTGAGCACATAGGGACTCCTTTCCTCGGCGGCCGACACTTGAAAACCCGTAGACTTTCCTGCAGTAGCGGAGAGCATAGTCTCGATTCAGGTTTCATCTTGCTGAAAGCCTAGCGTCAATCGCGTCGAACCCCTGCCCTGCAAAACCCTCCAAGCACACGTAAACTGGGAAAATCTTCTCAACCCGCCCCTTTCGGAGACCACAATGCTTCGTGTGTTTGAACGAAGACTCGACCCTTTCCCGCCCGATGAAGCTCCGCCGCCACCTGTTGGCCTGGCACGGTTCCTGTGGGCCTGCACCCGAGGTGCGCGCGGCTATATCCTGGTGTTTGCGCTGCTCAGTGCCGGCGTATCGATCTACGAGGCCTGGCTGTTTTCGTTTCTCGGGCAGGTCGTGGACCTGCTCTCGACCTGGCAGGCCGGTGGTGAGGCACAGGGACAGGAAAGCCGGGTGCTGTGGGGGATCGGCATCGTGCTGATCGCCAGCATCGGGCTGGTGGCGCTGCGCACCATGGTCCAGCACCAGGTATTGGCGATCAATCTGCCGCTGCGGCTGCGCTGGGATTTCCATCGCCTGATGCTGCGGCAAAGCCTTTCGTTCTTTTCCGATGAGTTCTCCGGCCGGGTCACGACCAAGGTGATGCAGACGGCCCTGGCCGTGCGCGAAGTCCTGTTCACCCTGATCGAAATCGCCCCCGGCATCGGCGTGTACTTCATTGCGATCATCGCCTTGGCCGGCGGCTTCGCCCTGAAACTGATGCTGCCGTTTATTGCCTGGATCGCGCTGTTCGGACTGGCCATGCTGTATTTCGTGCCACGCCTGGGGCAAGTCGGGCAGGAACAAGCCCATGCGCGCTCGTCGATGACCGGGCGCATCTCGGACGCCTACACCAACATCACCACCGTCAAGTTGTTCTCGCACTCCAAGCGTGAAGCGCACTTCGCCCGCGCGGCGATGGAGGATTTCAAGCTGACGGGTTTTCGGCAAATGCGCCTGGTCAGCCAGTTCGAGATCGTCAATCAGGCGCTGGTGGTGGCGCTGATCCTTGGCGCTGGCGGCTATGCCTTGTGGCTTTGGCACCAGGGCGAAGTCGGCACGGGTGCGGTGGCGGCGATCACCGCCATGGCATTGCGTATCAATGGCATGTCCCACTGGATCATGTGGCAGATGACCTCGCTGTTCGAAAGCATCGGCACCGTACAGGATGGCATGGACACCCTCACCCGTGGCCCGAAGGTGCAGGATGCGCCGGACGCCGGCGTGCTGGTGCCCTCCGGCGGCGCGGTAACCTTCGACAACGTGAGATTCAACTACAGCGGTGAACGCCAGGTGCTCGATGGACTGAGCCTGAATATCCGCCCGGGCGAAAAAATCGGCCTGGTGGGTCGTTCCGGTGCCGGCAAATCCACGCTGATCAACCTGCTGCTGCGCTTCTACGACGTGGACAGTGGTGAGATTCGCATCGACGGCCAGAACATTGCCAAGGTCACCCAGGACAGTCTGCGCAGCGCCATCGGCATGGTCACCCAGGACACCTCCCTGCTGCACCGCTCCATTCGTGACAACATTGCCTACGGCCGCCCGGATGCGACTGAAGCGCAGGTCCGCAGGGCAGCGGCCAACGCCCAGGCCGACGGGTTCATCAGCCAGTTGAGCGACCGCCAAGGCCACAACGGCTATGACACCTTGGTGGGTGAACGCGGGATCAAGCTGTCCGGCGGCCAGCGCCAACGCATTGCCATCGCCCGGGTGATGCTCAAGAACGCCCCGATCCTGTTGCTTGACGAGGCCACCAGCGCCCTGGACTCGGAGGTCGAAGTCGCCATCCAGGAAAGCCTCGATGAAATGATGCAGGGCAAGACAGTGATCGCCATTGCCCATCGGCTGTCGACGATCGCGGCCATGGATCGACTGATTGTCATGGATGACGGACGCATCATCGAACAAGGCACCCACGCCGAACTGCTGGCGAAAAACGGCACCTATGCGCGGCTGTGGCAGCATCAGAGTGGCGGGTTTCTGGGTGAGGATCAGGGGGTGGCCGAAGCGGTGGAATAGGCATGGCTCTGCCTTCCCTGTGGCGAGGGAGCTTGCCCCCGCTGGGCCTGTAGGAGCTGGCGAAGCCTGCGATCTTTTGATCTTTTGATCTTTCGCTTGAGACTCAAGTGTCAGGGGAAAGATCGCAGCCTCGCTTCGCTCGACAGCTCCTACAGAGGCCAGCGGGAGCAAGCTCCCTGCGTTCCAGGCCATAGCCCAACCTGTCGAACCCTAGAACCACGTCTCCATCTGAATCCCGTACTGCCAGACACCACCGGCGTTGAAGTCCGTCTTGCCGAACGAGTCCGAAGCACTGTACCGATCCAGGTCCGAAGACCAGTTCATGACGCTCGCGAACACCCGCAATTCAGGACGCGTGAGCAGGTCGCCCAAGTCTGGCTTGAACGTCGGTGCGACGGTGAATTTCCAGAAATTGCCGTCCACTGCGTTACGTTGCTTATAGCCCTTGGGATCAAGGTCCATGGTCTGCCAGCTCATCTCGTAAGCCATCTCGAAATTGCTGTTGATCTCATTGGCCAGTCGCACGTTCAGAGTCATCCAGCGATAGTCGTCGCCCTTGACGTAGCGGTCCTTGCTCTGTTCCGCCAGCAGGCTCGGGCCGATGCGCCAGCCGGGTGCAATCGGGGTTTCACCGTACAGCGCCAGGCGCAGGGCGCGGGCTTCGTCGATCAGCTCGCCGTCCGAGCCCACGTTCTTGACCTCCGCGCCCAGGCCCTGCCCATAGAGCAGCGCCGTCTTGAAGAAGCCTTCCCGGCCGAAAAAGTTGCGCTGGTGATTCGCAATCATGCTGTGCAGGCCGGAATCCGCGGGCGCCAGGCCCGCTTCATTGGTGCGAGTGCCGAAGTCGTTTTTCTTCGAGCCGATGCCGTTGAACATCCACTGCCATTGTCCGTTGGCGAAAAACTGGTTGGAGGTCAGGACATAGCTCTCCACATCGGCATTGACCCCACCTTCACTGAAGTCACCGTAGTTACGCCCGATCAGCGAGTAATTCGAGCGCCAGTCCTTGCTCATCTGCACGTCATAGATGCCGCCGCCGGTACCGGCCAGGTAGACGACGTCCGAGTCCAGCCAATGGATATCGAAATTGTCCCGGTCGAAGCGCTTGCCGGCCCAGAGGGTGGCGTTCTCGAACATCGGGTTGCCCTTGAACGCGGCAAGATGGTCGAGCTCGGTAAAGACCTGGCGCACGTTCAGGTTGCTTTCTTCGGCGGTCCAGTCATTGGAGCTTTCCACGCCATCGGCAATGGAAACGGTGAATTTGGATCGGGTGCCGTTCTGCGCATACAGCTCCTTCGAGAGGTCGATGCGCATGTAGGTATCGTCCTCGTTGCCGAGTCGTCCGACCGCGCCACCGACCGAGCCGGCCGGGGTGGTATAAGGGCCGCCACGACCACCACCGAGCCCGTCGTTGATCAGCAATCCGGAGCGGGCGTAGCCCTTGAAGCTGAACCCGTCAGTGAGGTGCCCTCCACTGCCGGCTGTTTCCAGGTTCTGCTGACTGGCTTCGAGTTTTGCCAACCGCGCGTCCAAGGTGGGCGCCACGGCGGTGGGCGCGACGGATGCACTCGGCTGCAAGGCAGGGTTGGCGAGCTTGAGTTGCTGCAGTTCCCTGGCGAGTGCCTGGGCCTGCCGTTCGGCTGCGGCGGCGCGCTGCTCCGCTGCGCTGGTGCGGGCTTCGAAGGCTGCCATGCGCTCTTCCAGTGTCGCGGCCTGGACAGTGGCCGCCGAGGTACCGAGCACGCCTGCAATGAGCCAGCTTGATGCTTTCTGCATGTGGATTTCCCTGTTTTGTTTTTATTGTTCTGTCTCGCGATCGACCTTTTTTCCATGGAGGATCAATTGTCAAATTCCACGAAAAAAAGGATGCCTCATGGCAAATACGCTGCTACATTTGGCGATGTTAACGTTAACTTTTATAAAAACAAAAATAAAGAGGGCTTTATGAAACGACTCAAATCGCTCCTTCCAGCAGCACTGTTCAGCGCTTTTGCCGGGCTTCCCGCCCTTTCCAGCGCAGCCGATCTGACGATCTCCTGCGGTGCGGTGGGTGCGGAACTGCAATTGTGCAAAGAGGCGGTCGAGGCCTGGTCGAAACAGACCGGCCACAGCGTCGACGTGGTCTCCACGCCTAACTCGGCAACCGAGCGGTTGTCGTTCTATCAGCAGATCCTCAGTGCGCAGTCCAGCGACATCGACATCATTCAGATCGACATGGTCTGGCCGGGGATGCTGGCCAATCATTTGCTGGATCTGCGCGAGGTACTCCCCGCCAACGCTACCCAAGGCTACTTCCAGGCCCAGGTGGATAACGCCACGGTGAATGGGCGGCTGGTCACGATGCCGTGGTTCACCGACTCAGGGCTTTTGTACTACCGCAAGGACTTGCTCGATAAGTACAACAAGCCGGTACCCCAGACCTGGGAGGAAATGACGGTTATCGCCAGGGATGTGCAACAGGCAGAGCGCAACGCCGGAAACGCCAATGCATGGGGTTATGTCTTCCAGGGCCGGGCCTATGAGGGTTTGACGTGCAACGCGCTGGAGTGGATCAGCAGTCAACCGGACGGCGGGCTGGTCAATCCGCAAGGCGACATCGTGGTCAACAACCAGGCTTCAAGGGCTGCATTGACGCTGGCGAAAAGCTGGGTGGGCGATATCTCCCCCCGTGGCGTGCTCAATTACACCGAGGAAGAAGGACGTGGCGTATTCCAGTCGGGAAATGCCCTGTTCATGCGCAACTGGCCGTATGCCTGGGCCCTCGTGCAAAGTCCGGACAGCGCGGTGAAGGACAAGGTCGGGGTCGCGCCCCTGCCCCGTGGCGGCGCGTCCGGCAGCCATGCCTCCACCCTTGGCGGCTGGGGCCTGGCGGTTTCGCGCTACAGCACCAGGCCAAAGCTGGCGGCAGAACTGGTGAGCTACCTGACCAGTGCCCAACAACAGAAACATCGCGCGCTGGTGGGTGCCTACAACCCGGTTATCGAATCGCTCTATCAAGACCCTGAGCTGCTCGCGGCCATACCTTATTACAGACAGTTGCACAGCATTCTCAACGATGGAGTCATGCGCCCCGCCGCCATCACCGCCGCCCGTTATCCGCGGGTTTCCAATGCGTTCTTCGATCAGGTGCACGGTGTATTGGCGGGAGAGTTGCCGGTCGATCAGGCGCTGGTCGAACTGGAAAGCGAACTCACGCGCATCAAACGCCGGAACTGGTAAGCCACAAGGAAGGAAATCACCATGTCTGTCTCTTCTGCCCACGCGCCCTGCGCCGAGCCCCTGCCCGCCCGGGAAACGCCGGTACAACGCCGTCGAGTCCGCGCCGCCTGGCTGTTCCTGGCGCCGATGCTACTGTGCCTGACCCTGGTGGCGGCCTGGCCGCTGTTGCGTACGTTCTGGTTCAGCCTGACCGATGCCAGCCTCGCGGACACCACCGGCGGCACCTTTGTCGGCTTGAGCAATTACCTGTTCTACAGCGGCTCCGGCTGGTCCGGCGTGCTGGTCGATCCGCAATGGTGGAACGCAGTGCGCAACACCCTGCATTTCACCGTGGTGTCCGTTGGGCTGGAAATGGTCCTGGGGCTGCTGGTGGCGCTGTTGCTGAACGTCAAGTTCACCGGACGCGCCCTGGTGCGGGCGTTGATCCTGATTCCCTGGGCGATTCCGACCATTGTCTCGGCGAAGATCTGGTCATGGATGCTCAACGACCAGTTCGGCATCATCAATCACCTGATGCTCGGCCTCGGCCTGATTGACGCGCCCCTGGCCTGGACCGCAGACGCGGCGCTGTCGATGTGGGCGGTGATCATCGTCGACGTCTGGAAGACCGTGCCTTTTGTCACACTGCTGATGCTGGCGGCCTTGCAGATGTTGCCGGGCGATTGCTACGAGGCCGCCCGGGTCGATGGCATCCACCCATTGAAAGTATTCTGGCGGGTCACCCTGCCTTTGCTGATGCCTGCGTTGCTGGTGGCAGCGATCTTCCGCATTCTCGACGCCTTGCGGGTGTTCGATGTCATCTATGTGCTGACGTCGAACTCCTCGAGCACCATGAGCATGTCGGTCTATGCCCGCCAGCATCTGGTCGAATTCCAGGACGTCGGTTACGGCAGTGCCGCCTCGAGCCTGCTGTTCCTGGTCGTCGCGGTGATCGCCATCGTCTATCTGTACCTGGGACGCCGCCAGATGGAGGTCCGCTCATGAGCCAGCGACTGCTGAAAAAAGCGCTGTTGCGCCTCGGGTTCTGGTGCCTGATCGGGATTCTCCTGCTGTATGCGGTCTTCCCTTTCTACTACGCCATCGTGACGTCGCTGAAATCGTCCACGGCCTTGTTTCAGGTGAGCTACTGGATCGACCACCCCGATTTTTCCAACTACACCGCGGTGCTCAGCCAGGCCTCGTTCCTGCGGGCCATTGGTAACTCGCTGGTGGTTTCGCTGTGCGTAGTCGCGCTGGCGCTGTTCCTCAGCCTGACGGCGGCCTATGCCTTGGGCCGGGTGAAGTTTCGTGGACGCGGCACGGTACTGATGCTGGTCCTGGGGGTGTCGATGTTTCCTCAGGTCGCCGTGCTGTCGGGGCTGTTCGAGGTGATACGAGCCCTGGGCCTGTACAACACGTCCTGGGCGCTGATCCTGAGCTACACGATTTTCACCCTGCCCTTCACCGTCTGGATACTGACGACGTTCATGGGCCAACTGCCCCACGAACTGGAGGAAGCGGCAATCATGGACGGCGCTTCGTCCTGGGTCACGCTGACCCGCGTGCTGTTGCCGCTGCTCTGGCCGGCACTGGTCACCACCGGCCTGCTGGCGTTCATTGCGGCCTGGAACGAGTTCCTGTTCGCCCTGACCTTCACCCTGACCGACAGCCAGCGCACGGTACCGGTCGCCATCGCCCTGATTTCCGGCGGCAGCTCCCATGAACTGCCCTGGGGGTTGTTGATGGCTGCGTCGGTGCTGGTCACCGTCCCTCTGGTCATCCTGGTGCTGATCTTCCAACGCCGGATCGTTTCCGGCCTCACCGCCGGCGCGTTGAAGGGCTGATGCCCCATAAAGACAAGGAACCCCATCGTGAGCAAATTGAAACTGCACAACGTGAACAAACAGTTGGGTGGCATGCGCATTCTTCGTGACGTCAGCCTGGATATTGCGGCGGGTGAGTTCGTGGTGTTCGTCGGCCCTTCCGGTTGCGGAAAATCGACCCTGCTACGACTGATCGCCGGACTGGACTCGATCTGCGCTGGCGACCTGCTGATCGACGGACGCCGGGTCAACGACCTGGAGCCACGGGAGCGTGGCGTCGGCATGGTGTTCCAGTCGTATGCGCTGTACCCGCACATGACCGTGTACGACAACATCAGCTTCGGACTCAAACTGGCCAAGACCGAAAAGACCAGCCTGCGCGAACGTGTGCTGAAAACCGCGCAGATCCTGCAGTTGGACAAACTCCTGCAACGCAAACCCAAGGAACTGTCGGGCGGACAGCGTCAGCGGGTGGCCATGGGCAGGGCCATGGCGAGAGAGCCAGACATCCTGTTGTTCGATGAACCGCTGTCCAACCTGGATGCCTCCCTGCGAGTGCAGATGCGCAACGAAATCGCCCGGCTGCACGCCCGGCTGGGTTCGACCGTGATCTACGTCACCCACGATCAGGTCGAGGCGATGACCCTGGCCGACAAGATTGTCGTGCTCAACGGAGGGCGCATTGAACAGATCGGCTCACCGCGTGAACTCTACGAGCGCCCGGCCAGTCGCTTTGTTGCCGGTTTCCTGGGTTCGCCCAGGATGAATTTCATTCCGGCGTTCCTGCATTCGCCAGGCGAAACCAGCCTGGTTGAAAGCCTGGTGCTGGGCAAGACGTCCCTGCCCTTCGACAGCTCGACCCTGGCGGCGGACACCCAACTGAGCCTGGGGATTCGTCCGGAACACGTGACGCTTGAAGCCGCGCAGGGGGGCGCCGGTGTTGTCGTGACCGGGGTCGAATACCTCGGTAGCGAAACCTATGTGCACGTCGATACCGGCCAGGATGAGCCACTGATGTGTCGTTGCGAGGTGAACGCCGGCTGGCAGATAGGCGATCGGGTCAAACTGCGCCTGGAGATCGACAACCTGCACCTGTTCGACGCCGACGGATTGGCCTTGAAGCGCCACGCCATTGAAACCCTGCCCGATGGCATTCCACTGCGTCCGGCACCCGCAGGCGCCCTATGAACTTGTCTTTGAATACTATGAACGCACCGGTCTCCCCGATTCTTGAACATGCGCAGCAGGCATTGAGCGATAGCCTGTCCCGCATCATCCACGACTATCGACCCGCTTATCATCTTGCGCCCGTGGCGGGCTGGATGAACGACCCTAACGGGGTGGTGTACTTTCGTGGCGAATACCATGTGTTCTATCAACACCACCCCTTCGAAGCGAAATGGGGGCCGATATATTGGGGCCATGCCAAGAGTGCCGACCTGGTGCATTGGCAGCACCTGCCCATTGCCCTGGCACCGGGCGATGACTTCGACCGCGACGGGTGTTTTTCCGGTAGTGCGGTGGTGTGCGGGGAGACCCTGGCGCTGATCTACACCGGGCATACCTGGCTGGGGGATGTGGGCGACGAACGCTTTATCCGTCAGGTCCAGTGCCTGGCCACCAGCACCGACGGTATCCGCTTCGTCAAGCATGGCGCGGTCATCGAAAGCCCACCCGAGGACACGATCATGCACTTTCGTGATCCCAAGGTCTGGCAGAAGGATGACCATTGGTACCTGATTGCCGGCGCACGCCTGGGCGATACGCCGCTGCTGCCGCTGTACCGCTCCGCGGATCTGCACGCCTGGGAGTTCCTCGATTACGTCGACCGTGGCAATGAGGGCGATGGCTATATGTGGGAGTGCCCGGATCTGTTTCGGCTGAACGGGCGCGATGTACTGCTGTACTCGCCCCAGGGCATGCACTCCCAGGGTTACGAACGGCTCAACAAGTACCAGACCGGTTACCGGGTGGGCCGGCTCGACAGCGCATGGCACTTCACCGGAGGGCCCTTCATCGAGCTGGATAACGGCCATGACTTCTACGCTGCACAAACCCTGGAGGCCGCCGATGGTCGACGCCTGGCGTGGGCGTGGCTCGACATGTGGGAGAGCCCGATGCCGAGCCAGGCGCATCACTGGTCTGGCATGCTCGGTCTGCCCCGCGAGCTTGAGTTGCATGGCGATCGTCTGCGCGTGTTCCCGGCGCGGGAGTTGATTGCCTTGCGCCAGGCGTTGCTTCCGGGCACGCCGCCGTGGTCCGATCCGGGCACTCAATGGGTGTCGCACATCGGCGGCGACCGACTGGAGATCCATGTGCAGCTAGACCTGCCCGGCTGCGCCGATGGGCACCTGGGCGTCGCCTTGCGTTGCAGTGCCGAGGAGGAAAGCGCTGAACAGACCCTGCTCTACTACGATGGGTCATTGCAGCGCCTGGTGCTGGATCGCAGCCGCGCGGGAATGCACCTCGACGGTCAGCGCAGCGTGTCGATAGACCCGACGCTCGAGCAACTGGAATTGCGTGTATTTCTTGATCGATCGTCCATTGAGGTGTTTGACGTAAATGGACATTTCAGTCTCAGCAGCCGTATCTATCCCCGACCCGACAGCCTGGGGGTGAAGTTGCTCGCCAGCGGCACCGGCGGGCGCGTCTCCATCCCTCGGGCGTGGTCCCTGGGGTCAGGCTGGCTATGAACGCCGTCGTCGAAGTCGCGAGACGCCCGGACCCTGTGTCATGATTGCGCGTCAACCTGACTGGCCTCACCTCGCATGACTTCAGTGAAAGACGTTGCACAGTTGGCCGGCGTGTCCCTGATGACGGTTTCCAGGGCGCTCAACAATCCGGAAAAACTGAGCGCCGAAACCCTTCAGCGGGTACGTCGCGCCATCGACGAGCTGCAATTCGTACCGAGCCTGTCGGCGCGCAAAATGCGCGGCGATAGCCTCCAGGCACGAACCATCGGTGTGTTTGCCCTGGATACCGCGACCACACCGTTCGCGGTCGAGTTGCTGCTGTCCATCGAACAGACCGCACAGCAGGCAGGCTGGAACGTCTTCATCCTCAACCTGTTGAACAACCCGCCCACCGACCAGGACATCGACCTGATGCTCTCGCACCGTCCCGACGGGTTGATCTTCAGTGCCATGGGGTTGCGTCAGGTGAACATTCCCGAGCGCTTGAAGAGTAAACCGCTGGTACTCGCCAATTGTCTGGAGGATGACAATCGCCTGGTCAGTTATGTGCCGGATGACGAGGCCGGCCAGCATCGCGCCGTGCATCACGCATTGAGCCAGGGCTATCGTCGCCCCCTGTGCATCAATCTGCCGAAGCGCAGCCTTGCCTGGAGCCTGCGACAGGGCGGCCTGCAACGTGCCTGCCAGGCATTCGGACTACCCTCCGAGGTACTGCTGCAATACGACCTTTCCGATCACGATGCCTACGGTGAGACAGCCGCCATCCTCGACCGGCACATCGTCGACGGTCGCCCCGAGTTCGATATCCTGATCTGCGGCAACGACCGCATCGCCTTTTGTGCCTATCAGCTGCTGTTGGGCCGTGGCCTGAAGATTCCTGGCGATGTGGCCGTGCTCGGCTATGACAACATGATCGGCATTGCCGAACTGTTCATCCCACCCCTGACCACGGTGCAGCTGCCGTACTACGAGATCGGCCGCAAGGCTGCCCGGCATCTGATCGAAACACTGGAGGTCGCGGGCACCCAGCCCGTGGATTGCCCGTTGGTGATCAGGGCGTCGCTATAGGCCAACTCCCCTACTTCGTGCCCTCGCAGTTGATCATCCAGGCAATCCCGAAACGGTCTTCGAACATGGCGAAGCGTTCCGCCCAGAAAGTCTTCGCCAATGGCATGTGCACGCTGCCACCCGCGCTCAAGCCATTGAACAGTCGCTCGGCCTCCGCCACGCTGTCGACATTGAGGGACACCGACACGCCCTGCGGCTTCAGGTATGACTGGCCCGGCGGGCAATCGGAGGCCATCAGGCTGAAATCGCCTACGGTCAGGCAGGTGTGCAGGATCAGGTCGTTGTCCTTGGGCATGCCCGTCTCTTCAGGCGCCTCGGCGAAGGACATGGCAAACAGCTCGCCGCCCAGCACGTCCTTGTACAGGGCGAAGGCTTCCTTGCAGTTACCGTTGAAGGTCAGGTAAGGAATGATTCTCATGGTCGGATCTCCTGTTGTCAGGTTTCACGATTGATTGGGCATTTGCGCCCGAATGCGGTCTTCCTGCTCGCGTAGATCGGAGGTAAAGGCCTCGCCGAAATCCTCCATTTCGAAAATCTGGCGGATTTCGATCTCGCTGTCGCTGACCATCGGGTTCGGGCAACGCTTGACCCAGTCGATGGCCTCTTGCAGCGACTGGACCTGGAAGATCCAGAAGCCGGCGATCAGCTCCTTGGTTTCAGCAAAGGGGCCGTCGACGACGGTGCGGTTCTTGCCGGAAAACTGTACGCGCACGCCCTTGGCACTGGGGTGCAGGCCTTCGGCCGCGAGCATCACCCCGGCCTTGGCCAATTCTTCATTGTAGGCGCCCATGGCGGTCAGCAACGCTTCACTGGGCATTTCCCCGGCTTCGGATTCCGGGCTGGCTTTGACGATCACCAAAAATCGCATGGTCTTATCTCCTGGGGAATGGGATAAGCCGTTCTTGTAGCGGCTCGAGGGTTAGTCGAATGGTATAGAACGAAATCGACAGGCTGGCTGAATTATTTTTGTGGCGAGGGAATCTCTCCCCTCGCCACAATGACCCACGAGCCGATCGGTCAGGCGACCAGATCGTTGGCACTGAAGGTGTTGACACCCACCAGCTGGATTTCGAAATCCGCCCCCAGGCTGCCGTCGATATTGCCGGAAAGCACATGATCGACGAAGCGCAATTGCCCTGCACCGCTGAAGTCAGCCGCATCGATGAAGCTGAATTTGTTGAGCCCGGTGGCGAGGCTATTGGCATCCAGCTTCGACAGGTCGAGTTTATCGCCTTGGAGCCTGTTGAAATCCAGGATGACATCGCGAGCGTCACCGATGCCCAGTTCGTTCAATGCGCTGAACACAAATCGGTCGGCTCCGGCACCGCCGTTCAGGGTGTCAGTGCCAATGCCACCGATCAACAGGTCATTGCCCGCCCCGCCATCGAGTTGATCGTTACCTGCGCCCCCGTTCAGCGTGTTGCTGGCGGCGTTGCCGGTCAGCACGTTGTCCAGGGCGTTGCCGGTACCATTGATGAGGGCGGTGCCGGTCAGCGTGAGGCTTTCCAGGTTGGCACCCAAGGTCCAGCTTACCGAAGAACGAACGGTATCGATTTCGCTGTCCAGGGTACTGGCTTCGCTGACGATGTCCTTCAGGTTGTCGACGATATAGGTGTCGTTGCCGGTACCGCCGATCAAGGTATCGGCACCCGCACCGCCGTCCAGGGTGTCTGCGCCGTCCAGGCCACTCAACACGTTGGCGGCACTGTTGCCGAGCAGACTGTTGTCCGAGGCGTTGCCGACAAGGTTGATGGCGGCAATGCCGAGCAGTTGACCATCCTCGACGTTGGTCGACAGCGTATGGCTGACCGAAGTACGGACCAGGTCGCGGCCTTCATCGGCGAGTTCGGTGACCGTGTCACCGAGGTTGTCGACAACGTAGGTGTCGTTCCCCGCGCCGCCAATCAGCGTGTCCCGCCCGACTCCGCCATCCAGCACGTTGTTGCCGGCGTTGCCGGTCAGCACGTTGCCCAGGGCGTTGCCGGTGCCATTGATAGCAGCGGTACCGGTCAGCGTGAGGTTTTCCAGGTTAGCGCCCAGAGCCCAGTTTACCGAGGAACGCACCGTGTCGATTTCGCTGGCCAGGGTGCTGGTTTCGCTGACAACATCTTTGAGGTTATCAACCACGTAGGTGTCGTTGCCGGTACCGCCAATGAGGGTGTCGATGCCAACGCCACCGTCCAGCACGTTCGCACCCGCGTTGCCGGTGATGCGATTGTTCAGGGCATTGCCGGTACCGTCGATACTGCCCGTGCCGCTCAGCGTCAGGATCTCGAGATTGGTGCCGAGGGTGTAGCTGATGGACGAGACGACGCTATCGATTTCCGTGAGCGACGCACCTGCCTCAGTGATCGTGTCGCCGAGGTTGTCGACCACATAGGTGTCGTTGCCGGCTCCGCCAATCATCGTATCCGCACCGGCCAAGCCGTTGAGCACATTGGCAGCGGCGTTGCCGGTCAGCACGTTGTCCAACGCGTTGCCAGTAAGATTGATGGCTGCGATGCCAAGCAGTTGACCGTCCTCGACGTTGGTCGACAAGGTATAGCTGACCGCGGTGCGTATCAGGTCATGCCCTTCATCGGTAAGTTCGGTGACCTTGTCGCCAAGGTTATCGATGACATAGGTATCGTCACCGATGCCGCCAACCAAGATGTCGGCACCCGCTCGACCGTCAAGGATATCGTCGCCGGCCCCACCCTGGAGGGTGTTCACGGAAGCGTTGCCCACCAGGCTGTTGTCCAGGCTGTTACCGATCACCGTGAACACCCCGGTACCGTTCAGTGTGACGTTCTCGACGTTGACCAAGCTGCTGAGATTCAGGTCAACGACGCTGCTCAGCGAACTTGAAGCATAGGTGAGGGACAGGCTGTCAGTGCCTTGACCGGTCTGCTCTTGCAGAAGCGCCAGTTCACCCGCCTGATCGAGCACATAGGTGTCGTTCCCCGCCCCGCCGATCAGCGTGTCCCGCCCGGCTCCGCCATTCAACACGTTGTCGCCGGCATTGCCGGTCAGCACGTTGCTCAAGGCGTTGCCGGTGCCGTTGATAGCAGAGGAGCCGGTCAGCGTGAGGTTTTCCAGATTAGCGCCCAGAGCCCAGCTTACCGAGGAACGCACCGTGTCGATTTCGCTGGCCAGGGTGCTGGTTTCGCTGACAACATCTTTGAGGTTATCAACCACGTAGGTGTCGTTGCCGGTACCGCCAATGAGGGTGTCGATGCCAACGCCACCGTCCAGCACGTTCGCACCCGCGTTGCCGGTGATGCGATTGTTCAGGGCATTGCCGGTACCGTCGATACTGCCCGTGCCGCTCAGCGTCAGGATCTCGAGATTGGTGCCGAGGGTGTAGCTGATGGATGAGACGACGCTATCGATTTCCGTGAGCGACGCACCTGCCTCAGTTATCGTGTCGCTGAGGTTGTCGACCACATAGGTATCGTTGCCGGCTCCGCCAATCATCGTATCCGCACCGCCGAGGCCATTGAGCACGTTGGCGGCGGCGTTGCCGGTCAGCACGTTGTCCAGGGTGTTGCCAGTAAGATTGATGGCTGCGATGCCAAGCAGTTGACCGTCCTCGACGTTGGTCGACAAGGTATAGCTGACCGCGGTGCGTATCAGGTCATGCCCTTCATCGGTAAGTTCGGTGACCTTGTCGCCAAGGTTATCGATGACATAGGTATCGTCACCGATGCCGCCAACCAAGATGTCGGCACCCGCTCGACCGTCAAGGATATCGTCGCCGGCCCCACCCTGGAGGGTGTTCACGGAAGCGT
Source organism: Pseudomonas sp. B21-056 (assembly GCF_026016325.1). Taxonomy (NCBI): domain Bacteria; kingdom Pseudomonadati; phylum Pseudomonadota; class Gammaproteobacteria; order Pseudomonadales; family Pseudomonadaceae; genus Pseudomonas; species Pseudomonas sp. B21-056. The sequence goes on from NZ_CP087203.1 coordinate 3,401,603, forward strand.
TGCCCACCAGGCTGTTGTCCAGGCTGTTACCGATCACCGTGAACACTCCGGTACCGTTCAGTGTGACGTTCTCGACGTTGACCAAGCTGCTGAGATTCAGGTCAACGACGCTGCTCAGCGAACTTGAAGCATAGGTGAGGGACAGGTTGTCAGTGCCTTGACCGGTCTGCTCTTGCAGAAGCGCCAGTTCACCCGCCTGATCGAGCACATAGGTGTCGTTCCCCGCCCCGCCGATCAGCGTGTCCCGCCCGGCTCCGCCATTCAACACGTTGTCGCCGGCATTGCCGGTCAGCACGTTGCTAAAGGCGTTGCCGGTGCCGTTGATAGCAGAGGAGCCGGTCAGCGTGAGGTTTTCCAGATTAGCGCCCAGAGCCCAGCTTACCGAGGAACGCACCGTGTCGATTTCGCTGGCCAGGGTGCTGGTTTCGCTGACAACATCTTTGAGGTTATCAACCACGTAGGTGTCGTTGCCGGTACCGCCAATGAGGGTGTCGATGCCAACGCCACCGTCCAGCACGTTCGCACCCGCGTTGCCGGTGATGCGATTGTTCAGGGCATTGCCGGTACCATCGATACTGCCCGTGCCGCTCAGCGTCAGGATCTCGAGATTGGTGCCGAGGGTGTAGCTGATGGATGAGAGGACACTGTCGATTTCCGTCAGCGAGGCACTTTCCTCGGTGATCGTGTCTCCGATGTTGTCCACCACATAGATATCATTGCCCGCTCCGCCAATCATCGTATCCGCACCACCGAGACCATTCAGAACGTTGCCCAGTGCATTGCCTATCAGGGTATCGTCATTGACCGACCCGACTGCGTTTTCGATCTTGGCGCCATAAGCTATCGCCAGCCCTTCATTGAAGTCTTCCTGCGTATCCAGGTTCAGGAAGGCTTTGCCAATCTGGCTGAACGCCCCCTCATTCAAGTTGATACGAACCGCTGCCGCCTGATTACTGGCATTGATCGTGTCATTGCCGCCAGCGTCCCAGATCGTCTCGAAAACCGACTGGTCAGCCGCCCAGCTATAGGTGTTATTCCCAGTCTGCCACTGGGTGTTGGCGCCATAGAGACTCTGGATGGCGGCAATATCCAAGAGCATGGGCGTGGTCGGCTCGTAGGAGTACGCGTTGGTGTAGCTCATGATCGTGTAGCGAACGTCATCGAACTGAGTATCAAGCACCGTAGCGTTTGACGAGCTTGGGGAGAACGAATGCTTGAGTCCGAGCGTATGACCGATCTCATGCATGAAGGTCAGGTAATCGTAGGTGCCCTGGGCGGGATGCGGGTCGTTGGTCACCGGTCCAATCCAGACATCACCGGCTGCGGCGCTTCGGCCGGGGAAATACCCCCAGGCCGCAGTGTTGGTGTCCATGTTGGAATAACCGCCGAATCGCAAGTCACCGACGTTGGTTGCAGTGTCGGTGACCGGTGTGAACTTGATGTTGGCGACCGAGCTCCATTCGCCAAGTGCACTGACAATGGCGTTTTTCTGCGCCGACGGCAAGGCGTAGCTGGCCCTGTACTCATTGTCATCGCTATAGGAGCGGGCGAACAAGGAATTCATGGTCATGAAACTGTACGTCAGGGACGTAGTGGACGCACCGTGAGTCCAATAAGTGCCATAGATCAAACTGTCGACTTGCGCATTGCCCGTCAGTCTTGCAGTTGAAACAGATGAATAACCAAGTGGGCTAGGCATGCAAAGCTTCCTGTAAGCAAATCTGCGACCTTTCCTGGGACGCGGCCGCTGCAGAGATCATGGTGTTGGAAAATGGCGACATTGATATCACCATGCCACTAATTTTGCAATTCTGACGCTATTATTTTGGCGCGACAAGCCATTGGTTAGCCTGGCGAATATCCCCATCCCCCAACCTGCCACTCCAGCGATGCAGCACAAGCAAACTGGTGACGAATCGATACTGGGACTGATAGAAATCACGCCGTGCGCGAGACTCTTCCTTGATGCTGTCCAAGACGTCGACGGCGTTCTTGACGCCATACCCGAAAGCTTTTTCCGTGGCTATCCGTGATTTTTCAGCGGACTCCAGCGCGTGGCGCGTTGCCTTGATCCGGCTGAGTTCGGCCGTCATCCCGAGATAGGCGGTGCGGGTTTCCTTGATCACCTGGCGCCGCAAGGCTTCCAGCTCTTGCTGAGCGGCTTCCTTGTCGCTTTCGGACGTGGATACCCGGGCGCTGGTGGATCCACCACTGTAGAGCGGCACCTGCAGATCCAGGGAGGCGACGAGGTTGTCCGAGCGCGGTGTTACCGCGCCCTCATAGCCGATGTCGCTGCGTTGCGCCGTCAGGTTCAGGCCCAGGCGGGGCAGATGGCCGGCCCTGGCTTCGCCGATGGCCGCCTCGGCGGCACGGATGCTGTGCTCGCGGGCATGCAGGGCCGGGTTGCTGTCGAGTGCCGTCTGCACCCAATAGTCCGGGGTTTGCGCCGGCAGACTGAAGGCAGGGTTATCGCCGATGCGCTTGAACGGCTCCTGGACATCGCGCCCTACCAATTCGGAAATGGCTTCCCGACTGACCTGGACCTTGTTGCCGGCTTCGATCTCGTCCGCCTTGAGCGCATCCACCCGCGCCTCAAGGTCAAGCGTATCGGTCACCATCGCCATCTGCCGCGCATACAGCGCATTGACGCGCTTGAGGTTGCGCTCGGTCGCTTCCAGTTCGCTGCGCACCAGGGACAGTTCATCCTCCGCCGCGAGCACCGCGAAGTAGCGTTCGGACAAGTCGATACTGGATTGCACCTGGGTGTCGTCGGATTCGTATTCGCTCTGCCGGGCCAGTTCGATGTATTTCTGGTAGCTGCGCCAGACCTGCGGGTCGTAGATCACCTGACTGAGCGCCACGGCCATGCGCTTGCCGTTGTACTGGATACGGCTCAGGTCATCGTCACGCCGGCCGCGATTGACACTGCCGCTTGCGTTGAGCTGTGGCAGCAGTTGGCCCAGGGCCGCACGCTCGTTGCCCTCCCCGCTATGGATCCGGGCTTGCGCCCGCAGAATGCGCGGATCGGCACCCTGCGCTTCCTGATGAAGCTGCCACAGGTCTATGGAAGTGTCCTCGGCAATAGCGCCAAGCGACATGAGGAGCAGACAGATCGCGATCAGAGACTTCATGTCAGTCCTCGATCAACGAACGAGCAAAAGCATTGCTGGCTGGTTGCATCAAGTACTGCAACAGCGTCCGCTCGCCGGTATTGATCAGCACTTCGACCGGCATGCCCGGCACCAGGGTCAAGCCGCCCAGCGTCTGACGCCCCTTGTCGGTCATCGCCACCCTTGCCAGGTAATACGGCGCGCCGGTGTCCTTGTTGATCAGGCGATCGGCGGATACCTGCACCAGTTGCCCTTCGACGACTGGCGTAGCGCTGTTCTTGAACGCACTGAAACGAATGTTTGCCAACTTGCCCACGGCAATCCGGTCGATGTCCATCGGCGAAACCTGGGCTTCGACGATCAGCTCTTCGTTGGCCGGGACGATGTCCAGCAACGCCGTGCCGGGACTGACCACCGCACCCAGGGTATGGACGGTCATGCCCATGACCATGCCCGACTCGGGTGCGAGGATGTCGGTGCGCTGGTCGCGATCCTGCAGGGTCGCCAGCCGCTCGCGCAGCTCGTACACCTTGGTGCGGGCATCACCCAACAGGCCGGCGACTTCGCTGGCAAAGGTCTTCTTCAGTTGCAGAATCTTCAGCGTCGCCTCGTCGACATTGACCCGCGCCTGGGCAATCTGGGACTGGCTTTCGGCAATTTCCGCCTGCAGGCGGGAGAGACTGCGCTCCTGCTCGCGCAGACGCTGCTTGTCTACGTAGCCCTCGGCGAGCAGCGCTCGCAAATCGACAATCTCATCCTGGTAGGACGCTGCCAGCATCTGCTTGCTGGCGATGATGGTCTTGAAGCCGCGAATCTGTTCTTCGATTTGTCCGATGGTCTTTTCCTGTAGGCCGATTTCCCCCAGCAAGGAGTTCCGCCGGGCCTGAAAGATCCGTGCTTCACTGTCACGGGCCTCATGCACTCGCGGATCAGCGGGATCCAGGGTCGGCACGGCGGTCGGCTCGGGCAGTGCGTCCCGCTCGGCCTCCAGTCGGGCCTGCAACTCGAGCGCGGCGATCAACTGGCTACGCATGGCTTCCATTTCCGAGCGCGCCTGGGTGTTGTCGAGCACCAGCAACACATCGCCAGCGCTCACCCGATCGCCGTCATGAACGCGCAGTTCGCGGACGATGCCGCCTTCAAGATGCTGTACGGTCTTGCGGTAACTTTTGACCGTGACCACGCCCGGCGCCAATGCGGCACTGTCGAGCGGCGCCAGGCTGGCCCAGCCGCCGAACAGGCCGAAAGTGACCAATAGCATGAGGTAGCCGATGCGTCGTGCCGGTCCATCATCGATCGGCAGCGCGGGCACGTGGGCGGATGAAGGTTGATTGTTTTGCATGAAAGGGTTCGTCCGCTGCTTACGATTGAATCGCGGTGGCCGGCTGGACCGCGGGCGCAACGCCCTGCAATCGCGCCAGGACCTTGTCCCGCGGGCCGAACAGACTCAGCTCGCCCTGATTGAGCACCAACAACTTGTCCACCTGCGCCAGCACTCCGGAACGATGGGTGATGACAAATACCGTGGCCCGACTCTGCCGGAGTTTATGCAGGGCTTCGGCAAGCATTTTTTCGCCGGCGTCATCCAGGTTGGAGTTGGGCTCGTCGAGTATCACCAGGCGCGGTTCGCCGTATAAAGCACGGGCCAGGCCGACGCGTTGACGCTGGCCGCCGGATAATCCACCGCCATTGGCACCGATCACGGTGTCGTAGCCCTCGGGCAATTGCAGCACCAGTTCATGCACACCGGCCATGCGCGCGGCGGCGACCACAGCAGGCGCGTTCGCCGGGCCGAAACGCGAGATATTCTGGCTGATGGTGCCCTCGAACAATTCGATGTCCTGGGGCAGATAACCGATGTACTGGCCCAATTCATCGCGGCGCCATTGACTGATGTCCGCATCGTCCAGGCGCACGGTACCGGCCTGGCTTGGCCAGATCCCCAACAGTGCCCGGGCCAGGGTTGATTTGCCGGCACCGCTGGGGCCAATGATGCCGACCACTTCCCCTGCGGCAACCTGGAAGCCCAGGCCGCGGATGATCGGTTTGCGCGCGTCGGGGGCGCCGACCGACAGCCCTTCGACACGAATCGCCCCCTCCGGCGCGGGCAACGGCATGCGCTCGGGCTCTGCGGCAACCTTGACCAGCAATTCATGGAGCCGGGCGTACTGCGAGCGTGCCCCGAGAAAACCCTTCCACACGCCGATCATCTGGTCGATAGGCGCCAATGCACGTCCCAGCAAAATCGAGCCGGCAATCATCAATCCAGGCGAAATCTGGTGGGTGATCGTCAAATAGGCGCCCAGGCCCAGCACCAGGGACTGGACGATCTGACGGAATGTCCTGGACACCGCCGAAATGGTTGCACCGCGATCGCTGGCCAGGCTCTGCAGGACCAGGACCTCATGGATCCGCCGACTCCAGTGCTGGCGCAGGCTTGCAAGCATGCCCATGGATTCGACCACTTCGGCATTGCGCAGGCTCTTGGTGATGAATGTGGTAGCGGTCATCTGCTCGCGGTTAGCTGCCTGCAACGGTGAGCGCGTGAGCTTTTCGTTGGCGAAAGCCAATGCACCCAGCAACAATGCGCTCAGTATCCCCATCCAACCGTACCAGGGATGAAAAACGAACATGACGCCCAGGTAGATTGGAATCCAGGGCGCATCGAAAAATGCAAAGAGGCCGTTACCGGTCAGGAACTGGCGCAAGGCGCTCAGATCGCTCAATGGTTGGGCCGAGGCGTTCATGCCACCGGTATTGAGTGCCTGCTTGAAACTGGCATCGAACAGCCGCTGCCCCAGCAATGAGTCCAGGCGCGTACTGACTCGCACCATTATTCGCGAGCGCACCCACTCCAGGCCGCCCATCGTGGTCATCAACAGCAACATGATCAGCGTCAGCATCAACAAGGTCGACAGGCTGGCGCTGCCGACCGCGCGGTCATACACCTGCAGCATGTAGAACGACGGCACCAGCATCAGCAAATTGACGAAGAAACTGAAAAAGCCAACGGACAGAAAACTGCCCTTGCAGAGGGCAAGAGCGCTTTCCAGCTCGGTCCGGGGTTGGGCTGACATGGTTCATTACCTGAGGTCGACCTAGTGTCAACCTGTGAAAATCGTAGTAATCACTGGCGCATGAACGCCTTGAGGAACGTCGGCAGACGCCTCTGAAGCGCCCGCGCGGTTTGAGCTGCCTGCGTTGTATCGGCAGGGGCCGTACGGTTCTGAAGGGGGAAAATAAAAATTGCACGACGGATCGTCCAAGGCAGCCCGGTGCTGATCCATACGCCTCGAAACAGATATGCCACCCGTTCGCCGGACAAGGGTCAACACACAAGACCCACGGCAACGGAATGATCTATACCTACAGAAATACGCAGTCAGGCCAAGGCGACCGAATTGACCTGTCTGGATGAAGCGATCATGGCGAGGCCGTTTCCGGATGCGCACGTTGCATGCCTCAATGACTTGCGAGGTGCTGTTTCACCGCGCCGGCCACGGTAGAATGCCGCACCCTTTTTCAATGCCTGAAGTATCGATCATGAGCCGGATCACCTGCGTGTTGAATGTTTGCTCCAAAGCACTTTCAAGGCTTTGCCTGTTGCTATCGCTGCTGGTCGTCCACACAGCACACAGCGAGCCCAAGCCGATTGAGCTGCACATCCTGGATGCGCCGCCGCTGACCTTCGTCAACGACCCCAGGGGCTACGGCATCGTCGGCGATATCGGCGTGCAAGCCATGATCAAGGCCGGTTATGCGGTGAAAATCCATGTATTGCCCTGGGCCAGGGCACAAAAACATGTCAGCGAGGAACGAGATCATCTGATCACGCCCCTGTCGCGCATCCCCGGGCGTGAAGACCACTTCACCTGGATCGCCAACATCATGCCGATGGAGCGGGCCTTTTTCAGCCTTGACCGGCAGGTGAGCAACTTTGCGCAGGCCAGGGAAACCTACCGCAAGATCGGCGTCGGCCTGGGCAGTGCGCAGGAAGAGATCCTCCGTACCGAGGGGTTCAGCAACGATCAGATCTACCCGCTGGCCATCGGTGACAACCCCGCCCAGATGCTGCTGATGGGGCGTATCGACGCCTGGTTCAACGGCGTTCCGGAAAGCCGCTACATCTGGCCGAAGGTGTCCACGCGCAAGCTGCTCATAAGCCCGGTCAACAGCCATGCCGACCTTTACCTGGCCTGTTCGAAGCAATGTTCTCCAAAAATGGTCGAGGCCTTGCGCGAGGCCGTCGAGGCGCTGCGCGAGGACGGTACTATCGAGCGCGTGCATGACCTCTACCTGCCGCAATAACCAGAGGGCACCTCGCCACGCTTCATTTGCAAGCGGACGGCGCTTATATCATTCCGAATGATAGTTACCTTTACTTCGTTCGATTCGTTCCCCCGTATCCCGCCACGCATCATCCGCCCATCTCAATACACTTGGCGGATGCTATCCATGGAACACTCACTTTCAAAACTGCGCTTTCCCCTTGCACTGCTGGCGGTGCTGGTGATGAGCGCCTGTGGCAAGACACCTGACACGGCAGTGTCCATGCCGGCCGCCAAGGTCAGTGTGGCCAAGGTACTGGAACAGCCGGTCAACGAATGGGATGAGTTCACCGGGCGCCTCGAAGCACCGGAAACCGTGGAGATTCGTCCACGGGTTTCAGGGCAGATCGACGAAGTGGCCTTCACCGAAGGCGCGCTGGTCAAGAAAGGCGACCTGCTGTTCCAGATCGACCCTCGCCCCTTCCAGGCTGAAGTGCGTCGTCTCGAAGCCCAACTGGCCCAGGCCCGCGCCACGGCCACCCGCAGCGAGAACGAAGCCCAGCGTGGCGAACGCCTGCGCCAGAGCAATGCCATTTCCGCCGAGCTGGCAGACTCGCGCACCAGCGCCGCCCAGGAAGCCCGTGCCGCCGCCGCAGCGATTCAGGCGCAATTGGACCTGGCCAAGCTGAACCTGAGCTTCACCCGGGTCACCTCGCCCATCAACGGTCGCGTCAGCCGTGCGGAAATCACCGCCGGCAACCTGGTGACCGCCGATGTGACCGCGCTCACCAGCGTGGTTTCCACCGACAAGGTCTACGCCTACTTCGACGCCGACGAGCGTGTCTTTCTCAAATACACCCAACTCGCCCGCCAGGGCCAGCGCGGCCAGGCCACGCCGGTCTACATGGGCCTGTCCAACGAGGACGGCAACCCGCACCAGGGCCAGATGAACTTCATCGACAACCAGGTCAACCCGCAGACCGGCACCATCCGTGGCCGCGCCGTGTTCGACAACAAGGACGGCGCCTACACCCCGGCCTGTATGCCCGGCTGAAGCTGGTGGGCAGTGGCACCTACTCCGCCGTGCTGATCAACGACGAAGCCGTGGGCACCGACCTGGGCAAGAAATTCGTGCTGGTGATGGACGCCGACAACAAGCCGGCGTATCGCCCCGTCGAGCTGGGGCCGAAGATCGAAGGCCTGCGCATCGTACGTAGCGGCCTGAGCAAGGACGACACCATCATCGTCAAGGGGCTGCAACGGGCTCGCCCAGGAGCACCGGTCACGCCTGAAGTCGTGCCGATGGCCAGCGAACAGACCCTCGCCGCCCTGGCTCAACAACGCAAAGCGCTCGAAGCCAGCAACCTGCCCCAAGTCGCGCCGTCCAAGGCGACATCCACGGCGGCGGGAAAACTGGCCGTTGCGACCCCACGCGGTTAAGGAACTGAACTCAAGATGAAATTTTCCCAGTTCTTCATTTCACGGCCGATCTTCGCAGCGGTGCTTTCGCTGCTGATCCTGATCGCCGGCGCCATCTCGCTGTTCCAGTTGCCGATCAGCGAATACCCCGAAGTCGTGCCGCCCACCGTGGTCGTGCGGGCCAACTTCCCGGGCGCCAACCCCAAGGTCATCGGTGAAACCGTGGCCGCGCCCCTGGAGCAGGCCATCACCGGCATCGAGAACATGCTCTACATGTCCTCGCAGTCCACCGCCGACGGCAAGATCACCCTGACCATCACCTTTGCCCTGGGCACCGACCTGGATAACGCCCAGGTGCAGGTGCAGAACCGCGTCACCCGGACCGAGCCCAAGCTCCCGGAAGAAGTGACCCGGATCGGCATCACGGTGGACAAGGCGTCGCCCGACCTGACCATGGTCGTGCACTTGACCTCGCCGGACAAACGCTACGACATGCTCTACCTGTCCAACTACGCCCTGCTCAACATCAAGGATGAGCTGGCGCGCCTGGGCGGCGTGGGTGATGTGCAACTGTTCGGCATGGGCGATTACTCCCTGCGGGTCTGGCTGGATCCGAACAAGACTGCTTCGCGCAACCTGACCGCCACCGACGTAGTCACCGCCATCCGCGAGCAGAACCGCCAGGTCGCCGCCGGTGCCCTGGGTGCGCCGCCGGCACCGAATGCCCAAGCCTTCCAGCTCTCGATCAATACCCAGGGTCGCCTGGTGAACGAGGAAGAGTTCGAGAACATCATCATCCGTTCCGGCGCCAACGGTGAGATCACTCGCCTGAAGGACATCGCCCGCATTGAGCTGGGCTCCAGCCAATACGCCCTGCGCTCGTTGCTCGACAACCAGCCGGCGGTGGCAATCCCGATCTTCCAGCGTCCAGGTTCCAACGCCATTCAGATCTCCAACGACGTCCATGCCAAGATGGACGAGCTGAAGAAGAACTTCCCGGCGGGCATGGACTACAGCATCGTCTACGACCCGACGATCTTCGTGCGCGGTTCCATCGAGGCGGTGGTGCACACCCTGTTCGAAGCGCTGATCCTCGTGGTGCTGGTGGTGATCCTGTTCCTGCAGACCTGGCGCGCCTCGATCATCCCGCTGGTGGCCGTGCCGGTGTCGTTGATCGGTACGTTCGCCGTGATGCACCTGTTCGGCTTCTCGTTGAACGCCCTTTCGCTGTTCGGGTTGGTACTGGCCATCGGTATCGTGGTGGACGACGCCATCGTCGTGGTGGAGAACGTCGAACGCAACATCGGCCTCGGCCTCACTCCGGTGGACGCGACCAAGCGTGCCATGAGCGAAGTGACCGGCCCGATCATTGCCACCGCACTGGTACTCTGCGCGGTGTTCATTCCGGCGGCGTTCATCAGCGGCTTGACCGGGCAGTTCTATAAGCAGTTCGCCCTGACCATTGCCATTTCCACCGTGATCTCGGCGTTCAACTCCCTGACCCTGTCGCCGGCCCTGGCCGCGGTATTGCTCAAGAGCCATGACGCGCCCAAGGACCGTTTCTCCAGGTTCCTCGATGCACTGCTGGGCAGCTGGCTGTTCCGCCCGTTCAACCGCTTCTTCGACCGTGCCAGCCACAGCTATGTAGGCGCCGTGGGCCGTGTGATCCGCAGCAGCGGCATCGCCCTGTTCGTCTACGCGGGCCTGATGGTGCTGACATTCTTCGGCTTCTCCAACACCCCGACCGGCTTCGTGCCCGGCCAGGACAAGCAATACCTGGTGGCCTTCGCCCAACTGCCGGATGCCGCGAGCCTGGACCGCACCGAAGACGTGATCAAGCGCATGTCCGACCTGGCGCTCAAGCAACCGGGTGTGCAAAGCGCGGTGGCCTTCCCGGGCCTGTCGATCAACGGTTTCACCAACAGCCCGAACGCCGGCATCGTGTTCGTGACCCTCAAGCCCTTCGACGAGCGCAAGGACCCGAGCCAGTCGGCCGGGGCCATCGCTGGTGCCTTGAACGGCCAGTTCGCGGGCATCCAGGAAGCCTACATGGCGATCTTCCCGCCGCCGCCGGTACAGGGGCTGGGTACGATCGGTGGTTTCCGCCTGCAGATCGAAGACCGGGGCAACCTGGGCTACGACGAGCTGTACAAGGAAACCATGAACATCATCACCAAGAGCCGCAGCGTGCCGGAACTGGCCGGGTTGTTCACCAGCTACACCGTGAACGTGCCTCAGGTCGATGCCGCCATCGACCGGGAAAAAGCCAAGACCCACGGCGTGGCCGTCAGCGACATCTTCAACACCCTGCAGATCTACCTGGGTTCGCTGTATGCCAACGACTTCAACCGCTTCGGCCGCACCTACCAGGTCAACGTCCAGGCCGAGCAGCAGTTCCGCCTCGAATCGGACCAGATCGGCCAGCTCAAGGTGCGCAACAACCGTGGCGAGATGATCCCGCTGGCGACCTTCATCAAGGTCAGCGACTCCTCGGGACCCGACCGCGTGATGCATTACAACGGCTTCATCACCGCTGAAATCAACGGTGCCGCCGCGCCGGGCTACAGCTCCGGCCAGGCCGAGAAGGCCATCGAGAAACTGCTCAAGGACGAATTGCCCAACGGCATGACCTACGAGTGGACCGACCTGACGTACCAGCAGATCCTCTCGGGCAACACCGCGCTGTTCGTGTTCCCGCTCTGCGTGCTGCTGGCGTTCCTGGTGCTCGCGGCGCAGTACGAAAGCTGGAGCCTGCCGCTGGCGGTGATCCTGATCGTACCGATGACCCTGCTGTCCGCCATTACCGGGGTGATCCTGTCCGGCGGCGACAACAACATCTTTACCCAGATCGGCCTGATCGTACTGGTGGGGCTTGCCTGCAAGAACGCGATCCTGATCGTCGAGTTCGCCAAGGACAAGCAGCTCGAGGGCATGAACCCGCTGGCCGCGGTCCTGGAAGCCTGCCGCCTGCGTCTGCGGCCGATCCTGATGACCTCCGTGGCCTTCATCATGGGCGTGGTGCCCCTGGTGTTCTCCAGCGGTGCCGGTGCGGAAATGCGCCATGCCATGGGTGTCGCGGTGTTCTCGGGGATGCTCGGTGTGACCTTCTTCGGCCTGCTGCTCACCCCGGTGTTCTATGTACTGATCCGTAACTTCGTCGAGCGCAGCGAGGCCCGCAAGGCCGCCCGGGCGTTGAAACTGGAGACGCAACAATGAGCTTGGCAACAATGGGCTTGAAAGTGTTCGTGCCGAGCTTGCTGGCCCTGGCCTTGGGCGCCTGCGCCGTGGGGCCGGACTACAAGGCACCGCAAACCGAGGCGGCTAATATCACCACCGCCACCGATGGCGCCGCCGGCCAGAAGAATTTCGACCGAGCCCGCTTCGAAGGCATCTGGTGGCAACAGTTCGAGGACCCGACCCTCAACGCGTTGGTGACCCGTTCCCTGGAAGGCAACCGCGAGTTGCGCGTCGCCTTCGCCCGTCTGCGGGCGGCCCGGGCCATTCGCGACGACGCCAGCAATGACGCCATGCCGACCATCACCAGTCGCGCCAGCAGCAACCTGGGCAAAGGCCAGATTCCAGGACAGACCACCGACCGGGTCAGTACCGAGCGCTACGACCTGGGCCTGGACATGGCCTGGGAAGTGGACCTGTTCGGGCGCATCCAGCGCAACCTGGAAGCCACCGACGCCGATCAGCAGGCGGCCGAGGCCGATCTCTACCAACTGCAGGTGACCATGATCGCCGAGCTGGTGGATGCCTACGGTCAACTGCGCGGCGCCCAACTGCGGGAAAAAATCGCCCTGGCGAACCTCCAGAACCAGCAAGCGTCGCGCAAGATCACCGAAAGCCTGCGCGATGCCGGTGTCGGCGATCAGCTCGACGTGGTGCGTGCCGATGCACGCCTGGCCTCGGTAGAAGCCAGCGTGCCACAGTTGCAGGCCGAACAGGTGCGTCAGCGCAACCGCATCGCCACGTTGCTGGGCGAGCGTCCGGACAAACTGAGCGTGGACCTGAGTCCCAAGGACCTGCCGGCCATCGCCAAGGCCCTGCCTGTGGGTGATCCGGGTCAGTTGCTGCAACGTCGCCCGGACATTCTCCGTGCCGAACGTCAGTTGGCTGCTGCCACGGCGCGTATCGGCGTGGCCAAGGCCGACCTGTTCCCGCGGGTCAGCTTGAGCGGCTTCCTCGGCTTTACCGCCGGGCGGGGTTCGCAGATCGGCTCCTCGGCGGCCAACGCCTGGGCGCTGGGCCCGAGCATTACCTGGGCAGCCTTTGACCTGGGCAGCGTGCGGGCTCGTCTGCGCGGCGCCAATGCCGAAGCCGATGGCGCCCTGGCGACTTACGAACAGCAGGTTTTGCTGGCCCTGGAAGAATCGGAAAACGCCTTCAGCGATTACGGCAAGCGTCAGCAACGCCTGATCTCGCTGATCCGCCAGAGCGAGTCCAGTCGCGCCGCTGCCGACCTGGCCGAAATCCGCTACCGCGAAGGCACGGTGGACTTCCTCGTGTTGCTCGACGCCCAGCGCGAACGCCTGGCCGCCGAAGACACCCAGGCCCAGGCCGAAGTCGAGCTGTATCGCGGCATCGTCGCGATCTACAAGGCCTTGGGCGGTGGCTGGCAGCCGGAAACCGTCGCCAGCAACTGACCGACCATTGCACAGAGCCCCTTTGGTTGACCGCAATCAACCAATTCTTTGCCCCGCCTCCTCTCTGGACGCGGGGCTTTTTTATCTCTCACCCGGGAACCCCTGTGGGAGCGAGCCTGCTCGCGATGGCGGTGTGTCAGTCAACATGGATGCTGACTGGCAGAGAGCTATCGCGAGCAGGCTCGCTCCCACAAGGGTTTAGCTACATCCCAGCGAGAGCAACCTGTACTCACAGGTCCTGCATACCTATCACAAGGTTTGACTCAGTCCCCCACCTGACCGAAGCTTGCGACATTTCAAGCTTCCCGGTTATGGATTACCTGCATGCCCTCATCTCGCCGCTATCTTCTGCTCAGCCTCGGTGTCCTCCTGGTGATCGGTCTGGTTGCGGGATGGTTGCACAACAGCACCCCGCAGATCCCCGAGGCCATCAAGCGCGGCTACAGTGAAGCCCTGGCACAGGCGCGCAACGGCCTGCCGGGCGCGGCGAGAATGCTCTATCAGCAACTGGGGCGTCCAGACCTCTCGCCCAAGCGGCGCGTGTGGCTGCACGCCGAACTCCCCAACTATCCGAGCCCCCAGGCCCTGAAACTGGCGGATGCGGACCTGCACAACGAATCGGCGGATGTACGTCGGGCCGCCATCGGCAGCATTGTCGGGCTGGTACCCACGGGGCAACGCAGCCTGCTGCTGGGGCCGTTGCTCGACGATGACGACCCCAGCGTGCGGTTTGCCGCCGTGAACGCCCTGCTGGGCCTGTCACCGGATGACCTTGGCTTGTACTTCGGCGCCATGCAACTGGCCATCGACACCTGGGAACAACAACTTCAAGACGGCCCGCAAACCACCGAGTCGTTCTATCAACTCGCCCGCCTGCACCTGCACAACGCCGAGTTGAAAAAAGCCCAGGATGCTCTGGAACAAGCCCTGCGCCTACAGCCCGACAACCTGCCGGCCGTGGTCATGCAGATCGAAGTGCTGGACAAACAGGGCCAGGGCGAAGCCGCGCGACAATTACTCGCCAGGCAGTTGCAAACCCAGCCACAGTCAGCTTACCTGCAACATGCGCTGGGCATGTGGTTGCTGCAACATGGCCAGAGTGAATACGCGGTGCTCGGCCTGGCAAAAGCCGTGGAACTGGAGCCCGACAACCGTCATTACCGTTACGACCTGGCCACCACCCTGCATGCCGAGCAAGAACTGGAGGCGGCGCAGAAACAGTTGCAGGACATCGTCCAGCGCTACCCCGCCGATCGCGAGGCGCGGGTGTTGCTGATCAACTACTGGAAGGAAACCGGGCAGTTGCAGAACGTGCAGATCCTGTTGGCGAAACTGGAACAACTGAACCCCGACGATCCCGCGCTACAGCAAGGCCTGTAGGAGCCCTGTAGGAGCTGTCGAGTGCAACGAGGCTGCGATCTTTCCCCAAACAATGGAATCCAGAGCGAACGCCCAACCAATCAAGCTCAAGCTCAAAACCAAGTTCAAAAAATCGCAACCTTCGGCAGTGCCTACAGAGTTGTACAACTTCACAGGTTTTGTAGCAGGAAGCGGAACCGCCATCACCGCCAAAGGTCAAGTATTCAGACACTTCAACCTGCTATCTACTTCCCTAGCCATGAGGGAGCTATTCTTGCCTACATCTAACGAGTTGATCGACGCCAAAGCCGCCACCGGTATCGAAGGACTGGACGATATCCTCTCCGGCGGCCTGTCCCGCGGCCATGTGTTCCTGCTGGAAGGGGAACCCGGGACCGGCAAGACCACGGTCGCGTTGCAATTCATGCTGGCCGGTGCCCGAGCCGGTGAACGCTCGCTGTACATCACCCTGTCGGAAACCGAACGCGAACTGCGCCAAGGCGCGGCGTCCCACGGTTGGACGCTGGACGACAACATCCATATCTATGAATTGAGCCCGCCGGAAAGCCTGCTCGATGCAGAACATCAGCAAAGCCTGCTGTACTCCTCGGACCTGGAACTGGGGGAAGCGACCCGGCAGATCTTCGAGGTGGTCGAGCGGGTCAAGCCGACCCGGGTGGTCCTCGACAGCCTGTCGGAGATCCGCCTGCTGGCGCAGAGTTCCTTGCGTTATCGCCGCCAGATCCTCGCGATCAAGCATTATTTCGTGCGTTATGACGCCACGGTCCTGCTGCTGGACGACCTGACCACCGAGTCCCTGGACAAGACCGTGCACAGCGTGGCCCATGGCGTGATCCGCCTGGAAGAACTGACCCCTAACTACGGCGCCGAACGACGAAGGGTCCGGGTCATCAAATATCGCGGCCAGAAGTACCGCGGCGGCTTCCATGATTTCACCATCCTGGCCGACGGCGTGCATGTCTTCCCGCGCCTGGTGGCGGCCGAACACCGCGGCGGCTATCAGCGCGAACAGCTGTCCAGCGGCCTGGAGGGTGTGGATGCCCTGCTGGGCGGCGGCATCGAAAGTGGCTCCAGCACCTTGATTCTGGGGCCGGCCGGCACCGGTAAATCGTTGATCTCGATGCTCTTCGCCGTCGCTGCCGTGCAGCGTGGCGAAAAAGCCGCCCTGTTCATTTTCGATGAAGAACTGAGCTTGCTATTCGATCGCATGAAGAACATGGGCATCGACCTGGAGTCGCTGAGGGAATCCGGCAACCTGTCGATCGAACAAGTGGATGCGGCCGAACTGTCCCCCGGTGAGTTCTCGCACCGGGTCCGTCGTTGCGTCGATGACGGCGATATCAAGACCGTCGTGATTGACAGCATCAATGGCTACCAGGCCGCCATGCCGGAAGAAAACGCCCTGGTCTTGCACATGCACGAGCTGTTGCTCTACCTCAACCGCCGGGGCGCGTCGACCTTCATGACCGTCGCGCAACATGGCCTGGTGGGTGACATGCAGGCGCCGGTGGACATCACCTACCTGGCCGACACGGTCATTCTGTTGCGTTACTTCGAGGCACTGGGCAAGGTCCGCCGGGCGATCTCCATCATCAAGAAGCGCACCGGCAGTCACGAGTCCACCATCCGCGAATACCGCATCGGCAGCCAGGGCATGACTGTCGGTGAACCGCTGGAAGCGTTCCAGGGCGTGTTGCGTGGAGTACCCACCTATCTCGGCGAAGGCAATCCGCTGCTCAAGGATGAAGCTCGGTGACCCTGGCTGAGCCCCTGTCCGAGCGGGCACTGATCCTCGCACCGTTGGGGCGGGACAGCCAGGTCGCCCTGATGATCCTCAACGAAGCCGGCTTCCCGGGCCTCATCTGTCGGCACCTAGGGCACTTGTGCGAAGAGCTGGAGCTTGGCGCCGGCTTGCTGCTGGTGTCCTCCGAAGCCCTGCTGGGACCCGGCCTGGAAGCCCTGTTCAACCAGATTGACCAGCAACCGGCCTGGTCGGACCTGCCCATCGTCCTGTTGACCCACCATGGCGGTCCGGAGCGAAACCCGACAGCACGGCTCGGCACACAGCTGGGCAACGTGACCTTCCTGGAGCGCCCTTTCCACCCGGTGACCCTGATCAGCCTGGTAACCACCGCCCTGCGCGGACGCCGAAGGCAGTATGAAGCCCGTGACCGCCTGATCGACCTCAGCAACAGTGAGCTGCGGCTGCAAAACACCCTGGAAACCCTCGAACAGCAGGTCCAGGAACGTACCGCTCAGTTGCGCCACAACGAAGAAGCCTTGCGCCAGTCGCAAAAGATGGAAGCGGTTGGCCAGCTCACCGGCGGCATCGCCCACGACTTCAACAACATGCTCACCGGGATCATTGGCAGCCTCGAACTGTTGCGCAGGCGCCTGGCTCGGGGCCGGACCGAAGACTTGGACAGCCTGATCGACCTGGGCGTGACCTCGGCCAACCGCGCCGCCGGCCTGACCCATCGATTGCTCGCCTTCTCCCGGCGACAATCGCTGGATTCCAAGGCCGTGCAGATGAACACCCTGGTGCTGTCCATGGGCGAGCTGTTGCAGCGTAGCCTCAATGAAAGCATTCGCCTGGACATGCAACTGGACGATCAACTATGGATCGCCGAGGCCGACCCGAACCAACTGGAAAGTGCCCTGCTCAACCTCGTGCTCAACGCCCGGGATGCGATGCCGGACGGCGGAACGCTGGTGGTGCAGACGCGCAACAAGCACCTAGACGCCGGCTTCACCGATGCCTACAGCAACCTGGAGCCCGGCGATTATGTCGTGCTGAGCGTGCAGGACAGTGGGTGCGGGATGCCCGAAGCGGTCATCAACCGAGCCTTCGACCCGTTCTTCACCACCAAACCGATCGGCCAGGGCACCGGGCTGGGCCTGTCGATGATCTATGGCTTCAGCAAGCAATCGCGCGGCCACGTGACCATCGACAGCAACGTCGGTAAAGGCACCACGGTCAGTCTTTATCTGCCGCGCTTCCTCGGCGAAGAAGTGCCCGAGCCCTTGGTCGACACACAACATGCATCCCACGCATTGGCTGGCGAGACCGTGCTCATCGTCGAGGATGATCCGGCGGTGCGGGTGCTGGTCAGCTCGGTGCTCGGTGAGCTGGGCTATGCCTTCCTCGAAGCCGCCGACGCCAATGGCGCGGTACCGATTCTGCAGTCAGGCCGGCGTATCGATCTGTTGATCAGCGACGTGGGCCTGCCGGGCATGAACGGCCGGCAACTGGCGGAAATCGGCCGACAGATCCGCCCGGACCTGCGGGTGCTGTTCATCACCGGCTACGCCGAACATGCTGCGGTACGCGGCGGATTCCTCGACCCGGGCATGCAGATGATCACCAAACCGTTCACGTTTGACCTGTTGACGGCCAAGGTCCGGGAGATGATCGGGACCTGAGACACACCCCTGTGGGAGCCTGCTCGCGATAGCGGTTTTACATTCGACATAGATGCAAGCTGATCCACCGCCTTCGCGAGCAGGCTCGCTCCCACAGGGTTGTGTGGCGTATGCAGATTCTGCATTCACCCAGGAACAAATGTGGGAGCGAGCCTGCTCGCGATAGCGGTTGTACATTCAGCATGGATGCAAGCTGACCCACCGCTATCGCGAGCAGGCTCCCACAGGGATCTGTGCTGGATGCAGGGCTTCAGGACAACATCGTGCGCATGATGCTCTGCAATTCGTCCAGGTCGAAGGGTTTGTCCAGGATCGGTGCCCGGCGGGTGATGGGGCTGTCGGTGTCGCGCACTTCCTGGGCGTAACCGCTGATGAAGATCACTTTCAGCTCAGGACGCAGCTTGACCGCGGGTTCGGCGATCTGCACCCCGGAAATACCCCCCTGCAGGCGGAAGTCGGTGATGATCATGTCCAGGTGGGGCTTGCTTGCCAGGATCTCGAAAGCCTTTGCGCCGTTCTCGGCCTGCAGCACCCGATACCCCGCCCCTGACAGGTAGGCGGACAACACCATCATGATCGACGGGTCATCCTCGACGACCAATACAACATCTTGCGCATCTTCACTCATGGGAAGCCTTCGTTCGATCAATAGCTGCTGATACGACCGTAGAGTCATTCAGAGGTTGCGTCAATGCGACGTTTTTTGGAAGGGCGGTGACCTGCAAAGGCAAGCAGACGCGAAACAACGCGCCCTCGTTGATACGACTGCTGACCGTGATGGTCCCCCCATGGGCGGCCACGATCTGCTCGGAAATGAACAGGCCCAACCCCAGCCCGGAGGTCACCGCCTTGGAGGTCACCCGCTCGAACTGCTGGAAGATGCGTTTCTGGTTCTCGTCGCTGATACCGATGCCGCGGTCCTGGACTTCAACACAGGCATGCTCGGGTGTCTGGTAGACGCGCACATCGATCGGGCTCTTGCCGCCATAGCGCAACGCGTTGGTCAGCAGGTTCGTCACCACCTGCTCGATCCGAAACTCATCCCACAACCCTTCCACCGAAGGCTCGGCGGTGTAGTTCAAGGCGCATTCGGCGGCCAGGATCTGCGGCTGTAAATTACGCAACAGGTTGGCCACCAAGGTTGCGAGGTTGAAACGGGTCGGCCGGATGGACAACTTGCCGGTACGAATGCGTGACACGTCCAGCATGTCCTCGATCAGCCGGATCAGGCTCTTGATCTGCCGCTCGTCGCGCTCGACCATCGCCTTCACCTTATCCAGGCTGAACGCCGCGGCGTTGTCCCGGGCCAGGTGCATCTTGCGCAGCTGAGTCTCGAGGATCAGGCCGTTGAGAGGGGTACGCACCTCATGGGCGACGATCGACATGAAGTCGTCACGCATACGCACCGCCTGCTCGAGTTCGTTGCGGGTGGCCTGCAACTCCTGCAGCAGCACTTCCTGTTCCCGACGACTCTGCTCCAGGGCGACGACCTGTTCCTTCACCGCCCTCTTCTGGCGATGGAGCTCCACAAACACACTGACCTTGCTCTTGACCGCATGGGTGTCCAACGGCTTGTGCAGAAAGTCCACCGCACCGTTTTCATAGCCGGTAAAGGCATAGTTGCGCTCCCGGCCGGCGGCGCTGACAAAAATGATCGGGATGCTGCGGGTCTTCTCCGTGCCTCGCATCAGCTCGGCCAGTTCGAAGCCGTTCATGTCCGGCATCTGTACATCGATGATGGCAAGGGCAAAGTCATGTTGCAGCAGCAGCGACAACGCCTGGTCAGCCGACTGAGCCTTGTAGACCTTGCGGTCGTCACCCTTGATCAGGGCTTCCAGCGCCAACAGATTCTCCGGCAGATCATCGACGATCAGCAGTTTGGCTTGAATATCTCTTGGCATGTGGTTCATTCCAGCCCGGCCAACAATTGGCCGATGTCTTGCAAAGTGAGGATATGGTCGGGCTCGTGCAGCGCCAGTGCTGCTTCGGGCATGGTCGAGACCTGGGCTTCGGCGGGGTCTTGGACGACGGTGATCCCGCCCAGTTCCTTGACCCTGGCCAGGCCCCGGGCGCCATCGTCACTGGCCCCGGTCAGCAACACCGCCAGCAGGTTCGGGCCGTAGGCATCGGCAGCCGATTCGAACAACACATCGATGGACGGCCGGGAGTGACGCACCGGTTCCTCCAGGCTCAACGACAGGCTGCAATCGGCCTCGACCGACAAGTGGTAGCCAGGTGCAGCGACATACAAGGTACCGGGCTTGATGTCCTGCTTGTCCTGCGCCTCTTCCACCGGCACCGCCAGACGACGGTCAAGGACCTGGGCCAATTGGCTGTGGCGCTCGTTGGGCAAGTGCAGCACCACCAGGATAGGCAAGCTGAAGCCCTTGCGCAGTTGCCCGAACACCCTGAGCAGCGCGTCGACACCGCCGGCGGAGGCGCCAACGGCAATGGCTTCGATCCGGGACCAGGATCCTTCCGTCGTCTGGTTCATAGCTTGCGATAGATCCGTTCCTGTTTGACCAACGGCTCGAATTGCTTGCCGTAATTCGAGAAATCCAGCGTTTCCTTGCTGCCCAACACCAGGAAACCGCGGTGACAAAGGGACTCATGAAACAGCCCGAACGCACGATCTTGCAATTTTTTATTGAAGTAGATTAATACGTTACGGCATGAAATTAATTGAGTTTCTGAAAAAACGCTGTCAGTCGCCAGGCTGTGGTCGGCAAAAGTCACATTCTCGCGCAGGGTCTTGTCGAACATCGCGTAATCGTAGGCGGCAGTGTAGTAATCGGCAAAGGATCGCCGCCCGCCGGCCTGCTGGTAGTTCCGGGTATAGGCTCGCACGTTGTCCAGGGCAAAAATGCCCTGCTTGGCCTTCTCCAACGACCTGGGGTTGATGTCGGTGGCGTAGATGAGCGTACGGTCCAACAGCCCCTCTTCGCGCAGCAGGATCGCCATGGAATAGACCTCCTCTCCGGTGCTGCACCCGGCGATCCAGATCTTGATCGAAGGATAGGTCTTGAGCAGCGGCACCACTTCCTGACGAATCGCCAGGAAGTGCGAGGGGTCGCGGAACATTTCGCTGACAGGGATCGTCAGCAGCTGCAATAACTGCATGAACATGCCGGGGTCGTGCAGTACACGCTCCTGGAGCGCCGAGATGGTCCGGCATTCGAACTGGCTCAGCGCATGATGGACCCGGCGCTTGATGGACGCACCGGAGTAATCCCTGAAATCGTAGCTGTACTTGAGGTAGATCGCGTCGATCAACAGACGCAGTTCAATGTCGGTGTCTCTTTCCACTAAATTCTTTCCATATTCGGCAACCACACGCGAATCAGCGAAAACAGGCGATCCAGGTCGATCGGTTTGGCCAGGTAGTCGTTGGAACCGGCCGCAATGCAGCGCTCCTGATCATCCTTCATGGCCTTGGCCGTCACGGCGATGATGGGCAGCTTGCGCCAGCGCGGGTCCTTGCGGATGCGTGCGGTGGCTTCGAAACCGTCCATTTCCGGCATCATCACGTCCATCAGCACCAGGTCGATGTCTTCCACTTCACTCAGGCGTTCGATCGCTTCGTAGCCGTTACGGCCGATGATCACGACCGCCCCTTTTGCCTCCAGGGCGCTGGTCAGTGCAAAGATGTTGCGCACATCATCATCCACCAGCAGCACTTTGCGCCCTTCGAACACCTTGTCCCGGCTGCGGGCTGTCTTGAGCATCCGCTGCCGTTCATGGGACAACCGCGATTCGACTTTGTGCAAAAAGAGTGTGACTTCGTCCAGCAGGCGTTCTGGCGAGCGGGCGCCCTTGATGATGATCGAGCGCGAATACTTGCGCAGGTCGGCCTCCTCATCGCGGGTCAGGTTGCGCCCGGTGTAGACAATCACCGGCGGGAACGAGCAGATCTCTTCGGTGGACATGCGCTTGAGCAAGTCATTGCCCAGCATGTCCGGCAACTTCAGGTCGATGATCATGCAGTCGTAGACGTTGCTGCGCAGCAGATCCAGGGCCTGCTGGGCCAGACCAACGGCGGTGATCTCGATGTCCTCGTCACCGATCAGGCGGGTAATGCTGTCACGCTGCAAGTCATCGTCTTCCACCAGCAACACCCGTTTGACCTTCTGGGTCAGCTTGGCTTCCAGACGGGCGAACACGTCCTTGAGCTCTTCACGGGTGGTCGGCTTGACCGCATAGCCGATGGCACCCATGTGCATGGCGGCTTCGACGCGATCTTCGACGGAAATCACATGCACCGGGATATGCCGGGTCTCGGCCTGCTCCTTGAGCCGCTGCAACACTGTCAGCCCGGAATGATCGGGCAGGCGCATGTCCAGCAGGATCGCATCGGGGCTCAGTTGCGAGGCAAGGTCAAAGCCTTCGTCGGCACCGTGGGCCACCAGGCACAGGTAACCCAGTTCATGGGCAAGGTCGAAAAGGATCCGGGCAAACTTGGGCTCGTCTTCGATCACCAGGATGCAACGGGCATCGAACGGCGCCTTATCCCGATCGTCGGCGAAGCGGGCAATGGACGGTTCCACCTGGGCAACCAGCGGTACCGGTGCGGGGACCGGCGCATGGGTCACGGGCGCCGGCACAGCGGCCGTTGGCGTAAATGTCCGCGGCTCCACCGGGGTATCCCCCGGCTCGACATAACGCTCAGGCAACACCAGCGTGAACACACTGCCCTGCCCCGGCGCGCTGGAAACCGAGATCGAGCCGCCCAGCAAGGTCGCCAGGTCCCGCGAGATCGACAGCCCCAGGCCGGTGCCGCCGTAACGGCGATTGGTGGTACCGTCGGCCTGGCGGAATGCCTCGAAGATGCTCTGCTGTTGTTCAGGGGAAATGCCGATGCCCGAATCCCGCACCATGAAGGCAACGCCTGAACCAGGCTGGCCAGCCACGGACAGGCTCACGGTGCCTTGCTCGGTAAACTTCACCGCGTTGGACAGCAGGTTCTTGAGCACCTGTTCCAGGCGCTGGCGGTCGGTGTACAGCATCGCCGGTGCGTCAGGAAGAACCTGCACATCGAAGCCCAGGCCCTTGTCGGCCGCCAGGGGCTTGAACATGTCGCGCAAGCCTTCTACCAGGCGCGACACACCGGTGTTTTCCGGGCGAACCTCCAGTTTGCCGGCCTCGACCTTGGAAATATCGAGGATGTCGTTGATCAGGTTCAGCAGGTCGTTGCCGGCGGAGTAGATCGATTCGGCAAACTTGACCTGTTCCTCGCTGAGATTGTTCTGCGGATTCTCCGCCAACAGCTTGGACAGGATCAGCGAACTGTTGAGCGGCGTGCGCAGCTCGTGGGACATGTTGGCGAGGAACTCGGACTTGTACTTGCTCGAACGCTGCAACTCTTCGGCGCGTTCCTGCAACTGCAGCTGGGCCAGGTTCAGTTCGTTGTTCTTCTGATCCATGGCATCGCGTTGTTCGGCCAGTTGCTCGTTGGTCTGCTCCAGCTCCTGTTGCTGGGCCTCAAGATGGACCTGGGACTCCTTGAGAACGCGCGACTGTTCCTCCAGCTCTTCGTTGGCGGTCTTGAGCTCTTCCTGCTGGACCTGCAGCTCTTCGTTCAACTGCTGGGTTTCCGCCAGCACTTCCTGCAAGCGCTGCCGGTAACGGGCGGCTTCGATGGAGGTACCGACGTTACCGGCAATCAGCTCCAGCAGCTCGATATCGCGCTCGGTCAAGGGCCGCAGAAAACCCAATTCGATAACACCGTTGATTCGGTCATCGTCGCTGGTCGGCACCACCACCACGCTGTTGGGCAAGCCTTGCCCCAGCCCGGAGCTGACTTTCAGGTAATCGTCGGGCACATGATCCAGCCGAATGAGACGTCCCTGCTGCACGGCCTGGCCGGCGATGCCTTCGCCGGCAACGATCACCTGGTGCTGTTCGTCATCCTCCCGGGAAAGACCGTAAGTGGCGACCCGCTTGAGCACGCCGCTTTCCTCTCGCGCATAAAGCGCCGCGACGGCGGCGCCGAGGTACTTGGCACAGAACTGCAGGGTGTTGCGCCCCAGCAGGTTCAGGGTCAGTTGCCCCAGCACCTGCTCGGCCAACTGGGTCTGGCCACTACGCAGCCAGGCCTGTTTTTCCAGGTGCGAGGCACTCTCTTGTTGTGTCCTGAGACTGGCGCCGTAACTGTTGGACAGGCTCAACAGATCCCGCCGTCCGACATAGGCCAGCAACCCACTGATCGCGGCAACGAACAGCAGATACAGGGCAATGCTCCAGAGAGTGGTGGAGCGCACCTTGTCGTTGCGCTCCGTGCGCAGTTGCTGCTCGGTATTGACGATGTCTTCGAAGGTCTCGCGGATTTCGTCGGTCAAGCGCTTACCGCGCCCGGCCTTTACCACGCCCCGGTAATCGCCGCTGCTGCGTTGCAGCTCGATCATGTTCTGAGCGTATTTGGCCCACTCCACCTGGAGCGCCTGCACCTTGTGCAGGCGATCGGTCTGGACGGGGTTATCGGCTGTCAATTCCAGCAATGTCTCAAGCGCGACGGCAATCCGCGGCTTGGCCACCTCATAAGGTTCCAGGTAGTGCTCATCGCCGTTCAGGAGATAACCGCGCATGCCGGTTTCCAGGTCGACGCTCAGTTTCAGCGCTTCATTGGCATTATTGATCACTCGATCGCTATGCTCGACCCATTGGATCACCGACAGCAGATAGGTGATCAGCACAATGAAAAACACCGCGCTGAGGCCGCCCATGCCCAACGGCAGGCTGATATTGCGACTCAGGAGCTTGCGAAAACTTTGCTCGTCAACCGAAGACGAAGGAGTCATGGAAAAGGCCTTGGCAAACAGTTGGAAACCATGGAGTCTGCCCGAAAGTTACGGGTTGGATCCACACTTCTGACAAGATCGAAGGCATGATTCCCCTGGCGGTCTGCCCTGTAGCAAGGAAGCGACTATCCTTGTCAGCTCTTGTACTATAGATCCTTTCTTGTACAGGCTCGGGAACTTGTGTCGCCTCGCCACTTACTCATGCATGAGGCCTTTTTTCGCCCCTCCCGATTTTATTTCCTGAGAATAATGACTATGTCCACCCCCGCTCCTGCCGCTGCCACCACCGTTCTGGTAGTCGAAGACGACGACATCGTCCGCATGCTGATCGTCGATGTACTGGAGGAACTGGAATATCAGGTGCTCGAGGCGGACGGTTGTGAGCAGGCACTGGACTACCTGCGCAACCCGGACCAACCGATCGACCTGATGATGACGGACATCGGCCTGCCGGTGATGGACGGCCGCGAGCTGGCCAGGCAAGCCCGCCTGGTGCGGCCCGGGTTGCCGGTCCTGTTCGCCAGCGGCTATGCCGAAAGCATCGACGTACCGGAAAGCATGGCGGTGATCGGCAAGCCTTTTTCCATCGATCAACTGCGCGACAAGGTCAAAAGCATTCTTTCTTGAGCCCAGGCGGATTCTTGGTCACTATCGGCGCCCCCGCGCCGACCGCGCCTGATCCCTCCCAAGGAAATGCCCGCTCATGTCTCATCCCACCGCCCTCAAGGTCCTGGTCATCGGTTATGTCTGGCCCGAGCCGCGTTCATCGGCGGCGGGTGGGCACATCATGCAGATCCTGGAAGCCTTCCTCGGGCAAGGCTGGGACATCACCTTCAGCAGCCCGGCAAGGCCCGGCGAGAACCGTGCGGACCTGATCGAGCTGGGCATCCGCGAAGTGCCCATCGAACTCAACAACAGCAGCTTCGATGCGTTCGTCGGCGAACTGGCGCCGGATATCGTCCTGTTCGACCAATTCATGATGGAAGAGCAATTCGGTTGGCGGGTCGAGGCGCAGTGCCCCGGCGCCCTGCGTGTGCTGGAAACCTCCGATTTGCAGAGCCTGCGCCACGCCCGGCATCAACGCCTCAAGGATCGCTTGAAGGCTGACGGTGCGTCCCAGGATTTCAGCGATCTTTTCGCGCCAAACCTGTCCGAGGAATTCCAGCGGATGGCCGACACCGATATGGCGAAGCGCGAGATCGCCGCGTTGTACCGCTGCGACCTGAACCTGATGGTATCGGAAGTTGAGATCGAGCTGTTGGTGGAACAATTCAAGGTACCCCGTGACCTGCTGCTCTGGTGTCCGTTGATGGTGGACCTGCCGGCCGCGCCATCGGTGCCATTCGAAGACCGGGCGCATTTCTTGAGTATCGGCAACTTCCGCCATGCGCCGAACTGGGATGCCGTGCTCTGGATGAAGAACGCCATCTGGCCGCTGATCCGCCAGCAACTGCCGGGCGCGCAACTGCATCTGTACGGCGCCTACACCCCGCCAAAAGCCGCCGCGTTGCATAACCCGGCCCAGGGGTTTCATATCATGAACTGGGCCGAGGATGCCCTGCAGGTGATGTCGGCGGCCCGCCTCTGCCTGGCGCCGCTGCGTTTCGGTGCCGGCATCAAGGGCAAGCTGATCGAAGCCATGCTCTGTGGCACGCCAAGCGTCACCACGCCCATCGGCGCCGAAGCCATGCACGGGGAAATGCCGTGGCCTGGAACTGTCAACCAGAGCGCCGCAGACATCGCCAGCGCTGCCGTGCAGTTGTACTGCGACGCGACCCGCTGGAACCAGGCCCGGGACGCCGGCCTGAAACTCCTGGCGGAGCGTTACCGCAAAGAGGTCCATGGCCCGGCGCTGATTGAAAGTATCCAGGCGTGCCGTGCCAACCTGGCGCAACGACGTCGAGACAATTTCACCGGCAGCATGTTGCGCCATCACCAGCACAAGAGCACCCAATACATGTCCCAATGGATCGAAGAAAAGCACCGCAACAATGCCCCCGGGTAGGTGCCAGCATCACTAATGGCTTTTCACCGGGCGACCATCGGCAGGCTATTCGGGGTGGCACCTGCTCGGCGAAGGGGGCATTATCCAGCGGCGATAACAATAAAAGCGCAGGCCCATGACCCGAACAGCAAGAGTCACCGACCCTTCCTACGAGTTGATGGATGACCATAACGGACTGTCCATCATCTATCGCCAGCACGGCTTTCCTTGCCCGTTGGTGCGCTGGCATTTCCATAAGGAATACGAGCTGCACCTGATCGTCGCCAGTTCCGGCAAGGTGTTCATTGGCGATTACATCGGCAACTTCTACCCGCAGACCCTGTTTCTCACCGGCCCCAACCTGCCCCACAACTGGATCAGCCAGGTGGCCGAGGACGAAGTGGTGCCCAAGCGCGACATGCTGGTGAATTTCACCGACGAGTTGTTCGAAAGCGGCCACCAGGTATTTGCCGAACTCAAGACCATCGCGCCACTGCTCGAACGCGCCCGCTACGGCATCGAGTTCCGCTGCAAGCGCACCATCCGCCAGGCGATGATCCTCATGCAGCGCATCGCCGATTCCCAGGGCATGAGCCGCCTGGGCTATTTTTTCATTCTGATGGAGTTGCTGGCCGCCACAGATGACTATCAGGTGCTCTCCGGCGGCGCGTCTTCGCAGATGACCGACGAACACAGCATTGACCGTACCAACCGCGCCGTGGACTACATTTTTGCCCACTACGCCCGGGAGCTGCCCCTGGAAGAAGTCGCCGATCACCTGGGCATGAAACCCACCTATTTCAGCCGGGTGTTCAAGCAGGCCACGGGGCGCTGTTTCATCGAGTTCGTCAATCGACTGCGCATCAGCAAATCCTGCGAACTGCTGGCCGACGGCGACAAACCGGTCACGGATGTCTGTTTCGAGTCGGGCTTCAACAACATCTCGAACTTCAACCGACGCTTCCAGCAACTCAAGGGCATGACCCCTTCCCACTATCGGCGGCTGGCGGTGCAGCGGTTGACCGAGCAGAACCAGGGCTGAGGCTTTTCGGCACCACTTGCTCCCGCTGGGTTGGGTAGGAGCTGGCGAAGCCTGCGATCTTTTGATCTTGATCTTTCGCGCACGACTCAATGGTCTGGGACAAGATCGCAGCCTCGTTGCACTCGACAGCTCCTACAGGCGCGACCCAGCGGGCGGCGATGTTTTGCTAAATCCATTCATCAACGAATCATCCCAGTGCAAAAAAGTATCAGCACCAGTGCGACGGATGATTTGTCACGCCGTCCATTGAAGGCTGTAATCAGCGCACATTCTTCCCTTCATCCGGAAGACAAAAAACAATAACTGTCCTTCCGCCGCCTTCCGGCACGGAAAAGGAGTGCGCGATGAAACCTTCGGTAAAAGCTCTGCTTGTCTCCACCTGCATGACCCTCAGCAGCGTCAGTTTCGGCGCACAGACCCTCACCATTGCTACCGTCAACAACAGCGACATGATTCGCATGCAGAAGCTCTCGAAAACCTTCGAGGCGCAGCACCCGGACATCACGCTGAACTGGGTGGTGCTCGAAGAAAACGTCCTGCGCCAACGACTGACCACCGACATTGCCACCCAGGGCGGACAGTTCGATGTGCTGACCATCGGCATGTACGAAGCTGCACTCTGGGGTGCCAAGGGCTGGCTGGAGCCGATGAAAGACTTGCCCGCTTCCTACGACCTGGATGACGTCTTCCCTTCCGTGCGTGACGGTCTGTCCGTCAAGGGTTCGCTGTATGCCCTGCCGTTCTACGCCGAAAGTTCGATCACCTATTACCGCACCGACCTGTTCAAGGACGCCGGGCTGACCATGCCCGAACACCCGACCTGGACCCAGATCGGTGAGTTTGCGGAAAAACTCACCGACAAGACCAAGGAGCAATATGGCCTGTGCCTGCGGGGCAAGGCCGGTTGGGGCGAGAACATGGCGCTGATCACCACCCTGGCCAACGGCTACGGGGCGCGCTGGTTCGATGAGAAGTGGCAGCCGCAATTCAATGGTCCCGAGTGGAAAGACGCGCTGACCTTCTACGTCGACAACATGAAGAAATCCGGCCCGCCAGGTGCGTCGAGCAACGGTTTCAACGAGAACCTGGCCCTGTTCAACAGCGGCAAATGCGCGATCTGGGTCGATGCCAGCGTCGCCGGCTCGTTCGTGACCGACAAGACCCAGAGCAAGGTGTCCGACCATGTCGGTTTCACCTTCGCCCCCCACGAAAAAACCGATAAGGGCACCTCCTGGCTGTACTCCTGGTCACTGGCGATCCCGACCAGTTCCAAGGCCAAGGATGCCGCCAAGGTCTTTACCAGTTGGGCGACGTCCAAGGAATACAGCCAACTGGTCGCCAAGACCGATGGCATCGCCAACGTACCGCCAGGCACCCGCGCCTCGACCTACAGCGACGACTACATGAAGGCCGCGCCGTTCGCCAAGGTCACGCTGGAGTCGCTGAAAGTCGCTGACCCGAAAGCGCCAACCCTCAAGCCCGTGCCTTACATCGGCATCCAGTTGGTGACCATTCCTGAATTCCAGGCCATCGGCACCCAGGTCGGCAAGTTCTTCTCGGGCGCGCTGACCGGCCAGCAGAGCGTGGACCAGGCGTTGACCGCCGCGCAGTCCACCACCGAGCGCGAGATGAAGCGTGCCGGGTATCCCAAGTAACCGCGCCGCTTCCATTTCTGTAGGAGATCCCGTGTGGGAGCGAGCCTGCTCGCGATGGCGGTGTGACAGCCACCTCGATGTCGACGGTCAGGACGCTATCGCGAGCAGGCTCGCTCCCACAAGGAATTGCTCCCACATTTGGGTTCTTCATAGGCCTGCATAAAACGGTTCAATGCCATGAATACTTCAACGACAACCGCCAAAGCGCCGCTCGAAATGGCCGCACCGACGCGCAAGATCCGCCTGGCGAACCCCGGCTGGTTCCTGGTCAGCCCATCGGTAGCCTTGTTGCTGCTGTGGATGATCGTGCCCCTGGGCATGACCGTCTACTTCTCGATGATCCGCTACAACCTGCTCTACCCCGGTGAGAACGAATTCGTCGGGCTGGAGAACTTCACCTACTTCCTCACCGATTCGGGCTTCATGCCCGGCGCCACCAATACTTTGTTGCTGGTGGGCAGCGTGCTGTTGATCAGTATCGTGTTCGGGGTTCTCATCAGTGCGTTGCTCGAGGCCAGCGAGTTCTTTGGTCGCGGCATCGTCCGGGTCATGCTGATCTCGCCGTTCTTCATCATGCCCACCGTGGGCGCACTGATCTGGAAGAACCTGATTTTCCACCCGGTCTCGGGGATCCTCGCTTCGGTGTGGAAACTGTTCGGCGCGCAGCCGGTGGACTGGCTGGCCCACTACCCGCTGCTGTCGATCATCATCATTGTCAGTTGGCAGTGGCTGCCCTTCGCCATCCTGATCCTGATGACCGCCATGCAGTCCCTCGACCAGGAACAGAAAGAAGCCGCCCGCCTGGACGGCGCCGGCCCGGTCGCGATTTTCTGGCATTTGACCCTGCCCCACCTGGCACGGCCGATCGCGGTCGTGGTGATGATCGAGACCATTTTCCTGCTGTCGGTGTTCGCCGAAATCTTCACCACCACCAACGGCGGCCCCGGCTACGCCTCGACCAACCTCGCCTACCTGATCTACAACCAGGCGCTGGTGCAGTTCGACGTCGGCATGGCTTCGGCCGGCGGCCTGATTGCCGTGGTGATTGCCAACGTCGCCGCCATCATCCTGGTGCGGATGATCGGCAAAAACCTGACCGACAAGAACTGAGGCCGCCGCCATGACACTTCAACAATCCCGTCGGCTGCAAAGCCTGCTGCTGGGCACGCTGGCCTGGGCCATCGCGATCCTGATCTTCTTTCCGATCTTCTGGATGGTGCTGACCAGCTTCAAGACCGAAATCGACGCATTCGCCACGCCGCCGCAGTTCATTTTCGCGCCGACGCTGGAGAACTACCTGCACATCAACGAACGCAGCAATTACTTCAGTTTCGCCTGGAACTCGGTGGTGATTTCCTTCAGCGCCACGGCCTTGTGCCTGCTGATCGCGGTACCGGCGGCCTACTCCATGGCGTTCTATGAAACCCAGCGCACCAAGGGCACCTTGCTGTGGATGCTCTCCACCAAGATGCTGCCACCGGTGGGCGTGCTGATGCCGATCTACCTGCTGGCCAAGAGCTTCGGCCTGCTGGACACACGCATTGCGCTGATCATCATCTACACGCTGATCAACCTGCCCATCGTGGTCTGGATGATTTACACCTACTTCAAGGACATTCCCCGGGACATCCTCGAAGCCGCGCGCCTGGACGGTGCGACCCTGTGGCAGGAAATGGTTCGCGTACTGCTGCCGATTGCCAAGGGTGGCCTGGCCTCCACCGTGCTGCTGTCGCTGATCCTGTGCTGGAACGAGGCGTTCTGGTCGCTGAACCTCACTTCGTCCAAAGCCGCGCCGCTGACGGCCCTGATCGCCTCCTACTCCAGCCCCGAAGGATTGTTCTGGGCCAAATTGTCCGCCGTCTCGACCCTGGCCTGCGCGCCGATCCTGATCTTCGGCTGGATCAGCCAGAAGCAACTGGTGCGCGGTTTGTCCTTTGGCGCCGTGAAGTAACGCGCCCTACACCCTAATCAGACGTGGAGGCCCATCACCATGGCCAACCTGAAAATCAAGAATCTGCAAAAAGGCTTCGAAGGCTTTTCCATCATCAAGGGCATCGACCTCGAGGTGAACGACCGTGAGTTCGTGGTCTTTGTCGGGCCGTCGGGCTGCGGCAAATCCACCCTGCTGCGGCTGATCGCCGGCCTGGAAGAAGTCAGCGACGGCACCATCGAGCTGGATGGGCGCGACATCACCGAAGTCAGCCCGGCCAAGCGCGACCTGGCGATGGTGTTCCAGACCTACGCCCTGTACCCGCATATGAGCGTGCGCAAGAACATGTCCTTCGCCCTGGACCTGGCCGGCGTGCCCAAAGCCGACGTCGAGAAGAAGGTCAACGAAGCCGCACGCATCCTTGAATTGGGGCCGATGCTCGAACGCAAGCCCAAACAGTTGTCCGGCGGCCAGCGCCAGCGGGTGGCAATCGGCCGGGCCATTGTGCGCAACCCGAAAATCTTCCTGTTCGACGAACCGCTGTCCAACCTCGACGCTGCCTTGCGGGTGCAGATGCGCCTGGAGTTGGCGCGGCTGCACAAGGAATTGCAGGCGACGATGATCTACGTGACCCACGACCAGGTCGAAGCCATGACCCTGGCCGACAAGGTGGTGGTGCTCAACGGCGGGCGCATCGAGCAGGTCGGCTCGCCGCTGGAGTTGTATCACCAGCCGGCCAATCTGTTTGTCGCCGGGTTCCTCGGGACGCCGAAAATGGGCTTTCTCAAGGGCAAGGTCAGCGCACTCAACAGCCAGGGCTGCGAAGTCCAGCTGGACGCGGGCACGCGTATCCAGTTGCCGGTAAACGGCGCCAGCCTCAGCGTCGGCAGCGCGGTCACCCTGGGCATCCGTCCGGAGCACCTGAACCTGGCACAACCCGGCGAGTGCACGCTGCAAGTGACCGCCGATGTCAGCGAGCGACTGGGCAGCGATACCTTCTGTCACGTCAACACCTCGTCTGGTGAAGCCTTGACCATGCGGGTACGCGGCGATCTGGCGAGCCGTTTCGGCGAGCAACTGAACCTGCACCTGGACGCCCAACACTGCCATTTATTCGATGCCGATGGCGTAGCGGTTACCCGCGCGCTGCGCGCCGCTGCCTGATTGCCGAGACCCGTGATGAAACTCAACCGTCAAAACCTGCACAACCTCAAGCCGGAAGTCGCCTTACCCGCCTATCCCCTGAGCGATATCCGCCAGGGCATCGCCCACATCGGCGTCGGTGGCTTCCATCGGGCTCACCAGGCGTACTACACCGATGCGCTGATGAACACCGGCGCCGACCTGGACTGGGCCATTTGCGGCGTCGGATTGCGGGCCGAAGACCGCCGCGCCCGGGATGACCTGGCCGGCCAGGATTATCTGTTCACCCTGTACGAACTGGGCGACAACGACGACACCGAAGTCCGCGTGATTGGCGCCATCAACGACATGTTGCTGGCCGAAGATGGCGCGCAGGTACTGATCGACAAACTGGCCGATCCGCAGATCCGCATCGTTTCGCTGACGATTACCGAGGGCGGCTACTGCATCGACGACAGCAACGGCGAGTTCATGGCTCACCTGCCGCAGATCCAGCACGACCTGGCCCACCCGGACGCCCCGACCACCGTGTTCGGCTTCCTCTGCTGCGCCCTGGCCAAACGCCGCGCCGCCGGGACACCGGCGTTCACCCTGATGTCCTGCGATAACCTGCCCCACAACGGCGCAGTGACCCGCAAGGCGCTGCTGGCCTTCGCCACGTTGCATGACACTGAACTGGCACAGTGGATCGACCACAACGTGAGCTTTCCCAACGCCATGGTCGACCGCATCACCCCCATGACCAGCGTCGCCCATCGCCTGCAACTGCACGACGAGCACGGGATCGACGACGCCTGGCCGGTGGTCTGCGAGCCGTTCGTGCAATGGGTGCTGGAAGACAAATTCGTCAACGGGCGTCCGGCCTGGGAAAAGGTCGGCGTGCAGTTCACCGATGACGTTTCGCCCTACGAAGAAATGAAGATCAAGCTGCTCAACGGCAGCCACCTGGCCCTGACCTACCTGGGGTTTCTCAAGGGTTATCGCTTCGTCCATGAAACCATGAACGATCCGCTGTTCGTGCGCTACATGCGCGCCTACATGGACCTGGACGTGACGCCGCAACTGGCGCCCGTGCCGGGCATCGATCTGGGCGACTACAAGAACACCCTCGTGGAGCGTTTTTCCAATCAGGCCATCGCCGACCAGTTGGAACGGGTATGCTCGGACGGCTCGTCGAAATTTCCGAAATTTACCGTGCCGACCATCAACCGCCTGATCGCCGACGGTGGCGATACCCGGCGCGCAGCGCTGGTGGTCGCGGCCTGGGCCGTGTACCTCAAGGGTGTGGACGAGAACGGCGTGAGCTATGCGATTCCAGACCCACGCGCCGCATTCTGCCAGGCCCTGGTGGCCGACGATGCGCTGGTGACCCAGCGGATGCTGGAGGTCGAGGAGATTTTCGGCACGGCGATCCCCCGCTCGGCGGAGTTCGTGGCGGCATTCGAGTGGTGCTGCAACAGCTTGCGCGAGCATGGGGTGACCCGGACACTTGAACGGGTGTTGGAGGATTAGGTTGATCGTTCCCACGCTCTGCGTGGGAACGCAGCCAGGGACGCTCCGCGTCCCAAAAACCGAACGCGGAGCGTCCGTTGAGGCATCCCCACGCAGAGCGTGGGAACGATCTGTCATACGAGGATTTCCATGGCAAACCAACAATTGTTCCTAGGC
This sequence comes from Pseudomonas sp. B21-056, assembly GCF_026016325.1. Classification (NCBI taxonomy): domain Bacteria; kingdom Pseudomonadati; phylum Pseudomonadota; class Gammaproteobacteria; order Pseudomonadales; family Pseudomonadaceae; genus Pseudomonas; species Pseudomonas sp. B21-056. The sequence goes on from NZ_CP087203.1 coordinate 3,436,068, forward strand.
ATCGACTGCGGCACCCAAGGCACCAAGGCCCTGATCCTGGATGCGATCAGCGGCCAGGTGCTAGGTCAGGGCGCCGCGGCCCACAGCATGATCAGCGGCGCCAACGGCCGGCGCGAGCAAGACACCGGGCAATGGATCGAAGCTTTCATCCAGGCCACCCACCAGGCCTTGGCAGACGCTGGCGTCGACGGCCAGGCGATCCTCGGCGTTGGCGTCTCCGGCCAGCAACATGGCCTGGTGTTGCTCGATGATCAGGACCAGGTGCTGCGCCCAGCCAAACTCTGGTGCGACACCGAAAGCGCACCGCAAAACGATCAGCTCCTGATGCACCTGGGTGGCGAAAGCGGCGCCCTGGAACGCCTCGGTGTGGTCATCGCCCCGGGCTACACGGTTTCCAAACTGTTGTGGACCAAGGAACACCATCCGCAGATCTTTGCCCGCATCGCCCACATCCTGTTGCCCCACGATTTCCTGAACCACTGGCTCACCGGCCGCCATTGCAGCGAATACGGCGATGCCTCGGGCACCGGCTACTTCAACGTGCGCACCCGTCAATGGGACCTTCAGTTGCTGCAACACATCGACCCCAGCGGTCGATTGCAAGCGGCGTTGCCGGAACTGATTGAGGCCCATCAGCCGGTGGGACGCATCCTGCCGGCCATTGCCGCACGCCTGGGCATCAACCCCGAGGCCGTCGTGGCAAGCGGCGGCGGCGACAACATGATGGGCGCCATCGGCACCGGTAATATCCAGCCCGGCGTGATCACCATGAGCCTCGGTTCCTCCGGTACGGTCTATGCCTATGCCAGTGAGCCCGCGGTCAGCCCGCAAGCCTCGGTAGCGGCCTTCTGCTCATCCAGCGGCGGCTGGTTGCCGCTGATCTGCACCATGAACCTGACCAACGCCACCGGCGCAATACGCGAATTGCTCGAACTGGACATCGAGGCCTTCAACGCCCTGGTAATCCAGGCCCCGATCGGCGCCGAAGGGGTCAGCATGCTGCCGTTTCTCAACGGTGAGCGCGTCCCCGCCCTGCCCCATGCCACCGCCAGCCTGCTAGGCCTGACGACCACTAACCTGAACCGGGCCAACCTGTGCCGGGCCGTCGTCGAAGGCACCACCTTCGGCTTGCGCTATGGCTTGGACCTGCTGCGGGCCACAGGGCTCGACGCCCGGAGTATCCGCCTGATCGGTGGCGGCTCGAAGAGCCCGGTCTGGCGGCAGATCGTCGCCGATATCATGGACACCCCGGTCATCTGCACCGAACAGAGCGAAGCGGCTGCCCTGGGCGCGGCGATCCAAGCGGCCTGGTGTCATTCCGGAGCGCAGCAAGGCCTGGCCGAACTCTGCGAGCGCTGCGTCAAGCTCGACCCGGCCAGCGAAACCCGGCCGGTCGCCGAACATGTCGCGGCCGCCCAACAGGCCTATGAACGTTATCGACAACACGTCGCAACCCTTTGAGAGCGGGCAACTATGTATCTGGTGTGTGGTGAAGCACTGTTTGATTTTTTCAGTGACAAAGAGGACGGCGGCCCGGCCTCGCAGGTGAACTTCAAGGCCATTGCCGGCGGCTCGCCATTCAACGTGGCAGTGGGCCTGCGTCGCCTGGGGGTGGAATCGGCACTGTTTGCCGGGCTGTCCACTGACTACCTGGGGCGGCGCTTGCAACAGGTCCTGCTCAACGAGGGCGTCAGTGCAAAGTACCTGCGGGACTTCGACGCCCCGACCACCCTGGCGATGGTCGCCGTGGGCGCAAACGGCTCGCCCCACTACAGTTTTCGCGGCGAAGGTTGCGCAGACCGGCAGTTGGGCATGCAACACCTGCCGGAGTTGGGCCCTGAAGTGAGTGGCCTGCATTTCGGCTCGTTCTGCCTGGTGGTGCAGCCGATTGGCGACACCTTGCTGGCGTTGGCGCAACGCGAAAGCGGCAAGCGCCTGATCAGCCTGGACCCGAACGTGCGGCTCAACCCGCAGCCGGACATCGAGCTGTGGCGCTCACGGATTGCAACGCTGGTGCAGTATGCGGACCTGATCAAGGTCAGCGACGAAGACCTGAGCCTGCTCTACCCCGAACGGGATCCTCAGGCGGTGATCGAAGGCTGGCTGGAACAGCGTTGCCAGGTGGTATTCCTGACCCGTGGTGGTCAGGGCGCAACCGTGTTCAGCCGTCGCCATGGCACATGGTCGATGCCGGCCTGCACGGTGAAAATCGCCGATACCGTGGGCGCCGGCGATACCTTCCAGGCCGCACTGATTACCTGGCTGATCGAACAACAACTGGATTCGGTCGAAGGCCTGCTGACCCTGACCCGGGATCAGATCAGCGCCATGCTCGACTTTGCCATGCGGGCAGCCGCACTGACCTGCGGCAAGACCGGACCGGACCTGCCCTATCGCCAACAGTTGAACTGACCATTCACCCAGGCTGCCGCACCACTCGTGCATCGCGGCAGCCTGGGTGCCTCCAAAGCCAAGTGTTTCACTTAACCTCCGTTTAATTCCGCGATCCGACACTGGCCCGGACCGCGCCCGCCCTGACAAAGGCGCCGCGCGGCAGACCTCGATGCCAGGGGCATCAGGTCAACGTCTCTTTGCTGCGGAGTTTTGAACATGAATACTTGTGCGCTAGTAGCCGCTGCGTCCTTCCTGGGCCTGGCCGGCATCACCGGTCTGGCTCAGGCCAACACCGCCCCACCGTCCACGCCCTATCACTACGGCATGCCACTGCAGATCAAGAAGGTGCTGTCATTGACGGAACCCTCCACGCCTTATTGCGAAGTAATCACCGCACAAATGGTGTACGTCGACAAGGCGGGAGAAACCCAGGATATGTCATATCGCAAGCTGTCGAATGCTTGTATGAACGAGAACTGAGTGTCATCGTCGCGCTGACAATGGACGCCAGGGTCGGCTATCGACCGGACCCAGGCGTCAGATTATCAAGACAAGGCCGCGACTAGCGCCCGGTCATCCGGTGTTGTTGATGAAAGTAATTACCGGAACCGTGGTTGTGGTCGAGTTCGCTGCGCAGCTCGGCAATCAGGTCGTTGATCGCCCGACAGCCGGTGAGTTTGTTCGCATCGATATTGGACTTGATCAAGGCGACTCGATCGGTTTCGTGATCGTCGAAGATCTTGATCGTCATCGTCAGATCGGGTGACAAGGTGCATTGCGAGCGCTTGGGCAGCAAACTGCTTTCAATGATATTGCGCATTTCGAGGGCAGATAAAAACATGGCGACTCTCTCCTGTTGAGGCGGCCAATTTATGTTTACGACGACGGTACTTCGTCCGTTTCTTCCCTGCGGACTGAGACTACGAATACCGTGCCGTACGTTCATTTCTTGGCGTTCTGATCAATGAGTCCGGGAAGCGAACTCCTGAATCATTCCGCAAAAAATATGCCTGCATTTGCCACATTTCTGTTTGATGTAAATCAACCACTTAGTGAGCCGGCGCGCCGAACGCTTCGTGCAGAATGCAAGAGAACGGCGCTTTCCTTCTTGCAAACTGCATGCAGACCGCAATCGCTTGATTGCTGTCGAAGGCTAGAGTAGCCCCAATTGCAAAGGCGGGGCCGGGCATCCGTCGGGTAGTTGAAAAAAGCGATGACAGGTCGTGCCTCACATCGCTTCCACGGCGGCACGCTCCGCCACATGGCGCAAACTGTCGAAATTGATGTTGGCCCCGGAGTCGATGGCGATCAGGGTCTGGCCACGGGCACCGGTGCGAGCGACGTACTGCTTGATGCCCGCCACTGCCAGGGCGCCGGATGGCTCGGTGATCGAGCGGGTATCGTCATAGATGTCCTTGATCGCCGCGCAGAGCTGGTCGTCGGAGACCGTCAGCACTTCGTCGACACAGAAGCGACAGATGCCGAAACCATGGGCGCCGATCTGCGCCACGGCCACACCGTCGGCGAAGGTTCCCACGGTCGGCAGGACAACGCGCTCTCCGGCAGCCATTGCCGCCTGCAGGCAGGCGGAGTGCTGCGATTCCACGCCGATGATACGGACTTCCGGGCGCAGGTACTTGACGTAGGCCGCGACCCCGGCAATCAGTCCGCCACCGCCAACCGGAACAAAGATCGCGTCCAGCGCACCGGCGTGCTGACGCAGTATCTCCATGGCGACCGTGCCTTGGCCAGCGATGACATCCGGGTCATCGAAAGGCGAAACGAACTCCCGTCCGGTCTGTCGGGCCAGGTCCAGTGCATGCGCCAGGGCAAATGGAAAACTCTCGCCGTGCAGCAGTGCCTCGGCACCGCGGTTACGTACGCCCAGCACTTTCAGTTGCGGCGTGGTCAACGGCATGACGATGCAGGCCGAGATACCCAGCTCCCGTGCCGCCAACGCCACGCCCTGGGCATGGTTGCCGGCCGACGCAGTGATGACACCACGGGCCCGTTGCTCCGGTGTCAATTGCACGAGCTTGTTGTAGGCACCGCGGATCTTGAAGGAAAACGTCGGCTGCAAGTCTTCACGCTTGAGCAGGATTCGGTTACCCAGGGCTTCGGAGAGTGCAGGAGCCGCTTGCAGCGGTGTGCGCACGGCCAGCTCGTACACCGGCGCGGCGAGGATTTTCTTAACGTAGTGCTCCAGCAACGTTTGCTCGGGGCGGGAAGCGGTCATGGCGGTCTCCTGGTTTGAATCGGGCCCAGGAGACAGAAAGAAAAAACCCGCCTCAAGGGCGGGTTGGGTGCAGCCGTCAGCTAGCCCGCCAGATAAGGAATGGCGGTAATAATGCTTGGCTGGCTGCGCAGTACGGTAGAAGTCATGGCTGGAAATTAGCTGGGCGTTGATGGCAAGTCAATGGCAAATACTCTTCCAAGACGCAAACAAGCCCTTGTGGGAGCGAGCTTGCTCGCGAAGACGTCGGCACAGTCGACATTGCAGACTACTGACAGACCGCTATCGCGAGCAGGCTCGCTACCACAAGGGATACCCACCATCGTGGCGACTCAGATATTGAGCTTGACGGATTGCATAAGGATCATCATGCTTGCCCTTTAATATTACAAGCATAATATATTACAGCAAGAATAATGGGCAGACCTTTCAACGGTGGCCTGCTCAGCGGCAACCACCCTAAGAGTGCAGCACCATGACGACAGCTCTCGCGAATGATGCTACCCAGGCCCTGAAGCCCCTGACCGGGCGAATCGTGGCGTTGCTGGCAGGCCTGGCTGCCATCGGCATGCTTTCCACTAACATCATTCTGCCGGCGTTCCCGATGATCGGCGAAGACCTCGGAGTCAGTGCTCGCGAACTCGGCCTGACGCTATCGAGCTTCTTCATCACTTTCGCACTGGGCCAGTTGATCGTCGGGCCACTGGCCGACCGCTACGGGCGCCAGAAACTGGTGCTGGGCGGGCTCCTGGTTTTCGTGGTCGGCACTGTCATCGGGGGCCTCGCCACCCACCTTGACGTGCTGATCGCCGGACGGGTCGTGCAGGCACTGGGCGTCTGCGCAGCCTCGGTGCTGTCGCGCGCCATTGCACGGGATCTGTTCGAGGGCGAAACCCTCGCCCGTGCCTTGTCCCTGACCATGATCGCCACCGCCGCTGCACCAGGCTTTTCGCCCCTGGCAGGCAGTTTGCTGTCGGCCACGCTCGGATGGCGCGCCATCTTCATCCTGGTGGGACTGGCCGCCGTTGCGCTCGCGCTCTTCTACATTCGCGGCCTGGGAGAAACCCACCCAGCCGATCGCAGGGCCCCGCTCTCGGTCATGAGCGTGGTTCGCGCCTACCGACGGTTGGCGTTGGACAAGCGGTTCATCCTGCCGGCCGTTTCGATGAGCCTTCTGATAAGCGGGTTGTTTGCCTCGTTCGCCGCAGCCCCCGCCATCCTGATGAAAGGAATCGGCTTGACGTCATTGCAAACCGGCCTGTACTTCGCCGCTACGGTGTTCGTCGTGTTCGCCGCCGGCATGGCGGCCCCACGCCTCGCCCATCGCCATGGTCCCCGCATCATCACAATCCTCGGCATCGCCTGCGCCATGGCCGGTGGAGGCTTGCTGCTCGCAGGCCCGGCCGATCCAAGCCTTGGGCGCTACGCCCTCTCGATGGTCACCTTCCTCTGGGGCATGGGGCTGGCTAATCCGCTGGGCACGGCCATCACCATGGGGCCTTTCGGCAAAGAGGCCGGAATGGCCTCCGCGCTGCTCGGCTTCATTTCCATGGGCGCAGCCGCATTGACCACCTGGCTGGCCTCGGTCCTGCCCTTTGCACCGGTCACGGCCCTGGGTGGTATCCAGGCCGTTACCTGCCTGATTGCGCTGGTCTTGTTCGTTCTGCGAGGCAGCCTCGCCAAGTAAACCCGTCGATGCGCTCCTGCAAGGATTGCCGGTATTGTATTCACCGCAACCCCTGTGGGAGCGAGCCTGCTCGCGATAGCGCTCTATCAGCCAACAGTGTTATCAACTGACACACCGCCATCGCGAGCAGGCTCGCTCCCACATTTTTGCCCAGGGTTATTTGAGCCCGACTCTATACAGCGCACCGTCGTCCTCATCCGTCAGGACATACAGATAACCATCCGGCCCCTGGCGCACATCGCGGATCCGCTCCTTGAGTTCACCCAGCAGGCGCTCTTCGTGAACGACCTGATCACCTTCCATCTGCAAGCGGATCAGGTTGCGGGACACCAATGCGCCGATGAAGACATTGTGCTGCCAGGGCTTGAAGCGCTCGTTGTCGTAGAAGGCCATGCCACTGAGGCCCGGCGACACCTGCCAGACATGGTGCGGGCCGAGCGTACCTTCGACGGTCTTGCCTTTGGCTTCGGGAATCGGCGCACCGGAGTAGTTGATGCCATGGGTCGCCAGCGGCCAGCCATAATTCTTGCCGCGCTCGATGATGTTCAGTTCATCACCGCCCCTGGGTCCGTGCTCGTTCTCCCACACTGTGCCGCTCCAGGGGTTGAGCGCGGCGCCTTGGGGGTTGCGAAGGCCATAGGACCAGATCTCGGGACGGATATTCTTCTGACCGACAAAGGGATTGTCATCCGGCACCTTGCCGTCCGGGTAGAGGCGCACGACCTTGCCTTGCAGCTTGTCCAGGTCCTGGGCCGTCGGGCGGTCGTTGTTTTCCCCCAGGGTAATGAACAGATAACCGTCCCGGTCGAAGACCAGCCGCGAACCGAAATGATTGCCCGTGGAGAGCTTGGGCTGCTGGCGGAAAATCACATCGAAGTTCTCCAGGCTCTTCAAGTCTTCCGAGAGCTGTCCGCGACCCACAGCAGTACCGGCCTTGCCATCCTTACCGGCCTCGGCGTAGGACAGGTATACGGTGCGGTCCTGCTTGAAGTCCGGTGACAATGCCACATCCAGCAAGCCGCCCTGGCCGGTGGCCCATACCTCGGGGACGCCGCTCAACGGCGCCGATAACCGGCCGTCGGGGCTCACCAGGCGCAAACTGCCCGGTCGCTCCGTCACCAGCATGCCCCGCTGCTCCGGCAGGAACGCCACGGACCAGGGGTGTTCCAGCCCCCTGACCACGGTGGTCACCTCCAGCGTGCCCTCCTCGCTCTTCAATACCTGGGTTTGCGCGGCCCAGACCGGCGCGGCAAGGGTCAGGACAGCGCTGGCGCAAAGCGCAGCCTGGAGTGTTTTACGCAACATGCACACTTCCTTCTGTGATGAGGGACAAGACGACTAGCGATTGCCGTTGTTTGTGTTCCTGGGTGGCGTACCGGATTCGATGGTGGGCCTGGGCGAACCCGCCGGTGGCCCCGAACGCGGATAGCCATTGCCGATACCGCCGTTTTCCAGGGTCGGCGGACGGGGCACCGGCACCGTCGGGTAGCGGTTGATCGTCGGTACGTTGGGCTGGGTTCCCTGCATGCTGTTGGGATTGGCCCGGCGTATCGGGTTGTTATAGGGGTTGTTGTTGCCCGGCAGGTTCTGGGCCACGACCACGGCGCCCTGGCCCGCTGTCGCGGCCTGGACGGCGGTGGTCAGCAATAGCGTGGTGATGGCAAGTAGCAGCCTGTTCATCGGTACCTCCCAGCTTCGCGGAAATCGCTCAGGCATATCGAAAACACGCTACCGCGCTGGTTCGTCGTTGTTAAGCAAAATGTCCGGCTGAAGATGTAACGAGGCATCTCTGCGAACAATCCTGTGGAAGCGAGCCTGCTCGCGATGGCTATGTTGACTGACACACCGCCAGCCGGCGCCCGATGGAAACTTTTTCCAAGGCCCGAAGGTCACCAGAGAGAACCCTTCACCGGCAAGGAAACGGCACCATGGCACGGGCAATATGGAAAGGCGCAATCAGTTTCGGGCTGGTCCACATTCCCGTGGCATTGGTGTCGGCGACGTCGTCCCAAGGTGTGGATTTTGACTGGCTGGACAAGCGCAGCATGGACCCGGTGGGCTACAAGCGGGTCAACAAGGTCACGGGCAAGGAGGTGACCAAGGAAGACATCGTCAAGGGTGTCGAGTACCAGAAAGGCCAGTACGTGTTGCTCAGCGAGGAGGAAATCCGCTCAGCCCACCCCAAGTCCACCCAGACCATCGATATCTTTTCCTTCGTCGACAGCGAGAAAATCCCGCTGCAAAACATCGACACGCCGTACTTCCTCGCCCCGGACAAGCGTGGCGGCAAAGTCTATGCCTTGCTTCGCGAAACCCTGGTCAAGACCAACAAGGTGGCCCTGGCCCACGTCGTGTTGCATACCCGTCAACACCTGGCAGCGCTGATGCCCCTGGAGTCGGCCCTGGTGCTGGTGATGCTGCGCTGGCCGGCAGAAGTGCGCGGGCTGGACATCCTGGAGCTGGGTGACGAGGTGACCAAACCGAACCTGGTCAAAGGCGAGCTGGAAATGGCCAAGCGCCTGGTGCAAGACATGAGCGCCGACTGGGAGCCCCAGGACTATCGGGACAGTTTCCAGGAGCAGATCATGGAGCTGGTGGAGAAGAAGGCCAACGAAGGCCGGCTCGAAGCGGTGGAAACCGACCCGGGCGAAGAACAGCGCAAGACCGCCGACGTCATCGACCTCACCGAGCTGCTCAAGCGCAGCCTGGGCAGCAAGGGCAAGACGGCCGACAAACCCGCCGCAAAAACCGCCGCAAAACCTGCGAAGGCCAGCAAACCTGCTCCTGCCAAAAAAGCCACCAAGGCTTCCCGGGGCTAAACCACGGACGTCAGCGATACAAGGGAACCTGTCATGGCCAAGGCCGATCGTGAATCTGCCCGTACATCCGAAAAAACCGTGAACAGCCGCCCCCAACGGGGTCGCAAAGAGCGCCTCCCGGAACGGCTGTTGCCGCAACTGGCAACACCCGTGGAGCAACCCCCCACGGGAGAATGGCGCTATGAAGTCAAATTCGATGGCTATCGGCTGCTGACCCGCATCGAGAACGGCGAAGTCCGCTTGTTCAGCCGCGATCATCAGGACTGGACCGAGCGCCTCAAACTGCACGCCGAAGCCTTGGCCGAGATGAACCTGGGGGACAGCTGGCTGGACGGCGACCTGGTTCTGCTCGACGACAGCGGCCAGGCCGACATGGGCGCGCTGCGGGACGCCTTCGAGATCGGCCGCACCGTGGACATGATCTACGTGCTGTTCGACGCTCCGTTTCTCAATGGCGAGGACCTGCGACAGAAGCCGGTGGAAGAACGGCGCGCGGCGTTGAAAAAAGTCCTCAGGCATCACGGCGGCAAGCGATTGCGCTTCTCCGAAGCCTTTTCCGCCAGCGAGGATGAGATCCTGGAAAGCGCCAGCGCCCTCTCCCTGGACCGGGTCGTCGGCAAGCGCCAGGGCAGCCCTTATGTGTCACGGCGCAGCAGCGACTGGGTCAATCTGAAGTGCCGGCTGCGCCAGGCCTTCGTGATTGTCGGGTTCACTCGTCCACAAGGCGCACGCAGCGGCTTCGGCGCCTTGCTGCTCGCAGTCAACGACCCTTCGGGCCTGGTGTATGCCGGCCGGGTCAGCAGTGGGCTCAGCCAAGATGAAGTCCAACGGCTGCACGAACGACTCTGCGCACAGGAGCGCGATACTTCGCCCCTGGCCAAACCGCTCAACGCAACACAGAGGCGCGGCGTGCAGTGGGTCGAGCCTGACCAGGTCTGTGAGATCGAGTTCACTGAATGGACCGCCAGCGGCCTTGTACGGCAGGCGGCTTTCGTGGAAATGCTCGACGATATGCCGGCGGACAAAATTGTCCGCGAACATCCCTTGCCGATGAAAACCCAGACACTTGACGCCAAGCGCGGCGGCAAGCACCGGGAGGTAGAAGTCGCCGGCGTGAAGATCACCCATCCCGAGCGCGTCATCGACAGCGTCAGTGGCGTGCAAAAGATCGAGCTGGCGCAATACTACGCAGACATCGCGCCGTGGCTCCTGCCCCACTTGAAACAACGCCCCGTCGCGCTGCTGCGGGCACCGGACGGGATCAGTGAGGAGCAGTTCTTTCAGAAACACGCCGATCGCCTGGAGATTCCCCACATCAGGCAGCTGGAGCCGGGACTCGACCCTGGCCATGCCGCCCTGATGGAAATCGACAGCCTCCAGGCGCTCGTCAGCGCAGCGCAGATGGGTACGGTGGAACTGCACACCTGGACCGCCACCCGCGACCGGATCGAGACGCCGGACCTGTTCGTCCTCGACCTGGACCCCGATCCGTCGCTGCCCTGGAGTGCCATGCTCGAGGCCACTCGCCTGACCCTGTCGGTGCTCGACGAGCTGGGCTTGCAGGCGTTCCTCAAGACCAGCGGCGGCAAAGGCATGCACATCATCGTGCCGCTGGCGCGCGGCGAAAGCTGGGACGCTACCAAGGCTTTCGCGAAAGCTATCTCACAGTTCATGACCCGCCAGATGCCGAAACGGATCACCGCGACCATGGGGCCCAAGAACCGGGTCGGGAAAATCTTCGTCGATTACTTGCGCAACGCCCGGGGCGCCAGCACGGTTGCGGCCTACTCAGTACGCGCCCGGCCCGGCCTGCCGGTATCGGTTCCGGTCGCCAGGGCCGAACTCGATGGGCTGCGCAACGCCCAGCAATGGGATATCCAGACAGCCCTTGAGCGGGCCAGGAGCCTGGGGGCCGATCCGTGGGAAGGCTACAGCCATCGCCAACGGATCACCGCCAGGATGTGGGAACAACTCGACGCAGAAAAGCCCGCGGAATGAGCAACACCCGGTAGGAGTCAGATCCAGATGAACACCGCCAGCAGGCCGCCAAAGAACGCCCACTTCTGCAGGTAATACAGCTTTCGGTTGCGCTTTTTCAGCGCCTTGCCCTGCAAGCGAATCCTGTAGAGCCTGGAGAACGCCCGGTTCAACCCGCCGGTCTTGTCGCCGGCATCGTTCGGCGCCCCGGCAGCGGCCATCACGGTGCGGCTGAACCAGCGATTGAACGCGGTTGCCCAACCGAACCGCATCGGCCGCTCCACATCGCAAAACAAAATGATGCGGTTGTGGGCGGTGGTGTTCTCGGCGTAATGGATGAAGGTTTCGTCGAAGACCACCGCCTCGCCGTCGCGCCAATGGTATGGCTCACCATCGACATTGATATAACAACCGGCATCGTTGGGGGTTTCCAGGCCCAGGTGATACCGATAGGAGCCGGCATACGGATCGCGGTGTCGAACCAGTCTGGAACCTGGCGGCAGCTCGGCGAACATCGCCGCCTTGATCGACCCGATGTCCTGCACCAGTTCGGTGGTGCGCGGACACAGCTTCATGGCCGAGGGATGGCTGTCGCCGTACCACTTCAGGTAGAAGCGCTTCCAGCCGGTCTTGAAGAAAGAATTGAAACCAACGTCGTCGTATTGATTCGAACGCTTGATCTCCCCCGCCTGCAACAGGCTCCGGCCCTCTGCACGGATTTCTTCCCAATGAGCCTGTAAAGGGCTCAGGTCCGGGAAATCGACGGGGCTCAGGAAGGGTTTGTTGGGCAGCTTCGAACACAGGTAAAGCAGGCAATTGACAGGCGCCAGGAAGGACGAGTGGTCGCTTAGCTGGCGTCCGAGCTTGTGCCGCACATGTCCGCGCAGGTGCACATAGCCGATGGACAAGAGGTAGATCGCGGCGATGATGAGTTTCACAGGGTCGTCACGCACTGGAGTGAACGGGTTGCGTCCCCTGGCCAACCAAGCGGCAGAAGGGATGCCATCTAAAGATGGTGGCATTTTAGCCACAGGTTGTAACTGAAAGTTAACCTCATTTGTGAAAAACTGTCTTGCCCGGGCGAGACCCTATCGTTAACGCGGCCAGATCAGTACAATCGCCGCCAAATATCGTGCGCCCCCCTTTTGCCCGACACCGTGACCCGGTTTCGCGCACATCCACTCGGGTTCGGCGCTTCGTAATGCTGCTGTCCTCTTATGCCGGATGGACCCTTGCGCCTGCAACCGCTCTGCCTTTGCGCGGTTACGGATCGGCGCAGACAGGTACTGAACAGGTACTGCCGCACCCTTAGCTACTCTGAATGTTCCGCAGGATAAACCTTTGATCTCTACAGCTAACATCACGATGCAGTTCGGCGCCAAGCCGCTGTTCGAAAACGTCTCTGTCAAATTCGGCGCGGGCAACCGCTACGGCCTGATCGGTGCCAACGGTTGCGGCAAGTCGACCTTCATGAAAATCCTCGGCGACGACCTCGAGCCGTCCGGTGGCCAGGTCATGCTCGAGCCGAACGTGCGCCTGGGTAAACTGCGCCAGGACCAGTTCGCCTACGAGCAATTCACTGTAATCGACACCGTGATCATGGGTCACGAAGAGCTGTGGAAGGTCAAGGCCGAGCGCGATCGCATCTACTCGCTGCCGGAGATGACCGAAGAAGACGGCATGGCCGTGGCCGAACTGGAAACCGAGTTTGCCGAGATGGACGGCTACACCGCCGAATCCCGTGCTGGCGAGCTGTTGCTAGGCCTGGGTATTCCACTGGAACAGCATTTCGGCCCGATGACCGAAGTCGCGCCAGGCTGGAAACTGCGGGTACTGCTCGCCCAGGCGCTGTTCTCCGATCCGGAAGTGCTGTTGCTCGACGAACCGACCAACCACCTGGACATCAACACCATCCGCTGGCTGGAAAACATCCTCACGGCGCGTAACAGCACCATGATCATCATTTCCCACGACCGGCACTTCCTGAACAGCGTCTGCACCCACATGGCCGACCTGGACTACGGCGAGCTGCGCCTGTTCCCGGGCAACTACGACGAATACATGATCGCCGCGACCCAGTCCCGCGAGCAGTTGCTGTCGGACAACGCCAAGAAGAAAGCCCAGATCGCCGAGCTGCAGACCTTCGTCAGCCGCTTCTCGGCCAACGCCTCGAAAGCCAAGCAGGCCACCTCCCGCGCCAAGCAGATCGACAAGATCCAGCTCGCCGAGGTCAAGCCATCGAGCCGCGTGAGCCCGTTCATCCGTTTCGAACAGACCAAGAAACTGCACCGCCAGGCGGTGACCATCGAGCGCATGTCCAAGGGCTTCGATGGCAAGACCCTGTTCAAGAACTTCAGCTTCACCGTCGAAGCCGGCGAACGCGTGGCAATCATCGGCCCCAACGGTATCGGCAAGACCACCCTGCTGCGCACCCTGATGGGCGAACTGGCGCCGGACGCCGGCACCGTGAAGTGGACCGAAAGCGCGGAACTGGGCTACTACGCCCAGGACCATGCCCATGACTTCGCCGACGATGTCAACCTGTTCGACTGGATGGGCCAGTGGACCCAAGGCGAACAGATGATCCGCGGCACCCTGGGCCGCATGCTGTTTTCCAACGACGAGATCCTCAAGTCGGTCAAGGTCATCTCCGGTGGTGAACAGGGCCGCATGCTCTTCGGCAAGCTGATCCTGCAGAAACCGAACGTACTGGTGATGGACGAACCGACCAACCACCTGGACATGGAATCCATCGAAGCGCTGAACCTGGCGTTGGAAAACTACCCGGGCACGCTGATCTTCGTCAGCCACGACCGTGAGTTCGTGTCGTCCCTGGCCACCCGCATCATCGAGCTGAGCGCGGACGGTGTGGTCGACTTCAGCGGCACTTATGATGACTACCTGCGCAGTCAGGGTGTGATGTTCTAAGTCAGCCTCAAGCTGCAAGTGAAAAGCCCTGTCCGATGTGACAGGGCTTTTTCATTTCAGTCTGCACAAAACCCGGTGGGAGCGAGCCTGCTCGCGATGGGGCCCTGCCAGTCACCTCTTCATCATCTGATCCACCGCTATCGCGAGCAGGCTCGCTCCCACAGGGGATTTGCGGTGACCTTCATCCGCACACTTAGTTAGCCAGCTTTCTTTTATCCCCACCTCGGGCCATGATGAAGCTCTCCTGCCGCCGCCCGCGAACGAGCCTCATGTCTACGCCGCAAGCCACCCCCAGTTCAATGTCGATCACCCTGCAGATCGTCTCCATCGTTTTCTACACCTTCATCGCCTTTCTCTGCATCGGCCTGCCGATTGCCGTGTTGCCGGGGTATGTTCATGAGCAACTGGGCTTCAGTGCGGTGGTGGCCGGGCTGACCATTGGTTCACAGTATCTGGCGACGCTGCTCAGCCGCCCCATGGCCGGGCGGGTATCGGACAGCGTCGGGACCAAGCGGGCGATCGTCTACGGGTTGTCGGGCATTGTGCTCAGCGGTGTGCTGACGCTGATTTCCACCTTGTTGCAAAGCCTGCCGCTGCCGAGCCTGGTGATCCTGATTGCCGGTCGCTTGTTGCTCGGCGTGGCCCAGGGCTTGATTGGCGTGGGCACCATCAGTTGGTGCATGGGCCAGGTTGGCGTGGAGCACACCGCCCGTTCGATCTCCTGGAACGGCATTGCCTCCTACGGCGCCATTGCCATCGGCGCCCCGCTGGGGGTGGTGATGGTCGGTGACCTGGGCTTCAGTAGCCTGGGAATCGCGCTGTCACTGTTGGCCGGCGCGGCGTTACTGCTAATCCGCAACAAGCCTTCGGTGCCGGTGGTGCGTGGCGAACGCCTGCCCTTCCGGGCCGTGTTCGGGCGCATTGCGCCGTACGGGGCCAGCCTGAGCCTCGCCTCGATCGGCTACGGCACGCTCACCACGTTCATTACCCTGTTTTATGTCAGCCGGGGCTGGGTTGGCGCGGCGTGGTGCCTGACGGTATTCGGCATCTGCTTCATTCTTTCGCGCTTGCTGTTCATTTCCAGCATCGCCCGCTTCGGTGGCTTCAACTCGGCCATCGCGTGCATGAGCATCGAAACCCTGGGGCTGGTGTTGCTCTGGCTGGCGCCTTCCCCCGCGCTCGCATTGGTAGGTGCTGGGCTGGCCGGTTTCGGGCTGTCGCTGGTGTATCCGGCGCTCGGCGTGGAAGCGATCAAGCAAGTGCCGAACACCAGCCGTGGCGCGGGGCTGAGCGCCTATGCCGTGTTCTTCGACCTGGCCCTGGCGATTGCCGGGCCATTGATGGGGGCAGTGACGCTGAACCTGGGCTATTCGTCGATCTTTTTCTGTGCCGCGTTGCTGTCGATCAGCGGACTGGGACTGACCCTGTTGCTACGTCGCCGCGCTGAAAACACCGGTTACTGATCGGCCGTGCGCATACCGGCCCGGGACGGCTTGCCCAGGGCCTGGCTGAAGAACCGCCCCGCCTCGGAAATCATGGTGCGGTGGATGTCCTTGCGGTCGACACCATCGGCGTCGGTGCACAGCGCCGGCATTGCGGCAATCTGTTCTTCGGTGCACGGCGCCAGGAAAACAAAGTGCCCTGCCCCGGCCAGGGTCTTGAAATCCGGTGCGGTGGGCAGCTTGCGGGCCAGGGCGGCGGCATTCTTGTCAAAGGCCACCAGTTTGTCGCCATCGCCGCTGTACAGCAGCACCGGCACATGCACGTCGGCCAAGGTATGGCGACCGAACTTCAGGCTCAACGGCGCCATCAACAGCAATGCCCGGACCCTGGGGTCAGCCATCGGTTGCAGATCGTCGCGGTCGGCAATCAGCTCGCCCTGGGTGTTGCAAGCGTCACGGTCGTCCGGCCGCTCCTGGCAATAACGGCGCAGGCGATTGAGATCCGGCGTGGCACCGGACAGGATCAGTGCGGTTTCCCCACCGGCCGAATAGCCGATCACCCCCACCTGCCCGGCATTGACGAACGGTGACAGCATCGGGTCGTTCAGCGTTGCGGTAATGGCTTCGGAAATCTGGAGCGGCCGCCCGTAGAGGTTGCTCAGGGTACCCAGCCGGCTATGGTCCTGGGCATTGTCCCCAGGATGGATCACCGCGACCACCACAAACCCCTTGCGTGCCAGTGACGTGGCGAGGTCGTGCAGGGCCAGCGGCGTACCCGTGTTGCCGTGGGACAGCATCAACATTGGAAAGCGGCCGATGGCAATCTGCGCGTCCGGCGCAGCGTCGATCTGATAGCCGCCCAGTTGGCTGGTCTGCTCCCTGGCGATAGACGGATAGAACGCGATGGCGTGCATCGGCTGCTGATCCAGCGGATCGAGAAAGCTCAGCTCATGAAAGCCGGCACTCCAATGAGGGTGCAACGCCGGTGCGGCCTGCACCGTAACCAGGCTGCCGAGCAGACAAAGCAGGAACCCTGCACCAAGACGTATCATCGAATCATCCACCTTCACCAGCGGACAGGAAGGCCCCGTCGCTCGCTGCCTGGACTTGCATGACCTGCGCCATAAGCCCGATGAGCAGAATACAGCGTTTCAGGAAGGTTTCGATATTCATTAATGCGCAATGACGGTGATGCAAATCTCAGCACCACCCAAAAACCAATGTGGGAGCGAGCCTGCTCGCGATAGCGGTGGGTCAGCCAGCATTGAAGTGACCGATCCATTGCTATCGCGAGCAGGCTCGCTCCCACAGGGATTTCAGAGTCTGATGGACCTGTGTGAGCCTTACGCGGCGGCGAACTGTTCGCCGATCTGCGCCTTGGCGTCGCTCATGGCTTTGTTGCGCATGTCATCACCATAGGCCAGGCCTTCGGCGCGGACGACTTCGATGTCGGTAATGCCGAGGAAGCTGAACATGTGCTGCAGGTAATCCTCGTGGGCCACGCCACTTGGCTTACCGGCATGCAGGCCGCCTGCCGTGGATACGATCACCAGCTTCTTGCCGCCGCACAGGCCTTCATAACCGGCTTCGGTGTAGCGGAACGTCTGGCCGGCCACGGCAATGCGGTCGATCCAGGCCTTGAGCTGGGTCGGGATGGTGAAGTTGTACATTGGGGCGGCGATCACTACCGCATCCGCCGCGAGGAACTCGGCCATCGTCGCGGCGCTGAGGTCGGCTTCGTGCTGCAGCGCCGCATCGCGCAATTCAGCGCTGGTACCGGCGGCCACCAGCGTCAGTGCGGAAAAATGACTGATCGCATCGGCGGCCAGGTCGCGGTAGGTCACGACCACGTCCGGTTCGGCGGCCTTCCAGGCCTCGACCACGTCACGGCTCAACTGGCGGGACGCGGAGTTGTCGCCGAGGATGCTCGAATCGATGTGCAGAAGTTTCATATGAGTGCTCTCCAATGAGGATCGCTACCGGGCGATCGAATAGGAGCATCCTACCGATGAAACCAATGGTCGATTAGCCGGCAATAATGCGATAGTTCGTCCCACTGACAGGACAATCGAGCCGGACATGCAAGACCTCAACGATCTCTACTATTTCGCCAAAGTCGTCGAAGCCGGCGGCTTTGCGGCAGCCGGGCGAACCCTTGGCATCCCAAAGTCGCGGCTGTCCCGGCGTATTGCCGAACTGGAAGAGCGCCTCGACGCCCGCCTACTGCAACGCACCACCCGCCAATTGAAACTGACAGCCGTGGGCGAACGTTACCTGCGCCATTGCCAGGCCATGTTGCTGGAGGCGGAAATGGCCGACGAAGCGGTGGCGAGCATGTCCAGCGCGCCGCGTGGCCGGTTACGGGTTTCAAGTCCGGTGGGGCTGGCCCACGAGATCCTGGCCGGGGTGGTAGCCGATTTCCTGGAGAAATACCCTCAGGTCCAACTGGAGATGATCCTGGTCAATCGCCGTGTCGACCTGGTGAGCGAGGGCATAGACGTAGCGCTGCGTGTGCGTGACCTGGGCGATGAAGACCCGCTGCTGATGACGCGCCGCTTGCGTCAGGCACGCTTGATCATGGTTGCCAGCCCGGCGTTCGTCGAAGGACGGCGGATCGAAACCCCCGAGGACCTCAAGCAACTCCCGGTGCTCGGGGCAATTGAGAGCGATCGTCTGGTGCATCTGCGCCTGCACAGCACCGACGGGCAGATTGCCGAACTGGCCCTGGAAGCGCGCCTGGGCATTGACGATTTCATTGTGCGGCGCGCCTGCGTCCTCGCCGGCCTGGGCTTTACCTTATTACCGAGCATGTATTGCGAGCAGGAGTTGAGGGACGGCACACTGGTGGAATTGTTGCCGGGATGGTCGCTGCCCGATGGCTGGCTGCAGGCGGTCTATCCCCATCGACGGGGCATGTTGCCGGCGGTACGCGCATGGCTCGACCATCTGGTGGAAGCCTTCAACCTTTGCGGAGAAAGGACGTTATGAGTTTGAGCGAAGAGGATGTCGCGCGGTTTTGCCTGGGCTTGCCTGGCGCCAGGGAAGATTACAAATGGGGCGGCGTGCGGGTGTTTTCCATCGCCGGGAACAAGATGTTCGCCCTGCAGGGCCTGCGCAGCGACTCATTGGCGTTCAAGGTCGACAAGGACCTGTTCCTGGGGCATTGCGACCGACCGGGCATCCACCCTGCCCCGTACCTGGCGCGGGCCCAGTGGATCATCATGCACACGCCCTACCCGTTGGGTGCCGAAGAACTGCATGGCCTGCTGCAACGCTCCCACCAATTGGTCGTCAGCAAGTTGCCCAAGCGCACGCAGGTCGGTTTGTTATTGCCGTGACATTCACGCCCACGCCAGCAGATGACTGCCCAGGAACAACTGGTCGACCCAGAACACCTGGTGCAGCAGCACGATGAACCAGAACACCACCTGAAACGACACCTTGCGGGTCTTGTGCCTGAACACCTGCTGGGCCAGCAACGCCCCGGGCCAGCCGCCGGCCAGCTCCACGGCGTGCAACACATTCTCGGGGGTGCGCCAGGCGTCGGCCCGGGCCTTGCGCTTGTCGGTCCAGTAGAGCAGGAACGCCACGACACTGACGAGCCCATAGGCCGTCAACGGCACCCATGACGCCTCCTGCAGCCCGAGCAGCAGCGAGCCCATCAGCGGTAGCGTGCACAGCAGCGCAAACACGATCAACTTGAGCCTAAGGTTCTGTACTGCTCCCCCGGTGTCGCGGGCTGCGTGTCTGCGGGTGCCCGAATCCTTCATGGCTGGGCGGTCGTCCAGTCCACCCAACCGAATTGCCAGGTCGCCAGGATCAACAGGCCGAACGCGATCCGGTACCAGGCGAACACCGCGTAGCTGTGGCTGGCGATAAACCGCAGCAGGCCCTTGACCGCGATCATGGCGAAGATGAACGCGGTGACGAAGCCGATGGCGAACACCGGGAAATCCGCCGGAACGAAGAGTGCGCGGTACTTGTAGCCCGAGTAGACCGCCGCGCCGACCATGGTCGGCATGGCCAGGAAGAACGAAAACTCGGTTGCGGTCTTGCGCGACAGGCCGAACAGCAAGCCGCCGATGATGGTCGAGCCGGAACGGGAGGTGCCGGGAATCATCGCCAGGCACTGGGCCAGGCCGACCTTGAGTGCATCTTTCCAGGTGATTTCGTCCACCGTTTCGGCGTGCACCTCATGCTGGCGCTTCTCGGCCCACAGCATGATGAAACCACCCACCACCAGCGCGGCGGCGACCGTGACCGCGTTGAACAGGTATCGGTGGATCAGATCGGCAAACAGCACCCCCAGGACCACGGCGGGCAGGAAGGCTATCAGCAGGTTGGCGGTAAACCGTCGGGCACCTGGCTGGGTGGGCAAACCCAGCACCACGTCGAAGATCTTGCGCCGGAACTCCCAGACCACCGCCAGGATCGCCCCCAGCTGAATGATGATGTTGAACGCCATCGCCCGTTCCCCGCCGAATTCAAGCAGGTCGGCCACAACGATCTGGTGCCCCGTGCTGGAAATCGGCAGGAATTCCGTCAGGCCTTCTACAATGCCAAGAATCAGTGCCTGAAAGGCAGTCCACAAATCCATTCATCCCCCAAAAAAACCCTGTCAGGCAGGGTCTCATCGATATTCAAGTGTCATGCAAGTACGAGCAGCGGGTGCACGATAACTGCGCCCTTCCCCAAAAAACCAATGAAAAATCAAAGGCAGGCTCAGGTTTTGCGTTGCGAGGCCGAAATCCTATCAGACAAGCCCTGAAAACGCCGCCGCGTTGCCCAGGAGCGATCCACCGGCCGTGGATGACAAGAACAAGAAACTGGAGTGACAGCGTATGAATAGCTTGCGCAATGTGTCGATCAGCCGACGCTTGTGGCTCATCCTCGTCGTGGCCATCTTGATGGTGTTCACGTTGGGTGCCTTGATGCTGAAGCAGATCCACAGCGATCTCTACCAGGCCAAGGTGCAGAAAACCCAACATGTGGTCCAGACCGCCAGTGGCGTGCTGAGCTATTACCAGGGTCTGGAAGCCGCCGGCACCCTGACCCGCGAAGCCGCGCAGAAACAGGCCCTCAGCGCCGTGCGTGGCCTGCGCTACAACGAGACTGACTATTTCTGGATCAATGACCTGACACCGGTCATGGTCATGCACCCCACCAACCCGAAGCTCGAAGGCCAGAACCTCTCGGCGATCCGCGACCCGAACGGTTTCGCGCTGTTCAACGAGATGGTCACCATCGCCAAGGCCAAGGGCGCCGGGATGGTGGATTATCTCTGGCCGAAACCGGGCGCCGAGGCACCGGTCGGGAAGACCTCCTACGTCAAACTGTTCGAGCCCTGGGGCTGGATCATCGGTTCGGGCGTGTATGTGGATGACGTGCAGGCCGAGTTCCAGGCCCAACTGATCAAGGCCTCGCTGATCGGCCTGTCGATCGCATTGATCATGAGCCTGCTGTTGACCCTGATCGTACGCAGCATCGTGCGCCCCCTGCAGGAAACGGTGAATGCCATGGCCAACATTGCCAGCGGTGAAAGCGACCTGACCCGCACCCTCGACACCCATGGCCAGGATGAAGTCACCCAACTGGCGCAACACTTCAACGCGTTTACCACCAAGCTGCGCGGCGTGGTGAGCCAGTTGCAGGCTTCGGCCAGCGCGCTGGGGCAATCGTCCAACGAACTGGGCAGCGACGCCGCCCAGGCCCAGGAACGCAGCCAACAGCAATCGCAACAGATGGAGCTGGTGGCCACGGCGATCAACGAAGTGACCTATGGCGTGCAGGACGTGGCCAAGAACGCCGAGCACGCTGCCAGTGAAATGCGCGACGCCGAGTCCCAGGCCCAGCAGGGCCAGGTCAACATCGACGGCAGCTTGCAGCAGATCGACCGTCTTTCCCAGACCATCGACCAGGCCGTGGAAGTGATTCGTACCCTGGCCAGCGAAAGCACCCAGATTGGCAGCGTCCTGGAGGTGATCCGCTCCATTGCCGAGCAGACCAACCTGTTGGCTCTCAACGCCGCAATCGAAGCCGCTCGCGCCGGGGAACAAGGCCGGGGCTTCGCGGTGGTGGCCGATGAGGTGAGGTTGCTGGCCCAGCGCACGCAGAAGTCCACTGCCGAGATCCAGGGGATGATCGAACGCCTGCAAACCCACTCCGAAGCCGCCGTGAAAGTCATCAGCGACAGCAGCCGCGCCTCGCAACTGACCATCGAACAGGCCGGCCTGGCGGGCGCCAGCCTCAACGCCATCGGCCAGGCCCTGCGCAATCTCAACAGCCTGAACGCCTCCATCGCCAGCGCCACCCTGCAACAGGCCCACGTGGTAGAGGACATCAACCAGAACGTCACCCAGGCCGCCGGCCTGTCCCACAGCACCGCCCTGGCGGCGGAACAGTCGAGCCTGGCAAGCACACGCCTCAAGGCGTTGAGCGAACAGCTGAACAGCCTGCTCAAGCAGTTCCGGGTTTAAGCATCCAGCATGGGTGCAAGCTGACCCACCGCCATCGCGAGCAGGCTCGCTCCCACAGGGGGCTGCTGGCGACCACCGATCTTGCGATCAACCCGGATCCCTTGTGGGAGCCGGGCTTGCCCGCGAAGACGGCGGTACAGTCAGCATCACTGTGACAGATACACCGCCTTCGCGAGCAAGCTCGTTCCCACAGGGTCCTGCTGGCGACCACAGGTCTTGCGATCAACCCGGAACCCTTGTGGGAGCGAGCCTGCTCGCGATAATGCCGGCACATCCAACATTGATGTTGGAGCTGTCCCCGCCATAACGTTTACAATCGCCTCCCTTTTCCATTCCCCCAAGGAACCGCCATGTCCGGGCTTGAACTGTTTGCCGCAGCCCTCGGCGTGATCGCTGTCTGGTTGACCGTCAAGCAGAACCCCTGGTGCTGGCCGATCGGCTTGGTCATGGTGCTGCTGTACAGCTGGATTTTCTACGACGTGAAGCTGTACTCGGACATGCTCTTGCAGGTGGTCTACGCCGCGCTGCAACTGTACGGCTGGTGGCAATGGACCCGTGCCGGACAGCAGCATGACGGACGCCAGGTCACCCGCCTGGGCGGGCCTTCGATGCTGCGTGGCCTGGCCGTCGGGGCGGCGGGCAGCCTGCTGCTCGGCGCTGCCATGGCGCACTGGACCGACGCCGCCCAACCCTGGCTCGACGCAGCGCTCACCGGCTTCAGCCTCGTGGCCCAGTGGTGGATGGCGCAGAAGCGCGTGCAATGCTGGCCCTTGTGGATCGCCCTCGACGTGATCTTCGTCGGCCTGTTCATCTACAAGGACCTGTACCTGACCGCCGCGCTCTACGCCCTGTTCACCCTGCTGGCTGTGCAGGGCTGGCGGGAATGGCGCGCCGACCCGGCCCTGCGCGCATGAAGGTGGTGGTGCTGACCGGCCCCGAGTCCGCCGGCAAGAGCTGGCTGGCAGCACAGTTGCAGGAACACTTCGGTGGTTTGCGGGTGGATGAATACGTCCGCCACTTCATGGAACAGCACCCCCGCGACACCTGCCTGGACGACATCACCGATATCGCGAGCGGCCAGTTGGCCTGGGAAGACGCAGCCCGGGCCCGACAACCGGCACTGCTGATCCTCGACACCCATCTGTTGAGCAATATCCTCTGGAGCCAGACGCTGTTCGGCGACTGCCCAAGCTGGCTGGAGCCGGCCTTGCTGGCGCGCCATTACGACCTGCATCTGCTGCTGAGCCCCGAGCAGGTCGAATGGACCGGCGACGGCCTGCGCTGCCAGCCTGACCTGGCGCAACGCCTGCAATTCTTCGCCGCCATCGAAGACTGGCTGATTCGGCATCAGCAACCTTTCCAGGTGATCGAAGGCGACTGGGCACAGCGCCAGGCCCAGGTATTCGCAGCCGTGGCCCAACTGCTCCAGGCCTGACTGCCCTTGGCTGGGCGGCATAGTGCCATCCTGTTCCTTTCTTGAAACATCCCCACCGCGTCAACCCCGGATCCAAAGCTGTTTCACCGATTTGTCATTCCAACTGTCAAGTTGCTGAAACACCCCTCCAAAAGCCTGGATCCAGAGCCACCGGACAGCAGATGGCCTATTGACCCTCATGGGTGTTGTCTCAGTCATGAAACAGGTCCCGTCTCAGTCGTTTGGCCACGACGATCAACCCATTGAATTAAAAGACTTTTCAAAACCCGGCACGACATCTGCTGTCCCTCTTCGCAACGCTGGACCAGAGCCAGCCCACCGAAGAAGGAATCGATGCCGTGGGGACTTTCGATAAGTGTTTGACCGCCCTGCTGTTGATCGGCTGCGCCGCCGGCGCGACGCACAGCCTGCCGGTGCAGGCCGAAGGCAACGGCGTCATCGTCCTCAACCGTGATGTACAGCCGGTCCATATCGGGCGCAACGGCGGCAAGGACCCCTACCCGACCACCGTCAATGCCAACCCGTCCGATCGAATCAACCAGGCGGCCACCAGCACCGAACTGAGCGATGGCGAATTTGCCAGCGTCGCCAGCGGCTCGTCGATCCGCAACACCATCAATACCAATACCGGCGTGCAAGGCCTGAACGTCGTGACCAACCCCAACGGCATGCCCGGCATGAGCGCCGGCCATGGTGGCGGCAGCGGTGGCGCAATCTCCGGCACCATCAACCGCTCGCTGAGTACCGGCCTGGCCCCACTGGGTCGACTGGCGGGAGGTCAATGACATGAGAGCGACGCTGATTCTGCTTGCCCTGCTCGGCTCATCCACTGTACTCGCCGACCCAGGCGTGGCGGTAGTCAGTAGCGCCAACCTGCAGGATTCCGGCAGCCGATATACCGGCAACCTCAACGTCAACCAGGCGGCAGGCGACCGGACCCAGCAAACCAACACCCGGGCCATCGCCATCGGCACCGAGGCACAGGCCACCACCATCGTGCGCCAGCGGCTGGACACTCCCGCCGATCCTTCCATGAACGCAACCGCCCGCATCGGCGGCAGCTCATTCACCAACGGCAACGGCGTGCTGGGCGTCAACCAGTCCGCCGGGGCCAACAACCAGATGGCCAATGTCATGCGGATAGGCATCAGCGCCCAGCCGCAGAGCATTGACGACAGCGCGCTTTCCCAACAGAACGTGGCGTTGTTACCGAACTCAGGAGCAACTGGCACCCCTACCGGCAGTCGCCAGGTCGTCACCAGCGACCAGGCCTTCACCGGCAGCCGTGGGGTCATCCAGGTGAACCAGAGTGCCGGGGTGGGGAACCGAATGGCTAACACCCTGAGCATCCGGGTCGCCGACTGACCCGGGCAGTAGACCCATAAGAAAGTACTGACACTTAACCAACGACAAGCAAGGAGAAACACCATGAAACCTACAATGGCACTCAAACCATTGGTTTTCGCTCTCGCCGCTGTCATGGCAATGGCCGCACAGGCCGGTGGCAACGATAACAATCACGGTCACGGAGGTCACGGACATGGCGACCATGGTCCGAAAGGACCTACCTGGCAGGAACAGCTCTCCATTACTGCCGGAGCTGCGGCCACGGTGCTGGATGAGCAGAACAGCGACGGTAACGTAGTGACCAACCAGGCCACCAAAAACACCGCTGAAGCCAAGGACTCGCTCAATGGCAGCAACGGCAACATGGGCGCCAACGTCGCTGGCGGCGACGGCAACCAGCAGGACAACGCCGCGGCCCTGGCCACTGCAGATGAAAGCTTCATCTTCGGCTCGGCTGTCGCCATGTCCAGCGCCACGCAGGTCAATAACAACAACTACGTCAAGAACAACTCGACCCAGAACAACGCCTCGCTTACCAACGCAGGCAACAATGGCTCCGGCAACATCGGCATCAACGTGACCGCCGGCAACTTCAACCAACAGAAAAACAACCTGGCCATCGCCGTCTCCGGAGGCCGTATCGCAACAGCCTCTGCCGCAGCCGACCAGACCTCCACCGGCCTGTCGGTGGACAACAAAGGCGTGCGGACCTACAAAACCGACACCCTCACCAGCACCTATGAAGCCTCTGGCACGTTCAAGGCCAAAGGCAGCGGTACTTCCGAAGGCGACAACCATGGCGGCTGGGACAACAAAGGCGGCGGTTATGGCGGTGGTCACGATGACGACAAGTTCAAGTTCACCGCCGTGGGCACTTTCGAGCTGGCCGGCAGCAACACCCAGCAGGTGTTGACCCGCGATGGCTGGAAAAACCCTGTGATCAACAACGCCACCATGAGCAACTCCATGAACGGCTTCTCCGGCAACGGCGGCGCCAACGTGTCGGCGGGCGTGGGCAACCAACAGAGCAACTCGCTGTCCATCGCTGCTGGCTGCAAAGCCTGCATGTAACTACGTGTGAAATGGGGCCCCGGCAACGGGGCTTCTTTTTCAGGGTTTCCATAAGGCGTATCGATCATGCGTGCGACTGCCCTCTCACTGCTGCTTTGCCTGGCTTGCGTCACTGAAGCCGCGCAAATGCCGGTCGCCGCCCTGCCCGGCGGCATGCTGGTCTACAAACCGGTACAAAGCGTGCGCGAGCGCAAGTTCAGCGACATCGTCGAGCAGAAAACCGATTTCAGCTGCGGCGCCGCTGCACTGGCTACGGTGCTGCGCCAGGCCTATTGGCTTGATGTCGATGAAGAGCATGTCATCAAGGGCATGCTGGTCAATGCCGACCAGAACCTCGTGCGTACCCAGGGGTTTTCCATGCTGGACATGAAACGCTACGTGGAAGGCATCGGCATGCGCGCCCGAGGCTACCGGATCCCGCCGGAAAAGCTCGAAGCCGTGACGATACCGGTGGTGGTCCTGATGGAAATACGTGGCTACAAGCACTTCGTGGTGTTGCAGCGGGCCGACAAGCAATGGGTCTACATCGGCGACCCGGTGCTGGGCCACAAACGCTACGCCCACGACGATTTTGTCAAAGGCTGGAACGGCATCGTCTTTGCCATCGTCGGTCCCGGCTATGACAAGACCAACGCCCTGCGCAACCCTCCGCAACCGTTGACGGCACGCAACAAGCTTGACGGGTTCAACCCGGTCAAGGATGCGGAACTGATGGATTTCGGCTTCATACAGAGCGACTTCTTTTAATCGCCGGCCAACTGCCAAGGATAAATACAAAAGGAGCTGGATGCTCCGGGAGCGGTACATGAAAACTGCACACTGGCTGTCGCTGGCCTGCCTGGCCGCGACCGCATCGGGCTTCGCCCATGCCGGATTCAAACCCATCGAAGTCAAGGACCAGGAGCTCGCCGAGCTGCGTGGCCGTTATGTCATGCCCGGACGAATCATCAGCTTCGGCATCGTCATGAGCAGTACCTGGCGCAACGCCAGCGGCGACCTGATCGGCGCCACCAGTACCATGCAGATCCAGGCCTCCACCATCAAACCCGAATTCTACGTCTCCACCATCAAGCAGACCGGCAACGGCAGCGCTCCGGAACAGGGCAGCGGCAACATTACCGGTGGTGCGGGTCTTGGGACGAGCCAGGGCGTGACCCAGAGCGTACGCGCTGCGGGCGATGGCAATACCGCCTACAACAACGTCAGCATCAACGTAAAAGAAAGCAACCAGGCCCCCGCCCTCCTGCCCTCCCAAGGCCAACTGTTGAGCAGTGGCCAGACCATCAGCGGCAGCAACGCCGCCGGCAGTGTCGCGGTAACAGCGACCGGCAGCGGCGTGCAGATGGCGATCCAGGCCAGCCACAACCAGGGCAACGCCCTGCAGCAAGTGGCCCAGGGCGGCCTGCTGCAGAACACCCGCCTGCTGGGCAACAGCAACCTGGTCAACAACATGACCCAGCTCAACGTCGTGCTGAACAACAACGGTCCCAGTGCCGGGGCACTGGACTGCAACCTGACCCAACTGCGCGGCCTGCGCAACCTCGGGTATTGAACTACGCTGCTTTTCGACCACTGGGCAAATAGGGGCGGCATTCATGTATCGATCCGTATCGTTGCGCACTGTAATGTGTCTGAGCACATTGTTCCCCGCGACCCTGCTGCAAGCAGCACCGGATGCGGACATTGAGGCATTGAAGCAGGAGTTGCTTGAGCTCAAGCAACGATACGAAGTCCAACAAAAGGCCCTGGCGGTACTCGAGCAACGGGTTCGCCAGGTAGAGGACCAGCCCGCCGCTCCGCCGACCAAGCGCCTGGTCAAATCCCCGGCCGACATGAAAGGCAACCAGAGCGTGGCCGGCAGCGGCGCGACAACGGCTGGCGGCAGCGGCTACGGGCAATCCCTGGCCGACGACTCACAACCGGCCCAGAGCGTCTCCAATCTCTATGACGAAGCCAGCGGCTTCTTCGGTGGCGGCAAATTCAGCTTCGAAACCGGCGTGACCTATTCGCGCTACGATACCCGGCAGTTGATCCTCAACGGTTTCCTGGCCCTGGATTCGATTTTCCTGGGCAACATCAACCTGGACCGGATCAAGGCCGACACCTGGACGCTGGACCTCACCGGGCGCTACAACTTCGACAATCGCTGGCAGTTCGACCTCAATGTGCCGGTGGTCTACCGCGAATCCACGTACCAATCCGGCGGCGCCAACAACGGGGCGGCCGGGGTCACCAGCGAAGAAACCGTTACCCGCGACCCTACCATCGGCGATGTCAATTTCGGCATTGCCTACAAGTTCATGGACGAATCGGTCAACACTCCCGATGCGGTGGTGACCCTGCGCGTCAAGGCCCCAACCGGCAAGGATCCATTCGGTATCAAACTGCGCCAGTCCCAGAGCAACACCAACCTGTTCGTACCTGACGATCTGCCCACCGGCAACGGCGTCTGGTCGATCACCCCCGGACTCTCCCTGGTCAAGACCTTCGACCCGGCCGTGCTGTTCGGCACCCTGGCCTACACCCATAACTTCGAAGAATCGTTCGACGACATCAGCTCCACCGTCAACCAGAAGGTCCCGGGCAAGGTGCGGATCGGCGACAGCTTCCAGATCGGCGCTGGCGTTGCCTTTGCCTTGAACGAGAAGATGAGCATGTCGTTCTCGGTATCCGACCTGATCCAGAAGAAAAGCAAGCTCAAGCAGGATGGCGGGGATTGGGAGTCGGTGGTGTCCAGTGACGCCAATGCCGGCTACTTCAACATCGGCATGACCATCGCCGCTTCCGACAACCTGACCATCGTGCCCAACCTGTCCATCGGGCTGACCGACGATGCACCGGACTTCAGCTTCAGCCTCAAGTTTCCGTATTACTTCTAGCGCAGGGCGGGCCCCTGTGGGAGCGAGCTTGCTCGCGATAACGGTGGATCAGTTACAGAGATGTTGACTGTGCTGCCGTCATCGCGAGCAGGCTCGCTCCCACAGGTTGTGCTGGCAACCACAGATTCTGTGATCTCCCTGGAACCCTTGTGGGAGCGAGCCTGCTCGCGATGGCGGTGGGTCAGCTTGCGAGGATGTTGACAGTGCCGACGCCTTCGCGAGCAGGCTCGCTCCCACAGGGTTTGGGGGTGTATGCAGATGCTGCGTTCACCCCGGATCCCATGTGGGAGCGAGCCTGCTCGCGATGGCGTCAGTGAGGGCGCCGCTTACTTGTCCTGGAACTCCGCCGGCCGCTTGGCCACGAAGGCCGCCATGCCTTCTTTCTGATCCTGGGTCGCGAACGCCGCATGGAACACGCGCCGTTCGAAACGCACCCCCTCAGACAGGCTCACTTCAAACGCACGGTTGACGCTTTCCTTGACCATCATGCTGATCGGCACCGACTTGGAAGCAATCAGCGCCGCGGTCTTCAGGGCGTCGTCCAGCAACTCATCGGCCGGTACGATCCGCGCCACGATGCCGCAGCGTTCCGCTTCCACCGCATCGATGAAACGCCCGGTCAGGCACATTTCCATGGCCTTGGCCTTGCCCACCGCCCGGGTCAGCCGTTGGGTGCCGCCCATGCCCGGCAGCACGCCGAGGTTGATTTCCGGCTGGCCGAACTTGGCGTTGTCGCCGGCCAGGATGAAGTCGCACATCAAGGCCAGCTCACAGCCGCCACCCAGGGCGAAGCCGTTCACCGCCGCGATGATCGGCTTGCGGCGGTTGGCCACGCGGTCGCTGTCGCTGAACAGGTCGTCGAGGTAGATCTGCGGATAGGTCAGCTCGGCCATTTCCTTGATATCGGCCCCGGCGGCGAAGGCTTTCTTCGAGCCGGTCAGCACGATGCAGCCGATCTTCGGGTCCGCTTCCAGGCTGTCCAGCGCGTGGTTCAACTCGCTGACGATCTGCGCGTTCAAGGCGTTCAACGCCTGAGGACGGTTGAGGGTGATCAGGCCGACACGGTCCTTGATTTCCAACAAAATCGTTTCGTAGCTCATGCAGGACTCCTGTTCAAAGATTGCGCGAAATGACCATGCGCTGAATGTCGCTGGTGCCTTCGTAGATCTGGCAGACCCGCACGTCGCGGTAGATGCGCTCCAGCGGGAAGTCGTTGAGATAACCGTATCCGCCCAGGGTTTGCAATGCCATGGAGCAGACTTTTTCGGCCATTTCCGAGGCGAACAACTTGGCCATGGACGCCTCCACCAATGCAGGCTGACCGTTATCCCGCAGCGCGGCGGCGTAATGCACCATCTGCCGCGCTACGGCGATCTGGGTCGCCATGTCCGCCAGGCGGAACGCCACGGCCTGGTGCTCGATGATCGGCTTGCCGAAGCTCTGGCGTTCGCGGGCATAGTCCCGGGCCGCCTCGAAAGCCGCCCGCGCCATGCCGACCGATTGCGCGGCGATGCCGACCCGTCCGCCTTCCAGGTTCGCCAGGGCGATCCTGTAGCCTTCACCCTCCTCCCCCAGTCGATTGGCGACCGGCACCTTCACATCCTCGAACAGAATCTGGCAGGTGTCGGAAGCATGCTGGCCGAGTTTGTCCTCGACCCGTGCCACGCTGTAGCCCGGTGAGTCGGTGGGCACGATGAACGCGCTGATGCCACGCTTGCCCGCACCCGGATCGGTCACCGCGAACACGATCACCACCCCGGCGTTCTGCCCCGAGGTGATGAACTGCTTGCTACCGTTGAGCACGTAATGATCACCGTCCAGTCGCGCCCGGGTCTTGAGGCTGCTGGCGTCGGAACCAGCCTGGGGCTCGGTCAGGGCGAAGGCGCCGAGCATCGCACCGCTGGCCAGGGGCGTGAGGAACCGGGCCTTCTGCTCATCGCTGCCAAACTTGAGGATCGGCACGCAGCCCACCGAGTTGTGCACGCTCATGATGGTCGAGCACGCCCCGTCGCCGGCGGCGATTTCTTCCAGGGCCATGGCATAGGTCAGATAGCCGGTGTCGCAACCGCCCCACTGCTCCGGCACGAGCATGCCGAAGAAACCCAGCTCGGCCATCTCAGCGATGGCTTCCCTGGGGAAGCGGTGCTCGCGGTCCCACTCGGCAGCGAACGGTTTCAAGCGTTCCTGGGCAAACTGCCGGGCCACGTCGCTGATCTGTGTCTGTTCTTCAGTCGGGAGCATGATGGTTCCTTAATACAGGCATTCAACGGCCATGGCCGTGGCTTCACCGCCGCCGATGCAAATCGCCGCGACACCGCGCTTGAGGCCTTTCTGGCGCAGGGCGGAGAGCAGCGTCACCAGGATCCGCGCCCCCGATGCACCAATCGGATGGCCCAGCGCACAGGCGCCGCCGTGGATGTTGACCTTGTCGTGGGGAATCTCCAACTTGCCCATGGTCACCAGCCCTACCACGGCAAACGCTTCGTTGACTTCGAACAGATCGACTTCGTCCAGCGCCCAGCCGGTCTTTTGCATCAGCTTCTTCACCGCGCCAATCGGTGCGGTAGGGAACAGGCTCGGGGTATCGGCAAACGCCGCGTGGCCGTGAATCACCGCCAGGGGCTTCAAACCCCGCTGGGTGGCCTGGCTCTGGCGCATCAGCACCAGCGCCGCGGCGCCATCGGAAATCGAGCTGGCGTTGGCCGCCGTCACCGTACCGCCCTCGCGGAACGCCGGCTTGAGGGACGCGATCTTGTCGATCCGCGCCTTGGGCGGCTGTTCGTCATGGCTCACCGTGACCTGTTCCTTGCCGACCATGACCTGCAGCGGCACGATCTCGGCATCGAAACTGCCGTCCTTGATCGCCTGCTGGGCGCGGGTGGTGGAGGCAATGGCGAAGGCGTCCTGGGCTTCACGGCTGAAACCGTTGGCTTCGGCGCAATCCTCGGCGAAGGTGCCCATCAGGCGACCCCTGTCGTAGGCATCTTCCAGGCCGTCGAGGAACATGTGGTCCAGGACCTTGCCGTGGCCCATGCGCAAGCCGCTGCGGGCGCGATCGAGCAGATACGGGGCGTTGGACATGCTTTCCATGCCGCCGGCCACCACCACCTCGGCGCTGCCGGCAACGAGCATGTCATGGGCGAGAATCGCCGCTTCCATGCCCGAGCCGCACATCTTGTTCAGGGTGGTGCAGCGGGTCGACTTGTCGAGCCCGGCCCCCAGCGCCGCTTGCCGCGCCGGGGCCTGGCCCTGGCCGGCGGCGAGCACGCAGCCGAACAGCACTTCTTCTACGGAATTCGGGGCAATACCGGCGCGCTCCACGGCGGCCTTGATCGCGGCGGCGCCCAGTTGCGGGGCACTGAGGCTCTTGAGTTCGCCCTGGAAACCGCCCATGGGGGTGCGGACGGCGCTGACGATGACAATCGGATCGTTGGACATGACTGTTCCCTTCCTATTTGGCGGCCATACGCAAGGCACCGTCGAGACGGATCACCTCGCCGTTGAGCATGCTGTTCTCAATGATATGCCTGACCAGCGCCGCGTACTCGGCCGGTTTGCCCAGGCGCGGCGGGAACGGTACGCCGGCGGCCAGGGAATCGCGGACCTCCGGGGTCATGCCGGCCATCATCGGCGTTTCGAAAATACCTGGCGCGATGGTCATCACGCGGATCCCGAAACGCGCCAGTTCCCGGGCGGCCGGCAGGGTCAGGCTGGCGATCGCGCCCTTGGACGCCGCATAGGCCGCTTGGCCGATCTGCCCGTCGAACGCTGCCACCGACGCGGTGTTGATGATCACGCCGCGCTCGCCGTCGGCATCGGCCTCGGTTTCGGCAATGGCCGCAGCGGCCAGGCGCAGCAGATTGAAACTGCCGATCAGGTTGACGTTGATCACCTGGCTGAAACTGGCGAGCCCATGGGGACCGTTCTTGCCGAGGATCTTCTCGCCACGCACGATGCCGGCGCAGTTCACCAGGCCATTGAGGCCACCGAAGGCCTCGACCGTAGCCTTGACCGCCGCTTCGGCCGCCGCCTCGTTGCTGATGTCCGCCACTACGCTCTGGCAGCCGAGCTTCTGTGCCTGGGCGGCCACGGCTTCGGCATTGAGGTCCACCAGCATCACCTTGGCGCCGGCCTTGACCAGCAGCTCGCCAGTGGCCGCACCGAGGCCGGACGCACCGCCGCTGACGAGGAAAATCTTGTTGTCGATCTGCATCATGGTTTCCTTGGATTCAAGCTGAAACGTTCTGCGCCGCCGCTTCTTGGGCTTTGGCGACTTCCTGGTTGCGCAAGATAAAGCGCTGTACTTTGCCGCTTGGGGTTTTCGGCAAGTCGCTGACAAATTCGATTTCACGGGGATAGGCATGGGCGGCGAGGCGCTTGCGCACATGTTGGCGCAACTCTTCGGCCAGCTCCGGCGCGGCGCGGTACTGGGCGCTGAGCACGACGAAGGCCTTCACCAGTTCGGTCCGCTCCGGGTCGGGTTTGCCGATCACCGCCGCTTCGACCACCGCCGGGTGTTCAATCAGGGCGCTTTCCACGTCGAAGGGACCGACGCGATAGCCCGAGGTGGTGATCACGTCGTCACTGCGGCCGACGAAACTGATGCTGCCGTCCGGGTTCAGCTCAACGGTGTCACCGCTCAGGTAATAATTGCCGACGAAGGATTTGGTCGGCCCGCCCTGGTAGCCGGCGAACCAGCACATGGGTGACTGGCTACGGTCGACGGCGAGAATCCCCGGCTGGCCGACGCCCAGTTCCTGATGGTTTTCATCCAGCACCACGATCCGGTGGCCTGGCGAGGCGAAACCGGCCGCGCCCAGGTGCACCGGATGCGTCAGCCCATGGTGGTTGCACAGCACCATGCCCAGTTCGGTCTGGCCGTAATGGTCATGGATCACCACGTCCAGGTTATCGGCGAACCAGCGGATCACTTCCGGGTTCAGCGGCTCGCCGGCACTGCTGACGATGCGCAGCCGGCCCTTGATCGACCGGGCGAACTGCTCGCCGCCGGCAATCAGCAGGCGATAAGCCGTGGGCGAACCCGTGAGGTTGGTGATGCCGTACTTGTTGATGACCCGGCAGGTGCTTTCCAGGGTAAACGGACCATCGTAGAACGTGATGGGATGTCCCATCGCCAACGGGCCAGTCACGCCGAAGTAGACGCCGTAGGCCCAGCCCGGATCGGCAAGATTCCAGAACGCGTCTTCGGGCCTCAGGTCCACGGCGTCCCGGGTGTAGCTCTGGAAGGCGACGATGGCCTTGAGCGGTATGGACAACGCCTTGGCCGGCCCGGTGGTGCCGGAGGTGAACATCAGCAGGAAGGGGTCCTCGCCGGTGAGCATCACCGGTTCGCATTGATTGGAATGGTTCGCCACTTCAGCCCAGAAACTGTAGTCG
This sequence comes from Pseudomonas sp. B21-056, assembly GCF_026016325.1. NCBI lineage: Bacteria > Pseudomonadati > Pseudomonadota > Gammaproteobacteria > Pseudomonadales > Pseudomonadaceae > Pseudomonas > Pseudomonas sp. B21-056. The sequence goes on from NZ_CP087203.1 coordinate 3,470,153, forward strand.
CCCCGAACGATCCCCCGGCCTTTTTCGCCGCCGACGGTGACCACGGTGGGACAACCGGTCACTTCGTTGAGCTTGGGCCGATTGACTGCGTCGGTGACGACGATGCGTGCGCCAGATCCACCGAGACGGTGCTCGATGGCCTTGGGGCCGAACGCAGTGAACAACGGCTGATACACCGCCCCGATGCGCCAGGTGGCGAGCACCACGATCAGCAGCTCCGCAGTGCGAGGCAGCAGGCCGGCAACCTTGTCGCCCTTGCCCACGCCCTGGGTCAGCAGGAAATTGGCGAAACGCGCGGCGTGGTCCTGCAGGTCACGGTAGGTCCAGGTCGCGTCGCTGCCGTCACGGCCCTCCCAGAACAACGCGATGCGCCCCGGCAACGCATGCTGGTCGCAACATTCGACGCAGGCGTTCAGCGCCTCGAGCGAACCGTGCAGTGCGGCATTGACGGTGTGCTGGTAATCGAACTGCGATGTGGCGGACGAGTAATCGCGCATGACCAAAATCCCTCTGTACTTTTTATTGGTTGGGGGAACCGTGAACAGGGGAATACTCGCGCCGACGGGGTCAGGCGGCAATGGTCAAAGCCCTCAAGTTGCTTGACTGGTTTGGCCATGGTTTGGGGGATGGGTTGCCAGTTGTGACCCTATCGCGAGCAGGCTCGCTCCCACAGGGGATTTGTGTTGGACGCAAAACCCTTGTGGGAGCGAGCCTGCTCGCGATAGCAATTTCCCAGTCGCTACAAAGGCTGTTTCCAAGCGAATGAATAGACCTTCCCAGGCGCCGGAGGCTGGCAGCGCTGGTTATCCGCATCGGCCCCCACCAGGAACCACTCGGCCCTGGAAGTTTCACCGACACTATGGGCCTTTTGCGGGTTGTAACAACGCGCCAGATCCCGCGCAGGCACCAGCGCATAGGCCTGCGGGTGACTGCGAAGCCAGAGCGCGGACTGTTCCAGGGACTGCTTGCCATAAAAGCCGAAATGCACGATGGGTTGCCGGGCGAACAACCAGTGCCCCTCACGCCAACCGACCAGCACCAGCTCGGCGTTGTTGCTCAATCGCGCCACGTCAGCCATGAGGGTTTCGTGGGGGTTGACGCCCTCCTTGTGGGGCTCGATGAAGCCACGCACGAACCAGGCGCACAGCCACACCACCGTCAGCACCGCGAACACCGTCCTGCCCCGCGGACGCCGGCTGAACCAGCGGCGCAACATCCACGGAACCAGCGGTGCCACCAGCAGAATCAACCCAGGCAATGCCGGAAAGATATACAGCTTGCGCTTGCCGCTGCTCAGGCTGAAGAACAGCAACACCAGCACCACCCAGCCGAGCAATACCAGCACCCGACCATCGTGCTTGAGCAATTGCCTGCGCCAGGCCGGCACCAGCCAGGGCAGCATGAAGAAAATCGGTAACCAGTACTTCGGAATCACCTGGACGAAGAAGTACCAGAAGGGTTCGCGATGCTCCCACGCATTGGCATAGCGCCCCGCCGTTTGCTTGAACAGGATTTCCTGGGTATAGGCCAGGCTGTCGGCGCTGCCTTGCGCCACGATCAACAACAGCGGGCCCAGCCACACTGCAATGGCAGCCAGCGCCACCAGCAGCCCCAGCCACCAGGCGCCGGCTTTACCGGGCATCGGCGTCACGCCTTTCCAACCCTTGCGCACCGCATAGGCATATGGAATCAGCATCAACACCGGCAGAAAACCCACCCCCTTGCTGATGACGCCAAACCCCATCGCCGCGCAAGCCACGTAGTACCAGCGCCAGTCCGGGCCGAGCAGCAGGTGCCGGCACAGGCCATAGATGCCAAGGATGGTCCAGAGCGCGAGAAAACCATCGATCTGCCCGGTGCGCAGGATGCTGTAGGTCTGGTAGGTCGCCAGGAACAGCAGCGCGGCAATCACACCGATACGCCGCCCCCACAAGCGCCGGCCCAGGTCATACAAGCAAGCCGTGGTCACGCTGCCGGCCAACAGCGCAGGCAAGTACAGGGCGACTTTTGGCAGTTGGGTCAGTTGCACGAACAGCGCCACGGTCCACATGAACAGGGGTGGCTTGTCCGCGTAGATTTCCCCGGCTCGATGGGGAATGAACCATGAGCCGTTCTGGAGCATTTCCAGGGCGACACCGAGGAAGCGTTCTTCATCGACATTCAGCGGTTGCCGCCAGCCGAGCCCGGCCCCCACCATGACCAACGCCAGTAGCGCAAAACCCAGCAATTCCAGCCGAGGGGAAGACAATCGTATCCGCACCGTTTCAGCCCCTTTTGTCCAGCTCGAGGCCTTTGTGTTCATGCTGCCTGGCGATCAATTGCAGGTTGCGCAGGTACACGATGAAGCCGAAGGACTGGCCGAGGATGAAGACCGGGTCTTCACGATAAATGGCGTACGCCAGCAGCAACGCACTGCCGGCAATGCTCAGGTACCAGAACCCCACCGGGATCATGCTGCGCTTCTTGTATTCACTGTAGAGCCACTGCAGGGCAAAGCGCCCGGTAAAGACCAACTGGCCCATGAAACCCACGGCCAGCCACATCGATTCCCTGCCCATGTCAGGCCTCGCTTTCTTGTGCGTTGACGTCCAGGCGGGTGCGTTTTATCAACCACCACACCCCCAACAGATCGACGATGCCCACCAGGGCACGGTCCAGGTTTCCATAGTTGGACACCCCTGCCCCACGCTCACGGTGGTTGACCGGCTGAACCAGCATCCGACCATTGTGACGGCGGATCAGGGCCGGGATGAAGCGGTGCATGTGATCGAAGTATGGCAAGCGCAGAAACGCCTCGCGCTCGATCAGTTTGATGCCGCAACCGGTGTCCGGGGTCTGGTCTTTCAGCAGACTGGCCCGCAGCTTGTTGGCAAATCGCGAAGCCCAGCGCTTGCTCGCCGTGTCCCGACGGTTCACCCGATGCCCCGCCACCAGCTTGACGCCCGCGGGTTTGCCCTCCGAACCGCGCACCAGCTCGAGCATTTTCGGCAAATCGGCCGGGTCGTTCTGGCCATCGCCGTCCAGGGTCGCCAACCAGTGCCCACGTGCGACCACAGCGGCGTGGTGAATGGAAGTACTCTGCCCCAGGGAACGGGCATGGCTGAGCACCCGCAATTGAGGGTAACCCTGGCCTTGCAGTGTGCGCAGTTCGGCCGCGGTGGCATCGGTGCTGCCATCGTCCACCACGATCACTTCAAAGGCCTCGTTGACCAGTGCTGCACGCACCTCCTCCAACAATGGAATGAGGTTGCCTGCTTCGTTCTTCGCCGGGATCAAGACCGATACATAAGGGCTTTCGTGCATGACGTTCCTATAGACATTCGAGATTGCGCGCTTAAACGCGGTAATAGTCGCGGTACCAATCGACAAACGACCGTACGCCGCTGGACACCGGAACCTGCGGACGAAAATCCACCCGTTCTTCCAGGTCACGGGTATCCGCCCAGGTGTTGACCACGTCGCCTGACTGCAACGGCAAGAGGTTCTTGATGGCGCGGATGCCTGTCGCTTCTTCGATGCATTCGACAAAGTGCAGAAGCTGCACCGGCGAACCACGTCCAATGTTGTAGACCTTGTTCGGCGCGCCGCGCTCATCGGTAGGCGGGCGTGGTATCAAACGCACCAGGCCTTCGACGATGTCGTCGATGTAGGTGAAATCCCGAGACATCGCGCCGTCGTTGTACACATCGATGGCGCGGCCGTTCAAGATGGCGTCAGTGAACTTGAACAGCGCCATGTCGGGTCGGCCCCACGGCCCATACACGGTAAAAAAGCGCAGGCCGGTGGTGGGGATGCCGTAGAGATGGGCGTAGGAATGCGCCATCAACTCGTTGGCCCGCTTGGTCGCGGCATAGAACGACATGGGCCGATCGACCGGGTCGGTCGTGGCATACGGCAGATGGTCGTTCAACCCATACACCGAGCTGCTCGATGCATAGATCAGGTGCGCCGGCTCATGGGCACGGCAGGCTTCGAGGATGTTGAGGAATCCCACCAGATTGCTCTGGGCATAGGTGTCCGGATGGTCGATGGAATAACGCACACCCGCCTGGGCGGCGAGATGAACGACGTGTTTGAAAGCGTGTTCGGCAAACAGATCCTGCAGCGCCTGCTTGTCGGCCACGTCGAGCCACTGGAACTGAAAGTTGGAGTACCCGTCCAACTGTGCAAGCCGGGCCTGTTTCAACTCGACGCTGTAGTAGCTGTTGAGGTTATCGACGCCAATCACCTGGTGGCCATCGCTGCATAAGCGCTTGACGGTATGGAAACCGATGAAACCGGCGGCGCCGGTGACCAATATCCTCATCGCGTCAGCCCTGGCGCAGAGCCAGCCAACACACCGCAGGACACCGCCCGCAAACTGACACAATGGCTACCCACAACGGTCACTTCCATACACTACTCTGTCTGATGGCCTGTTTTTCTGTACCTGAAGGCTTATATCAAAGAGAAATGACAGATTTGTGAGGAGGCAAACCGCTAACGGCGCTTATTGTAGGAGCTGGCGAAGCCTGCGATCTTTTGATTTTGACCTTTCGCTCGCGACTCAATTGTCTGGGGCAAGATCGCAGCCTCGTTGCACTCGGCAGCTCCTACATCGTCCAACGTGGATCAATCTCATCACCGCCGTTGTGCTCAGTTGGGATCGTTGAGAATCAGGCTGCGATAATGCCCCGGATTGGACCCGGACCACTTGCGGAACGCCTTGTAGAACGAGCTGGCATCGGCAAAGCCCAGGCGCGACGCGATCTCGACGAAGCTGATGGAGGGTTCGGCGAGCCAGGTGATGGCCAGCTCCTTGCGCACGCTGTCCTTGAGCCCCTGGTAGGTCTGCCCTTCCTCCGCCAGGCGCCGGCGCAGGGTCGACGCCGACACACACAACCGCTGGGCCAGGGCTTCGGTTTCCGGCCATTGTTCGGCAGGCAACTGGCGCAGGTCCTGGCGGATCCGGCTGGCAAGGCTTTGCGGGTCGCGGTATTTGACCAGGATATTGGCCGGTGCCCGGGCGAGGAAACGCTTGAGTTCCTCGGCACTGCGGCGGATGGGCAGGTCCAGGTGCTCGGCGGCGAAGATCATCCGGGTGCGCGGCCGGTCGAAGCGCAGGTTCTGGGAGAACATCACCCGGTAGTCGTCGCAGAAATCCGGCGCCGCGCAGCGCAGTTCGACGGACAGGATGGGAATGCGCCGTCCTGCCAGCCAGCAGGCCACGCCATGGACGATCATCCAATAGGTGAAGTAGGTAAAGGCCCGCCGTGGTGCCTGATCGTCTTCCAGCAGGACGATCTCTGCCAGGCTCTGCTGGCGGACCCACTGGGCCGGTAACTGTTCAAGCATCAGCGACAGGAACCCCAGCCCCGCCGTCAGCCCGGCCGCCAGCGTTGGCTGGGCCATGGCGCACTGGCACAGGAAGGCCAGGCTGCCGGACTTGAGCTTGCGCGGGTCCATGCCGAAAAACTCATCGTCCAGGCGTCTTGCGAGCAAGCGCCACAGCCGCGCATAGGCCGCCGCCGGCACCCGCGCCTCGGGGTTGTCGAACCACGCGGGGTCGATGCCGACCTTGCTCAACACCTCATCGGTTGCCGGGCCTGGGGCGCAGCTTTGCAGCAGCGCCTCACGCACCAACTGGATGGAGATGGTGTCTTTTTCGGCCATGGCACCGGTGTTCACAGGATCCGGTAAAGCAGCCGCTCGATGCGCACCCGACTGACCCGCTTCAGGAACTTGGCCACCGCCGCCGGGTAGTCCGGCAGCGCTTCCAGGTCCAGGTAGCGTTCGATCCGGCGGGTGTGCCGGTAGATCTGCTCGAGCTCGGCCTGGCGGGGTTCCAGCAACTCACCCTTGGGGTCGTCCAGCAGCAGGGCGTTCTCCAGGTCCAGGCGGAAAGCCCGCGGGTTGAGGTTGTTGCCGGTCAGCAAGGTGTAGCGCTCGTCCACCCACATGCCCTTGAGGTGATAGCTGTTGTCGCCGTCACGCCACAAGTGCAGGTTCAACTGGCCGCTGTCGATGTAGCGCTGATGCCGCTTGGCGAAGCGACGCAGGCTGATTTCATACAGGTAAGGCAGCGCCGCGATGATCTTGAACGGTTCGCTCGGCGGGATGAAGAAGTCGTTGGCGGTCTTGTCGCCGACGATGATATCGATCCTGACCCCACGGGCCAGGGCGCGGTTGAGCTCCCGGGTCACCGCCAGGGGCAGGTTGAAGTACGGCGTGCAAATGGTCAGTTGCCGGCGGCTGCTGGCGATCAGTTCGCCGATCGCCCGGCTCAGCGGGTTGTTCTTGCCGACGCCCAGCAACGGGCTCACCGACAGGCCAGTCTTGTCGAGGCTACCGGCCGTGGTGTCATAGGCCGCGTACTTGAGCCGGCTGCGCAGGTCGCCAATGTCCTTGCGCAAACTGCGGGTGCTGGGCAGGTTCGGCAGGTCCAGGCGATGCACGGCCTTGGAGGTGACCAGCCCGTGTTGCACCAGGTGATGCATCGAATCGGCCAACGCGGTGTTCTGCAGCAGGTGATAGCGGTCGTAACGATACTTGTCGAACTTGTGCAGGTAGACGTTGTTCAGGCTTGCGCCGCTGTAGAGCACACAGTCGTCGATCACGAAGCCTTTGAGGTGCAGCACGCCGAACAGCTCGCGGGTCTGCACCGGCACCCCGTAGATCGGCACTTCGCTGGCGTGGAGGCGCGTCTGCTCCTGGTACCACGCCGAGTTGCCCGGCTGCTTCTTGGCGCCGATCAGCCCGCGCTGGGCCCGCAGCCAGTCCACCACCACGACCACATCCAGTTCCGGACGCGCCGCTTTGGCGGCATGCAAGGCATCGAGGATTTCCTGGCCGGCTTCGTCCTGTTGCAGATACAGGGCGACGATATAGATGCGCTGGGTGGCCTGGGCGATTTTCTCCAGCAGGCAACGGCGGAACTCGGCGGCGCCATCGAGGATGGTCACGGCGTCAGCGGTCAGTGCAAAGCTGCGCAGCTTGGGCAGCAGGGAGCGTTTGAAAAGCGACGGCATAGGGCTCGCAAAAGGTCGATTCCGAAGAGCCGCTGAGCTTACACCATGGCGGATGGGTTTGGGACTCTGTGGGAGTACAGCTTGTTGGCGATGACGATGCCGGGGACACCATCGCCAGGAAGCTGAGCACCCGAAAGTGCAGTTACAGGAAAAACATTTGACCAAGGAGAACGATCGTTCTACTGTTCACGCCATGAACGAAATCATAAGCAACGACACCCGAGACATCATCCTCGATGTCGCCGAAAAGCTGATCTATAAAAGTGGCATTGCAGCCACCGGCATGGATCTGCTGGTGAAAACCGCCGGCGTCTCCAGGAAAAGCGTCTACCGCTATTTCGCCAACAAGGACGACCTGATCCTGGCCGCCCTCAAGCGCCGGGACGAGCGCTGGATGCACTGGTTCAGCACCGAGGTCGACAAAGCCCCTACCCCGGCCGCCCGGCTCTATCACCTGTTCACCGTGCTCAAGGGCTGGTTTGACAGCGACGGCTTTCGCGGCTGTGCGTTCATCAACACCAGTGGTGAAACCGGAGACCCACAGGACCCGGTCCGCCAATTGGCGAAATTGCATAAACAGAAGCTGCTCGATTACGTCACCCGGTTGTGCACTGAACAAGGGGTCGAAAATCCCGATGCCCTGGCCCGGCAGTTACTGATCCTGATCGAGGGTGCCATTACCGTCGCACTGATCATGGGTGATCACAGTGCCGCCGACCATGCCCAGGACATGTTGAATGTGTTGTTGGTTGAAAAGAAGTAAAACGCCTGCCCCGTTGAACGTCGTGAAACTTAATTCATCACTCGCTGGAGAATTGCCATGTCGTCCCCTGCTGAAGTTCGCCCACCCTTGCCGCCTTTCACCCGTGAAACGGCTATCGAAAAAGTTCGCCTGGCCGAAGATGGCTGGAACTCCCGTGACCCACAGCGAGTGTCCCTGGCCTATACCCTGGACACCCAATGGCGCAACCGCGCCGAGTTCGTCCATAACCGCGAAGAAGCCAAGGCGTTCCTGACCCGCAAATGGGCCAAGGAGCTGGATTACCGGCTGATCAAGGAACTCTGGGCGTTCACCGACAACCGCATCGCCGTGCGCTATGCCTATGAATGGCACGATGATTCGGGCAACTGGTTCCGCTCCTACGGCAATGAGAACTGGGAATTCGACGAACAAGGCCTGATGTCCAACCGCTACGCCTGCATCAACGACCTGCCGATCAAGGAAAGCGAACGCAAATACCATTGGCCGCTGGGGCGCCGGCCGGATGATCATCCTGGGTTGTCCGAGTTGGGGTTGTAGACACACCACCCGCCAAGCCCTTGACCCAATGTGGGAGCGAGCCTGCTCGCGATAGCGGTGGACCTGCTTGCTTCAGTGTTGAATGTGCCGCCGCCATCGCGAGCAGGCTCGCTCCCACAGGGGGTCGATGGTGGACACAGCTTCTGCCAGCACCTTGGCCCCAATGTGGGAGCCTGCTCGCGATAGCGGTGGACTTGCTTGCTTCAGTGTTGAATGTGCCGCCGTCATCGCGAGCAGGCTCGCTCCCACAGGGGGTCGATGGTGGACACAGCTTCTGCCAGCACCTTGGCCCCAATGTGGGAGCCTGCTCGCGATAGCGGTGGACTTGCTTGCTTCAGTGTTGAATGTGCCGCCGTCATCGCGAGCAGGCTCGCTCCCACAGGGGGTCAGCGATCACAGGGGCTTTAGCGCTACTCACCCTCGGCCCGATTGAGCAGGAACTCCAGCAATGTCCCCGCGCAGGCTTCAATGCTGCCCTCCAGGATCAGCTCGAACCCATGGGTGTTCTCGGTGGGTATCGCGATGCAGCCTCCCATGGCCGACACCCCGCTGCCCATGACCGCACTGGCATCACTGGCGAAGTCCACCAGCAGTGCGAATTGCGGCTCCAGGTCGATGCTTTTGCCGGCGCGGTAGAGCTGGTCGACGACCTTGCGGCTGTAGCAGCCTTTTTCATCTCCCGTGTTGATGATCGGGTTGACGCTCAACCGGGTTCCATACTCCTGCACCACCGGCCCGACCTCGACGGCAACGGTCACCTCGCCCGGCAGGTGAGCTGCGGCATACAGCGCCCCGGCATTGGATTCTTCTTCCTGGGTGGTGAACACGAAATACACCTCACCGGCCAGTTCCGCCCGGCGCTCGGCCAACAGTGCGGCGGCCTGCAGGGTCGCGACCATCGGTGCACGGTCGTCGAGAAAGTGTGCGGCAATGGCGTCGCCCACCCGAAACGGTCGGCGCCAGTGCTGGCTCAACACCACCCGCGTACCGGGGCGCACGCCATGCTTGTGCAATTGTTCCCGTGAACAGCGGGTAATCACATGGACGTCCTCCCAATGCACATTCCCGGACAGGACATCCGCGCCCTGATGGGTTTGCGCCGTGCAGTGCATCGACCCGAACGACAAGACGCCAGGAATGAAATCCCGGTCGCCGAGGATGTCCACGGGGCACACGCCAAAGTTGATCGGGTTGGCGCCCCCCAAGGCCACCACCCGCAACGTGCCATCGGGTTCGACGCGTTTGACCAGCATGGCGATTTCATCCAGATGCGCCATGACCCGGACCGGTGCTTGGGTGGCGCTACCGCTGGCCGCTCCCTGGATCAGCCCGATCACGTTGCCGGCCGGGTCGCCCCAGGTCTTGTCGCAATGGGGCTCCAGCTCCCGTAGGCAGATTTGCCGGACTTCGTCTTCCTGCCCGCCCGGTCCGCGGGCCATCAGCAATTCTTCCAGCAACGGTAATGTAGACAGGTTCGCTTGCATCGATCGGACTCTCCTTATGCTTGTCACGAGGGCCGTCGTCATAGCGATGACGGAGCGGACCGCAACGTGCCTGTCTTTCTTGAGGGTGCCTGCCTGGAAAAATTTGATCGGATCGACGGATAAGCAGACGAGCGGGCCATGCCAGGTGACAGACCGACGGCCATATGACAGGGTTGACCCCACTATCGCCAGGCATCACATTGCCTGGGCCGCCGACGGACTCAAGGGCGGCTTCGTCGTACCCCAGACCTGTGGAGCTCATGACCGCGTCGATTCCGATCCGTCCCCCCTGCCCGCCTGGCGTCTGCGATTGCGGGCGTGATGCCTTGCTGGAAACGGCGGGCAGCGACCTGCGCATCCTTTGCCTGAATCGCCAGGAAGAAAAGCGCCTGCTCGAACGGCTGGAAAACATCCAGGACCTGGCCGAACTTGAACGGTTGCAGCAGCGGCTCTACGAAAACCTGGGCATCCGCCTGACCATCGAGCCGGGCTACAACGAAGTCCGGACCATGCGCGGTATCGCCATCGAGTTCCAGGCGCAACCCGGCCTCTGTCGCAAGATTCGCCAGTCGATCCCGGCCGCCATTCGCCGCGGCCTGGAAAGACGTCCGGAAATCGCCTGGCGCCTGCTGGATGCTCACGACCTGTTTCGCGACGCCTGACGTTCAGCGCTGGATCCGTTGCAGGAACTCGGCTCTCTTAAGCTGATCCGCCTGCTCTTTCGCCAGCAGCTTGGGCAGCAGATCGCTGGCCTGTCGCACCCCGAGGATGAATACACCGTCGTCATCACCAATGGCAATATCACCCGGATGCACGGTGACACCCGACACCCGGATCGGCTGATTGACTTCGCCGCCAAGCCCAAGGCTGCGGGTGGTGAAAGCGCTGACACCGCGACTGAACACCGGCAGGCGATGGGTCCGCAAGGCAGCCACGTCGGTCACCGCGCCGCACACCACGACACCGGCCAGGCCTTTGATCAGCCCGGCCAGGGTGCGCAGCTCTCCCCAGCAGGCACAATCGGGATCCCCCACGCATTCCACCACCAGCACATCTCCTGGCTCGCTCAGCAGCAAGGCTTCGCGCAAGACACTACCGTCAGGCGTGAACAGCCTGACCGTGACCACCTTGCCGAGCATGCGCAGGTTATCGAACAGCGGGCGGATGCCCCGCAGGTAACCGCTGTCGGTGAAATGCCCCAGGGTGGACGAAGCGATACCCCGGTACTGTGCCAGCAGCGAATCAGTGACGTCCGCTGGTGCGATTGAATCATTCATGTCGTGTTCTCTTTCGCAGCAACGGGCAGGCCGAACAGTATTCGACCGGGTTGCTGGCCTGGTAATAGAAACAGCAGGTCCGCCGCAGCCGACGGCAACCGCCGTTGGCAAGGGGCATGGGCGCGCGGCGAAAATGCCGCAGCGGGTTGTAATCCAGGCCGAACAACCCGGGATCGGCCTGGTTCAGCAACCAGTCAAAGTCAGCATCGATGCGCTGGCGCATGGACGGATCCTGCAGGCTGTCCATGCGTTTTTCATACAGCGAATAGACCCGCACCGCGGTGTTTTCCCAGAGGATGCGCCGGGAGATGCCGCTGACCTGGGCGAACAGGTCCCACAAAGGCTTGAGCAGCCCGGCGAACAGGCTGCCGACCAGTCTTTCGCGCCAGGCCTCTCGGCCACCGGCGGCATAGGCCTGCGGCTCGAGGTCCAGCAGCGGCATCGACGAGGTCCAGAGGCCCTCGTCGTGAGCGTATTCGATGATGCAGTTGTCCAGGGACATCGGCAGCCCCTTGTCACACGCCGACAGCGCATACAGACAGGCGTTGGTGGTGAGGAACGAAATCCGCTTGCTCAACAGCGAGGCGGTGATTGCCCGGGACGGCGAGCCGAGAATCGGCGTCAACTCGTCCAGCAGCCGCAGGCACACGCCGCCATTCAACAGTTCATGGGCCGCCAGGGAACGCGACGAATCGCGCTCCCCTGCCGGTTTCAGCCGCAAGGGGCCGCTGAGCACCGCCCATTCGCCGGCCGTGAACCGGCAGGCCCCGTCGGCGAATGCCGGCTCAACCCCCAGCACGCGAGTGACCGCCATGCCTTCAGGCCTCCAGCGACAGCCGGCGGAACGGGTTGACCACCTCGCCCTTGCCGAACGGCATGCTGCCCGGCCCACCGGCCCGTTCGATCATCGGCGTGAGCAACAGCTTCTGCGGCCAGTTCGGCGCTTCGAACAGTTGCGCCTTGATCATCGCCCGGGCCTCGGCGTCGAAGTCGATGGTCTCGATCAATTCGTCCAGCACGTCCCGCAGGGTCTGCCACAAACCGCTCACCGGCATCGAATAGACCTGCGCCAGGGTGTCCATGATCGCGCGCATGTTGACCTGGATGCCCAGGGTCTGCAGCCAGAACAGCAGGTCTTCCGGACGCTCGTGATACAGCGTGTTGGCGTGGCCTTTCTTGATCCGGTACACCGGGTCTGCCATGCCGTTGCGCTCCAGCCACGGCACGAAGATCCGCAGCGAGTCGTGGTCGCGCAGCAGCAGGCCTTCGGCATGGCCGTCCTTCCACACCAGCACCGCGTTCTGGCCGTGGACTTCCCCCAGCATGCCGAGGCGGAACATGCGCAGGTTGATGTCGAAGAAGCTGCGGGCCAGTTCGCGGAACAGGGTCATGACCGACTCGGCGTCGGCCGGCAGGTTGCGGTACTGCATCCAGTCATCGAAGAAGTGACGGTTGCTGCCCAGCAGCGGCGTGCCCAGGGCGGCCATCGGCAGCAGGCGGGTGTCGGCGTCGTTGAGCAGCGCGCTCGGGTACCCGCGGACCATGGCCGACAGGTGCCGTGGCGCCTCGTCGAACAGCGTGGCCTCGGGTGGCATGAACGCCCACCACTTGCCCTCGTCGCACAGGTGCAGCGACTGGCGCAGGGTCGCGTCTTTGTCCAGCACCTCGTGGAGCAAGGCTTCACTCAGGCCGCCGTTGATCATTTTCACTGCCGGCAGGTAGCGCGACGCACCCAGGGAATGGATGGCCATCGGCAGCTTGAGGTAATCGGCGCTGTCGAAGCACGGCGTCATGGAGCGCAGCGACGAGGTGGCGAAGAAATCGCCCTCATTGAAGCTCAGGCGCCGGCAATCGCCCTTGGCGAATGCCTCACCCAACTGTTTATCGAGTACGTGTTCCCACTGCCACGGATGGACCGGCAAGGCGATGTGGCTGTCGGCCAGGCCGTGGGCCTGCATTTCCCCGGCGAGCCGGGCCTGCAGAGGTTCAGGCAACAAATAGCGTGCCGGATAACACTGCGCCAGGTCCCCCACGCCTTCACCGCATTGCAGAAGCGTGCGGTCCACCGCGACCCAGTTCAAGGCCACCGGGCGAGCGAATTCGGCCTGGTAACGCAGGTACTCCTCATCGTCGAGCCCTTGCTTGGCTTTTGCTAACGGGTGATAGGGACGATCGCGCAGCGAGGCCCACTGCTCCATGGTGCGGAAGAACGTCGCCGGATCCTGGGCCAGCAGTTCACGCTCATCGACCGCGTGGGACAGGGACAACGCCGTCTGCTTCACGCTGGTGTGCAGCACATCGAGAAACAGCGCCAGGCCTTTATCGTTGTCCTTGAAGCGCTCGGCCATCGAGGCGAACACCCGCTTGATGAAGTCCTCCGGCGCGAGCACGGTCCATTGCTCCTCCTGGCGCGCCAGCACCGGTGTGCCCGGCACTTTTTCCCACTGTTGGGTGATGCCCGCACGCAGGGCAATGCTGATGAAGCGCTGCTCGGTCGGGTCGTAGCACCAATCCCAGATGCGTTGCTGCGCGGTCAACCCGGCGAGCACCGGGGCTTTCGGATGGGCCTGCTGCCAGGCGCCGATGCTGACCAGGGACAATGTCTCGCTGCCGAAGAAGTGTTCGGCCAACAGGCAGTCCACCAGGTCCTGCATGACGATATCGGCGGCTTGGGCCAGGGCTTGTGAGGTCAGGCTAGTCATCTTGATTCATGTCCTTGTGAAGAAAGTGTGGCCAAGCGGCCCTGGAGGGCGCGGAACGCGATGCCGCGCTCGTCGCCCAGTACAAAGGTGTTCACCCCTCGGGCACGCCAGCGGGCGTGGTCGTCGGGTTGACGGGGAATGGCGCAGTACGGAATGCCAGCCTCGCGGGCGGCCTGCCAGGTGTCCAGCAGTGCCTGTTGCACCGGCGGCGTGTTGATCTGCCAGGGCGTGCCGAGGGACTGGGACAGGTCCGCCGCGCCTTCGAGGATCATGTCCAGGCCGGGCACCGCTGCGATGTCCGCTGCACGCCGTACGCCTTCGGCGCTTTCGATCATCGCCACCACCATGACCTGCTCGTTGGCCAGTCCCACGTACTCGGCAAGGCTGTGTTTGCCAAACGAACCGGGGCGCCCGGCATTCAGGCTGCGCCGCCCCAACGGGTGGTACTTGCACGCGGCAATCGCATCGGCCAGTTGCTCCGGGCTTTCGATCATCGGCAACACGATGCCCTGGGCGCCGCCGTCGAGCAGGCGCAGCAGGGTTTTCGGATTCAGGTCCGCGACCCGTACCAAGGGCGTAATGGCGTAGGCTTCGGCGATGCGGATCATGTGCTCCACGGTTTCCGGGTTGATCAGCACGTGCTCCATGTCGATGATCACGAAGTCATAGCCTGCCTCGGCGATCAGCTCGATCGCCATGGCCGACGGAATCGAACTGATCAGGCCGTAGGCGGCCTGCCCCGCGCCGAGCTTGAGCTTGAGTTGATTGGTTCTCAGCATGTCTGCGGCCGGAAGGCGTGCAGCGGATTGGGCACCGACTTGAAGCGCCGCTCGCCGTCACCCAGCAGGCGACGCTTGGTCAGTTCTTCCACTTCATAGGACGGTGCGAACACGTCGAACAGCCCGAAGCGCTCGCGGTGTTGCGGGTGCGCAGCCTGGTAAGCGGTGATGACGTCGGCAGTCATCTGCCAGAAGCGGGTTTCATCGAGCTGATAGTGCTGGCGCAGGAAGATCGCCATTTCCGCCAGGCAGATGAAGAAGAAACAGTCACAGGAGAAATCCCGCACCGCATTGACGTCATCGGTAATGATGAATGAGTTGCGGTTCAGCTTTGCATGGCTGGCGGGCAACGGCACCAGGGTCGGGCACAGCTGCGGCCGCGCCAGGTGCGCCGGGGAGTACCGCACGCCATCATGGAAGTCCTTGAGGGCGATGCGTTGCGGCCAACCGTCCCGGGTAATCAGCACGATGTTCTGGCCGTGGGACTCCATGCCGATGCCTTCGGCGTAGAGCATGTGGATGATCGGCGGCACCGTGACTTCCAGCAGCCGCTGAGTCCAGGCCTGCAAACCGTACTGGGCAATCCAGGCATCGATGAACGGCAACTGCTCGCCCTGGCCGTAGCGGTTTTCCACGTGGCTCAGGCCATTGAACGGCACCGCTTGTTCATCGGCCTTGAGATAGCCGTGAATGCTTTCCCGCCAGATGGCGCCGAGGGTGCCGTAGGCTTGAGGCGCACGGGAGGCCGGCAGGTGGTCGTAGCTGAAGCTGACCCCGGCCACCTCGCCGAGGATGACGAAGTCCAGGGCGCGGGCAGTGCTGTCGGTGGCGATCAGTTGTTGCAGCCAGTCGGTGATGATCGGGCCGTTCATCACCGTGTGCCGCGCCAGAATACGCGTGCTGGAGGTGTTGGTCATGCTCATCGCCAGCTTCACATACGGGCGCTCGGGAGCGCTGGCGTTGGCCAGGGTGCGGATCGATTGCTGGGCCTTGTACTGATCCTGCGAGGTGCCCAGGTAGATCAGCTCGCCACGGAGCAGTTCAGGGTAGAACGTCGGGACAATGGTGTTTTCCCACTGCCACGGATGGACCGGAGTCAGCCAGAAATCATCCGGCGATTGACCACGGCTTTCGACGGTCGCGGCCAGCTGTTGCAGGCGCGTCTCCCCCGCTTCCTGGCGGATGAACGCGTCGAAATCCATCTTGCTGGAATGGTTCATCGCCCCGCAGGATTTGGCCACGGCCAGCCAGACGATGGCGATGGGCGTGGCGAACTCCGGCCCAAAGCGGGTGTTGTCATGCAGGGTGAAACCGATCCGCGACTTGTAGCACGGGTGGTAGCTGTGGGCGTCCATGAAGTGCTGTTCCAGCGCGTCCATGTCCAGCCGATGGGCTGCACGCGGCGCACGGTAGCCCTGGCTGCGCGATTGCAGATCCTTGAGCTGGGTCTGCTCCAGTTCCTGGATGAAGCGCGGCAGGTGAGCGCTGCCCTCGAACTCGCCGAGCAGTTCGGCCAGGGCCTGGTGCAGGTCCGGCGCCCGGGATTGTCCCGTGGCGTCGACTCGCTCAAGGCTGGCGTGATCCAGGCGGATCAGCTCGAAACTGCTGCTGCGCAAGCCGTTGCAGAGGTATTGCACCGGTTGTTGCGCGGCATCGGTGCCTTGCACGATGAAACGATACCGACCGTTCGCAAGCGGCTCGCACTGGTACGCCAGCACGTCTTCGTACAGCAGGGTTTGCAGCAGTTGACCGACCACCCGCTGTTGGACTTTGACCCGGACAGCGGCATCGGTGTCCGCCAGCCAGGCGCCTGGAGCGGTGGACTGTGGGGCTTGTTCAAAAATCGTCATGGGAATTCCTTATCAATTAACGTTGTTCGAGGGCCACGGACGGCGCTTCGGCCGCCCGTTCCGGCACGGGGAAGCGCCAGGCACAGGGCAAGGCCAGCAGGATCAGCACGCCGGTGGCGATGAATACTTCGCTGATGGCGCCCGAGGTTTGCAGTGCGGAACCGACTTCGGCCCCCAGGCGCATTTCCAGCCAGAGCGAAGCGATGACGATGGCCAGCGAGGACACCAGGCGCCGGGAAATGTTGTTCATCGCCGCGCCCTGGGTGACCATCGGCTCCGGCAAGGCATTGAGCCCGGCGGTGGTCACCGGCATGTAGGACAGCCCCAGCCCGGCACCGCGCACCATCATCAAAACGAACACCGTGGTGATGGTGGCCTGGGACGTGAGCATGCCCAGGGCCAGGGTCGACGCACCGGTCAGCAGCATGCCCACCGACACCACGGCCCGAGGCCCGTGCCGGTCGAGCAGCTTGCCGCCCATCTGGCCGAACAGGCTGGCGAACCCGGCGGTACACAGCAACGCCAACCCGGTCCAGATCGCGCTGTAGCCCAGCACCATCTGCACCAGCAGCGGCACCAGCACCAGGCACTCGAACATGCCCACCGATTGCACCACGGCAATGATCACGCTCAGGCGGTAGCCGCGCAGGTTGAAGATCCGCAGGTTGAGCAGCGGCTCCGAACGGCTCAGCTCAACGCGCACGAAGGCGATCAGACACAGCACGCCCGCCGTCAGCATCGCCAGGTTGAGCGGATCCAGCAGGCCGTCGGCGTGGTGCAGGCGACTGGTGGCGACCATCAGCAAGCCAATGCCCGAGGCGATCAGCAGATACCCGGCGAAATCGAACCGCTTGCGCTCCGGCGGTTCGGAGGCCGGCAATACACCCAAGCCGAGGATCAGCGCCAGCAACCCGATGGGTACGTTCATCAGGAACAGCGAGCGCCAACTGAACCACTCCAGCAGCAGACTTCCGCACAGCGGCCCCACTGCCGGGGCGAGCATGACCACGGCACTCCACAGTCCCGTCACCCGCCCCCGCTCATCCTTGGCATACACCGAAAAAATGATCGCCAGGGACAACGGGATCATCAGCCCGCTGGCGATCCCCTGAACCACTCGCGCCGCGATCACCAGCGCGATCGAGTCAGCGACGGCGCCCATCAGCGAACCGCCGATGAACAACGCCACGCCCCACAGGTACAAGCGCTTGCGGCCCAGGCGCTGGCTCAGGAAGCTGGTCAGCGGCATGGTCATGCCCATGGCGGTCATGAAGCCCGCAACGATCCAGGTCGCCATCAGCGGACCGATGGCAAACGCCTCCATGAACGCCGGCAGCGCCGGATTGAGCGAGCTGTTGTTGAGGCTGACCGTGAGCGTGCCCAACATCACGTTGAGCACCACCCAGTGACGCGACACCTTCACAACAGCGCTCCCGACGTGGTGGCACTGACGAACTGTTGCAGCGGACGCGGGTGGCAGAGGAAGTCCGCGTGGGAGATGTTGTAGCCATAGGCGCCGGCCATGGGCAGCACCAACAGATCACCCACCTCGGCCCCTTGCAACTGACGGCCGCGGCTCAAGACATCCTTGGGCGTGCACAACTGGCCGACCACGGTCCAGGTCTGCGCGGTATCCGGCTGCGGCTTGCGCCGACGTGGCAGGTGAATGACCGGGTGATCGTGACTCTGGGCCGCCGGCAGACGGAACTGGTGGGTTCCGCCGCGACAGACCAGGAAGTGCTCGCCGTGGCTGGTCTTGGTGTCCAGCACTTCGATCACGTAATAGCCACAGAATGCACTGATGAAGCGCCCCGGCTCGAAACGCACCACCGGCGGCTGCTCATGGGAGGCCAGGGACTTGCCCAGATGCCGGCACAGCCGCTGCCAATCGAAGCGCTGCCCACTCAGGTAATCGACGCCGATGCCGCCGCCGACGTTCAAGTGGGTCGGTTGCTCATCGCCGGTCGCCAGTGCCTTCCATTCGGTCCAGCGGTGCAGGTAGAAATCCAGCAACTGCTCGTGACGTTCCACCGAGTTCTGGTGGGACATGGCGTGCACATGGAAGCCCTTGAGGCTCAGGTGACTGAACGCCTGCACCCGCCGCACGGCTTCCGGCAGCTCGACTTCGTCGATGCCGAAAGGCGTTGCGGTGCCGGCCATCGCCAGTTTGCTCGACAGGGTCGATGGCAACTGCGGGTTGATGCGGATGAACACCGGCTGCACCCGGCCCGCCTGTTGCGCAAGACGTTGCAGGCGGTCGATTTCATTGAGGCTTTCCACGTGAATCGCCTCGACCCGGTTCTCCAGGGCCGCACGCAGGTCCGAATCGAGTTTGCCCGGGCCGGAAAACACGTAGGGCTTGCGCGTCGGACACGCCACGACCCGCTCGATCTCGCCGCCCGAGGAAATCTCGAAACCGCTGACCAGCGGCGCCAGGGCCGCGAGCATCGGCGCTTCGCTGTTGGCCTTGATCGCGTAGTACAGCTCCACGCCGGCGGGCAGCGCGGCCATCACCTCACTGACGTGACGGGTCAGCGCCTCGAGGTCATAGACAAACAGGGCCAGCGGGTCTTCGCTGTTGCGTCGGGCGGCATCGATGGCGGCCATTACCGTTTCGGGCAGGTCACGCATAACGCACCTCCTCGCCCCAAGGCGAACGCAGGTTGACGTAACCGGCCTGACGATCAGCCTTGGCGGCCAGACGCACCTTGAGATTGGTCTTGCAGGGAATCGAATCGCCCGCGATCAGCGCATCCAGTTCCGGTGCCGGCCGTACCAGTTCCTCGCGGATGCTGCGCAGTTGTCGCTCCACCCGCTCCCACATCAACGGCGCCAGGTGCGGACGTTCCCAGCTCAGGGCCAGCACCGCTTCGGACAGGTTATTGATCAGCAAGCAGTAACTGATGCGACTCCAGCCCTGTTCGCGGCTATAGGTCATCGACTGACGCACGCGGGGATGCAGGCCGACGGCGATCCCGGACATACCCAGCTCTTCGGTCAGCTTGACCCCTTCGAAGTCCCGCAACAGCAGTTGCTGAGGCTGGCCGTCGTCGTGGATCAGCACGCTGTTCTGCAGGTGCGGTTCCATCACGACGCCGTGGTTGAAGAACAGCGCCAGCACCGGACGCAGCAACAACGCCTGGTAGCGGTCGAACCAGTCGAGCAGTTGCCCGTCGTCGAGTGCCCGGCCATTGAAGCCTTGCAGGAACTCATGGACCAGTGGTTGGGAGTGAATGTCCCGGGCGAACAGCGTACCGGCCATGACGCTGACATCGGCGCCGCCGCGACGGCAGAAGTTCTCCCGCAGGATCGCGCCGGTCTGCTCGCGGAACCAGTGGCTGTCGACTTCGCTCGCATGCCTGGGCGCCCAGCTCAACGAACCCGGCTCGGCCACGGTGGACAGGCCACCGAGGGTTTGCGGCTGGGTCTGCTGCAAGCGCTGGAACAACTGGTCGATGATCAAAGTGCTTTCCAGCTCATACCAGGCGTTCTTGCGCACGCAGTTGGTGATGCGCACGTTCAACGATCCCTTGATGAAATAGTCATGCCCTTCGATGTACCAGGTGCGCATGGAGGCCGTCGGGCTGGCCAGCGCACCGGTGGTGCCCAGGTCCCGCAGTTCGCCCAGTTCCAGTTGCTGTTGCACCCGCCGATCCTGCACGAACAGCTGCGCCTGGACCGGGTGCAGGCAGATGATCGCCCGGCCCGGCCGTGCACGACTCTGGTCGGCGAACCCGGCCAGCACTTGTTCTTCGGTCAGCCCGTTGGCGGAGATCCGCAGCCCTTCGCGAGGGACCTCGAACAGGTGCAGTGCCGTGCGCGCCTGGAACTCCGGCGCATAGGTTTCCTGGGCCAGATGGGCCGGCCAGAGCCGCGCCTTGGGCGCCGGATGATTGGGATGACCAAACCACAGGCCTTGCTCGCTGGCCAGGTAGTTGCTCAGCGGCGCCGGACCCGCACCGTCGATGTTGTGGGCGACGATGGCGGCGGTCAGGGACTGGCTTTGCAGCACCTGTTCGAGCAACTCACCGTTGCTGGCGCGGGTCATGTGCTCACAGGCACCGAGCAGTTGCGCGACGAACTCGGGGAACGGCAGGTTGCTCCACGACGTATCGCCCTGACGCGCATACACATCGGACAGGTAGCGATGGCTGCCGAGACGGTCGCAACGATCCACCAGCACGAAGAACTGTTGGCCGTTGGGCAGGCTGATCGTCAGGGGAATCCCCTTCGATTGCAGCCCTTCCAGATAACTCCCGGGTGCAATGCCGCGCATATCCTGGGGCCAGTGATAATCCAGGCAGTTTTCCGGCAACGCGAACTCCTTGATCAAACAATTGAGCAAGGCGCGGGTGCTGGCCAATTCGCTGACGCGGTGGGATAAAGCAGTACGATCGGGATATTGCATAGTTGCTCCTCGTAACCTGCGGGTTACGGATGACTTCATGTCTGGGCAATACGTTTGTGTTCAGCGACAAGACAATAGGTGCCCGCCTCCCCAACTTCGGGAAAATTGTTTAGCGCTGTTTAGCAAGTGGCGGATATGACTTATATCGCCAGGTATATAACGGACAGTTGTTTAACCGCGTTCTTGCAAGAGTGCAGCCTGCAACGCTTGTTCAAATCGTTCCACTGCCAGGGCACATTGCTGGTCGTCGATGATCAACGGCGGCAACAACCGGATTACATTGCCCTGCCTTCCCCCTCGCTCCAGCAACAGCCCGTGGTCGAAGCAATGTTTCTGGATGGCCACGGCCAAGGTGGGGTCGCCCGGATAGCTGTTCAGGTGATCAGGGGCCTGGCGCTCGTCGACGATCTCGATGCCCAGCATCAACCCGCGGCCACGTACCTGACCGAGGGCCGGATAACGTTGCTGCAGCTCCACCAGTCGCGCCTTGAGCCAGGCGCCACGACGCTCAGCCTGGGCCGGCAGGTCCTGTTGCTGCAAGGCGTTGAGCGTCGCCAGGCCCGTGGCCATGGCCATCTGGTTGCCGCGGAACGTCCCGGTGTGGGCGCCCGGCTGCCAGGCATCGAACTCACGCTTGAGGCCCAGCACGGCCAGCGGCAACCCGCCACCGACCGCCTTGGACATGACAATGATGTCCGGCTCGATGCCGGCGTGCTCGAAGGCAAACATCTTGCCGGTGCGGCCAAAGCCCGCCTGAACTTCATCGATGATCAGCAGGATACCGTGCCGCTGGGTGACCTCGCGGATGCGGCGCAACCATTGCGGTGGCGCACAATTGACACCGCCCTCGCCCTGCACCGCCTCGAGGATCACCGCGGCGGGCAGTGAGACGCCGCTTTCCACATCCTCGATGAACTGGGTGAAGTAATAGCCCAGCGCTTCGATCCCGGCTTCGCCGCCAATGCCCAGCGGGCAGCGGTATTCATGGGGGTATGGCATGAACTGCACGCCCGGCATCAAGGACGCCACGGCATCTTTCGGCCCGGTGTTGCCTGTCACCGACAACGCACCATGGGTCATGCCGTGATAGCCACCGCTGAAGCTGATGATGCTGCTGCGTCCGGTGAACGTCTTGGCCAGCTTGAGCGCCGCCTCCACCGCGTCCGCTCCGGACGGCCCGCAGAATTGCAGGCAATAGTCGCGTCCCTGGCCCGGCAGCAGGCTCAAGAGCTTTTCGCTGAAAGCATCCTTCTGTGGCGTAGTGAGGTCCAAGGTGTGCATCGGCATGCCCGAGGACATGAACCGATCGATGCTCGCCATGATGTCTGGAGAGTTGTGGCCCAACGCCAGGGTGCCGGCCCCTGCCAGGCAATCGAGGTAGACCTTGCCCTCCACATCCGTTACCCATACACCATGGGCCTTGGCGATTGCCAGAGGCAACTTGCGCGGGTAACTGCGAACATTGGATTCGAACCGGCCCTGGCGGCTCAGATAATGTGCATTGTCCTTTTGCAAAGAATCGATGCGTACAGCGCTTTCATTCAACATGAGTAATCAACCCTGATTAAGTCCCGACATGCAAATTATTCTCATTCGCTGATGAGTGCAATATTTAATTTCAAATAAATTGGAATTTCGCGGAGTCGGATTTTTATAAATGACGCGCAGGAAAGTTTCTCCGAAATGAATTGGAGATATTGGGATGGATATATCGAACAAGGCGCTTTGATATCAGCGCTAAAAGTCAGTGTGAATCAGTTTTTATATCGAACTGTATGCCTCAGTTAATTGCAGATTAATATCAAGTTGTATCAAAACGATATATGACAGTTTGAAAACGCTCCCTCCCTGGAGCTGTAGAGCAGCTTAGAAATCCACGGTAGCCGACAGAAGGTAGGTGCGCGGGGTCGACAGGGTCAGGCCCGGCTCGCTGTCATCCGAGGCGCCGGCCGAGGCCCAGTAGTTCTTGTTGGCCACGTTCTCGATGTTGGCGCGCAGGGTGATGTTCTTTTCATCGACCTTGAAGCCGTAGCGTGCACCTACGTCGAAACGGACCCAGGAATCGATTTCCTTGTCGTTGGACTGGTCCAGGTACTGCGAACTGGAATAGATGCCGCGACTGGTCAGGGTCAGGCCTTGCACTGTAGGCACATCCCACTCGGCGCCCAGGTTGACGTTGTATTTCGGCGTGGCTGGCGCACGGTTGCCATCGTAAGTGCCACCGGTGGTGTTGGTCAGCTCGCTGTCGATGTACATCACGCCACCGAGCAGGCGGGTACCTTTGAGGGGCTCACCGAACACGCTCAGTTCCACACCGGTATTTTCGCGCTTGCCGTTGGGGCCGAAGACCCGTGTGGTGGCGTCGGTCGCGTAGGCCGGCTGCTTGATCCGGAACAGAGCGGCAGTCAAGGCGAACGGACCGGCGTCGTACTTGGCCCCCACCTCGACCTGACGGCTGATGAACGGCGGGAAAATCTCATCCTCGTTGATCGAGGTCGACGGCGCGATCTTGCCCTGGCTCAGGCCTTCCATGTAGTTGGCATACAGAGACAGCTTGTCGGTGGCCTTGAACAGGACGCCGCCCGATGGCGAGACTTTTTCCTCGTCATAGGCAGTTGCACCTTTGACACCCGCAGTCCAGTCGTCCACTTCCACCCGTTGCCAGCGGGCGCCGAGGGTCAGCAGCAAACGGTCATCGAAGAACCCCAGGGTGTCGGATAACGCAACGCCGCTGAAGTGGTTCTCGGTGTAGACCTTGTCATCCTTGCGTGTAGGGGTACTTGGCGTCGTGGTTTCCACCGGGTCATACAGGTTGCTGAAGCCGTTGGCGTAGCGGGCGCCGCCGTTGGTGAAGTCCATGTAGAAATAACTGGCGGCCAGGTTGACCTCGTGGCTTACCGGCCCCGTATGAAACCAGTTGCGCACACCGGCATTGGCTGTACGGACGCTTTCGTCCCGGGTGAAGTCCCGGGGAGAAACGGTGAAATCGCCAGCGTCATTGGTGATCGAAACGTTATGCCGGAGGAAGTCATGATGACTTTCACGCGCACCGACACCGCCGTACAGCATGGTCGAGTCACTGACATCGTACTCGGCGTTCACCATGCCGAAGGTGTCCTTGGTGCGTGCCTTGCTCCAGGGCTGGGCATAGTTGTTGCGCACATCACTGGCATGGGGAACCTGTGCATTGGCACCGACCTGCACGCGCTCCTGCGGCGCATCGGTATCGCGCTCGGTGTGGCCGATGTCCGTGGAGACACGCAGGCGCTCACCACGGAAGTCCAGGCCAACCACGGCCATCTCGCGGTCCACGCTCTGGTGATCCCATTCGGTATCGCCAGACTGCTTCACGCCGTTGAAACGAATGCCGAACTGGTTGTCCTCGCCAAAGCGTCGACCGACATCCACGGCGCCGCCGAGCTGGTTGTTGGACGCGTAGCTACCGGTGAACGAGGTGATGGGCTTGTCGGTGGCGCGCTTGGGCACCACGTTGATCCCGCCCCCTACGCTGCCCCGCGGTGAAATACCGTTGATGAGCTGGCTCGGTCCCTTGAGGATGTCGACGCGCTCGGCCATTTCCATGTCGATCGTATAGGTCGGCAGGATGCCGTAGAGGCCGTTGTAGGCAACATCGCTGTTGAACAGGCTGAAACCGCGAATGGTGAACTGCTCGTACCGCCCACCCGCCGGGTTGGTCGCACGCACCGAAGGGTCGCTGTTGACCAGGTCGCCCAGGGTCCGGGCCTGCTGGTTCTTGACCGTCTCGCTGGTGTAGGTGGTCATGCTGAACGGCGTTTCCATGAAGTCTCGCGAGCCCAGCAAGCCCTGGGAACCACGCCGGGCGACCTGACCGCCGGCATACACCTCGCCCTCCTCCGAACCGGCGGCGCCAAGAATCGAGGTGGGCGCCAGTTGCACGCTGCCACCTTCCGGCGCCGGGGCCAGGATGTAGGCCTGTTCGCCCACCGGTTGCAGTTGCAGGCCGGAGCCCTGCAGCAACCGGGCAAAGCCCTCCTCCACGCCATATTCGCCCGAGAGCCCGGCGCTGTTGCGACCGCTCACCAGGGCCGGATCCACCGACAGGTTGACACCTGCCAGCCCGGCGAAGCGGGTCAATGCCGCGCTCAGGCTGCCGGCCGGCACCTGGTAACTGCGCCGGGCCGCTTCTTCGGCGTGGCTGGATGAGATGAAGAACGGGCTGGCACTCAGGCTCAGCATGAGACTCAGGTTCAACAGCGGACGCCAGCCGGCAAGGGCCGGGCGTAAACGCAAAGGTACTACTGCGGACATTGGAAGGCGCTCTCGTTTTTGTTCACTTGCCTTGAATGACAAGCGAGACAAAAAAAGGGGACAGGCATCAGGCAATATTTTTGCGGAGCGTCAGGGTGACCCAATAACGGGTGCGCATCTGCACATCCAATGGCAGGCTGGCCGAGAGCAAAGCGAGGATTTTATCGGTGTTTTCCAGGCGGAAACTGCCGGTCACCCGGAGCGACTCCAGGGCGTCGTCCCAGCGCAGAACACCCGGGCGATAGCGACCCAGCTCGCGGAGAAAGTCCCCCAGCGGCTGGTTCTGCGCCACCAGCACCCCATCACGCCAACCCGGTTGCGTCAGGTCGAGGCGGGTCACCGGCCCGGCGCCTGCGGCGTGAAGGCTGACCTGCTGGCCCTCGTCCAGTTGCAGCACGGGCCCGTGCAACGGTTGCAGGTGTGCCGAGCCGCTGACCACCGAGACCCGACAGCCTCGCTCGTCCAAGCGCACGCAGACTTCGCCGCGACTGACGGTAATCAGCCCGTAGGGAGCCTGGACGGCCAATGGCGTGACGCCGCTGACCTTCAGCGCCATTTCGCCTTGCACCAGCACCAGGCGCCGGGCCTTGAGGTCCAGGTTCACGGCGCTGTCGGTGTTCAGTTGCAAAAGGCTGCCATCCACCAGCGACCAACGCCGCTGTTCACCGATGGCGGTGTGCAGATCGGCGTGCCAGGCTTCCAGGGGCAACTCGCGGCCCAGCATCCAGGCCGTCGGAACCAACGCGGCGACGCTCAGTGCGCGCTTGAGTACGGCACGCCGGGGCAAGGCCGGACGATCCAGGGTTGCCATGCCCAACGAAGGCGGCACCCCGGCGAAGCGCTGGCGCAGGCGCTGGGCCTTTTGCCAGGCCGCCTCATGATGGGCGCTGCTGTCGCGCCAGCGTTGCAGGGCGGCGGCGTCGAACTCGTTGCCGCCGAACTCCATCATGGTCAGCCAGCGGGCAGCCGCCCGGGCGACGTCCCGAGCCTCGGACGACGGCGCCGGGCGAATCAAAAGTCCACCAGCAGGCAATGCTCATAGGCCTGGGCCATGTAGCGCTTGACGGTGCGTTCGGACACCTGCATGCGCTCGGCAATTTCCCGGTAGCCGAGGCCTTCGAGCTGACTCCACAAAAAAGCCCGCCGCACCTGGGGCGGCAGGCCATCGAGCAATTCGTCCAGGGCTTGCAGGGTTTCGAGCAGCAGCCAGCGTTGCTCCGGGGACGGTACGCACTCTTCGGGCAGACTTGCCAGGGCATCGAGGTAAGCCTGTTCCAGGTTGCGCCGGGTATAGAAATTGCTCAGCAGCCGCTTGCCGACCGTGAGCAGGTAGGCACGGGGTTCGTGCAGGTCCGCCAGGGGCTGGGCACTGGACAGGACCCGCAGGAAGGTATCCTGGCGCAGGTCCGCCGCATCCCAGGCATTGCCCATGCGCCGTCTCAACCAGCCTTCCAGCCAACCGCCATGATCACGGTACAACGCATGAAGGGAGTGCTCCGTCGGCGTAGCTGCATCAAACATGTCAAGAAGCCCTGGGCATGGAATGTCTTAAATGAGACTGATTCTAATTAATGTTCGCGAGCTAATCCAAGTGCTTTATGCAGCGAGATGTGTAAAAGGGGGGAAACTGAGGGGGTGCGATGCAAGCTGACCCACCGCTATCGCGAGCAGGCTCGCTCCCACAGGGGATTGGCGGTCAGACGCAGAAAGTGGGTTCGCCGGGAACAATGTGGGAGCGAGCCTGCTCGCGATGGCGGTGGCTCAGCTTGCATTTATGGTGACTGGTCGGGCGCTGTCGCGAGCAGGGCTCGCTCCCACGAAAAAAAAGCGCCCTTGAGATCAAGGGCGCCCGGGTAGCGAGGGTATCAGTGGCTGGCGTGCAGGGCTTTCGGCACTTCCGGCATGGCCGAAGAGTGGTGGTTGATGATCTTCCACTGCCCGTTCAGGCGCTCATAGAGGTAGGTGTAGCGCGCCTGGACGTCCTTCTTGCTGCCATCGGCATTGGTCAGGGTGAAGGTGTAGACGCCACTGTCCATTGCCGCATCGGGACCCAGGTGGCGGATTTCCCGGTAGTTGATCTTCCCGACCGGCTTACCCGCCAGGAAGTGCTCGAAATAGTCCTGGATCTGTGCCGGCGTGGTACGCACCTTGTTGGAAAGAGTCGGTTGCAGGACCGCATCCGGCGCATAGAGGCTGCTCATCGCGGTGGCACTGCCGGTCTGCAGTGTCTTGTTCCACTGGTCGAACAGCGCAGCGATCTCCCGATCATTCACGTTCTTGGGTTGTTCGGCCACGGTGCGATACACGAAAGGCGTGGCATCGGCAGCATGGACAAAAGGCGTGGTCAGTACAAAAAAAGTGGCAAGGGCCAGGGTTTTCATTTTCATCGTAGCGCTCCTTTCGGTATTAATAGCGTCGGTTTCAATGACCCCACTTTGCCGGTCGCGGCAGCCGCCGCCATCGGCCAACCGGAGCCAATCGACTATGCCGATCGGCAGATAGGCCCGGCGCCGATGACACGGTCTAATGACGGCATCGCGACCGGACCGGTCCCTTTCACGCTGGAGCCCCCATGCAAAGCCCACCCCATGACCCCGGCAGCGCCCTGGCCATCCGCAGTCAGTATCGTCAGTCACAAAGCCGCGCCGCGCGCCTGGGCCTGTTGTTGGGGACCGGCCATGAACTGACCCGGTTGCCCTTGGCGCAAATGCGCCAGCGCGTCGTGCAGAGGGCCTGTGCGTTCGTCGCCATGGACCATGGCTTGCTGCTGGAATGGGCGCCGGATCACCCGGCAAGCGCCCTCGCCAGCCATGGCAGTGGCGAACGACTCGATTGGCTCGCCAGCCTCGCTCAATCGCCCTCTCCCGGCCCGCAGTGGCTCGAATACCCCGGCAGCGCCCTGCCCCAGGTCCTCCGTGTGCCGCTGCGAGCCGCCGACGGGACGGTGTTCGGCGTACTGTTGCTGGGCAACAGCGTGGTCATCAGTGCGCCGGACAACGAAGACATCGAGTCCCTGCAACTGCTGACGACCCTGCTGGCTGCGCACCTGGAGAACCATCGGCTGCTCGAAGCGCTCCAGGCCCGCGAGCGCACCATGTCCGAGCTGGTCCACCGGTTGTTCACTGCCCAGGAGGACGAACGCAAGCGCGTGGCTTATGACCTGCATGACGGCCTGGCGCAAAACCTGGCCGGCCTGCACCAGCGCTTGCAGGGATTTGCCGGTCGCTGCCCGGTGTTGCCGCCAGACCTGGCGAACGAATTGCAGACCATCCTGGCGTTGGCCCAGGGCTGTGTCGGTGAAGGTCGGCAGTTGATCGGCGGCCTGCGTCCCCATGTGCTGGACGATTTCGGCCTGTACAAAGCGGTCGACAAGGAAGCTGATCGCCTGCGCGACGCCGGCCTGACGGTGGACTGGGTCGAACACAGTCCCGAGCGCCTGCCGGGCAGTACCGAAATCGCCCTGTTCCGTATTGCCCAGGAAGGCATCAACAATATCCTCAAGCACGCCCGGGCCAGCCACGCCTGCCTGGGGCTTTTGATCAGCGACGGCCAGGCCTCCCTGCGGGTCGAGGACAACGGTCGTGGCTTTGCCCTGGAGCAACCCATCGAAACCAACGGCACCCGCCATCTGGGCCTGGCTGCCATGCAGGAGCGAGCACTCCTGCTGGGAGGCCAGCTGACTTGTTCCAGCCAGCCCGGCGACGGCACCCGATTGCTGGCCAGCGTGCCGTTGCCCATCCACGGAGCACACCCATGACCCCACCTTTACGGCTGCTGCTGGCCGATGATCACGAAGTCACCCGCGCCGGCTTCATCGCCCTGCTGGCCGGCACCCCAGGGTTCGAGGTCGTCGGTCAGGCCCGCGACGGCCAGGAGGCCCTGGATCTGTGCGAGCGGTTGCAACCGGACATCGCCATTCTCGACATCCGCATGCCGGTTCTCAACGGCCTGGGCGCGGCGCGCATCCTGCAAAAGCGCCAACCGGGCATCAAAGTGATGATCTTCACTATGGACGACAGCACCGATCACCTGGAGGCAGCCATCAGTGCAGGAGCCGTAGGCTATCTGCTCAAGGATGCCAGCCGGGATGAGGTGCTGGACGCCCTCAAACGGGTCGCCCGGGGCGAGGAAGCGTTGAACAGTTCAGTCAGTGCGCGCCTGTTGCGGCGCATGACCGAACGTAGCGCCAGCGGCGCGTCGCCGCTCCAAGCCCTGACCGCGCGGGAACGCCAAGTGCTGGGCTTGGTGGCGAGCGGCTTCAGTAATCGTGAAATCGGCGAAAAACTCGGCATCGCCCCCGGCACCGCCAAGGCCCACGTGGAGCGGGTCATCGGCAAGCTGGGCGCCGCCGACCGGACCCAGGCCGCCGTGCGCGGTATCGCCCTGGGACTGGTGGCGCAACCCGCCGGACAATGGCCATGAGGTACCTGGCGGCCCGCCGCTGGGCCGACCTGCCGCTACGGGGCAAGGCATTGGTGGTGATTTCCCTGCCGCTGGTGGTGCTATTGCTGTCCCTGGTGCTCATCTACATCACCGAGCGCCAGACCGCCCGGGCCGAAGAAGATGTTCGTCGGGTACTGCGCGTCCAGGGCGATATCCAGACGGTGCATACCCTGCTGGCCGAGGCGGCAGCCAGCGTGCGCGGCTACCTGTTGACCCGGCGCGAGGATTTCCTGCCTGGCTATGAACAGGCCACGCCCTTGATCGAGGCGGCGTTGCAACGCCTGGACCACGACATCCGCGACGCCAGGGTGCGCGAACACCTGCAGACCATCACTCCGCTGATCGAAGAAAAAATCGGTGGACTGGTCGAATTGCGCAGCGGCGAGTTCGACAACCCGGAGGCGATCACCGCGTTCCTGATCGAAAACAAGCAAGTGCTGGACATATTGCGCGAACAGATCAGCGCCATGCGCATCCGCGAAGATGCCCTGCTCGCCGAGCGCAGTGCCGCCGCCTCGGACATCCGCATGCGCCTGCTGCTCGCCACCCTGCTGGCGGCGTTATGCGGGCTGTTCGGCGCGATTGTCGCGGTGTTGTTCCTGTCCAAGGGCATTGTCGCCCGGGTGCAGCAGGTACAAGGCAACGCCCAGCGCCTGGCACTGGGCCAACCCTTGCTGCCACAACCGCCGGAGCAGGATGAAATCGGCCAGCTGGGCACCCGCCTGGTGGAAGCCGGACAGTTGCTGGCCGAACGCGAGCGGGCGCTGCGCGACAACGAGGAACGCCTGCGGCTGATCATCGATGGCGTGAGGGACTACGGGATCTTCGCCCTGGACGCCAAGGGTTATGTGATCACCTGGAATGCCGGCGCCGAGCGGATCAAGGGCTACACCGAGCAGGAAATCATCGGCCGGCATTTTTCCCTGTTCTACCTGGCAGAAGAATGCCCAGCGCACCCGGAGATGGCCCTGCGCGAAGCCACCCGCGACGGCCATTACATGGAAGAAGGCTGGCGTTGTCGCAAGGACGGCAGCCGCTTCTGGGCCAGCGTGGTCATCACCGCCCAATACGACAGCACCGGCGCCCTGCGCGGTTTCTCCAAGATCACCCGCGACATCACTGACCGACGGGCCGCCGAGATCGCCCTGGGCACCGCCCGCGAAGAAGCGGAAAGCGCCAGCCGGGCCAAGAGCGAGTTTCTCTCGCGCATGAGCCACGAACTGCGCACGCCATTGAATGCCATCCTCGGCTTCGCGCAACTGCTGGACATGGACTCCACGGCCGGCCAGCGTCCCCACGTCAGCCACATCCTGCGCGCTGGGCAGCACCTGCTGGCGTTGATCAACGAGGTGCTGGACATTGCCCGGATCGAGGCTGGCCGCCTGCCGCTGAACATCGAGCCGATCGCCCTGGCGACGGTGTTGCACGAAGCCCTGACGCTGGTTTCACCCATGGCTGCCGACGCCGGCATTCGCCTGGTCGAGCTATCGCCACTGCCCGACGGCAGCGGCGTGCTGGCCGACCGTCAGCGCCTGGTCCAGGTGCTGCTCAACCTGTTGTCCAACGCCATCAAGTACAACCGGCCCGGTGGTGAAGTGCGCATTGAAGTGGCTGTCGTGGACAACCGGGTGGACATTGCCGTCAGCGATACCGGACGCGGCATTGCCCCGGAGCAGTTGGACCAGTTGTTCAAGCCGTTCGAACGCCTGGGCGCCGATCCCCAAGTGGAAGGCACCGGCCTCGGGCTGTCCTTGAGCAAGAGCCTGCTGGAGATGATGCAGGGCAATCTTCTGGTTCGCAGCGTGCCCGGTCAGGGTTGCTGTTTCACCTTGCAATTGCCGGGCGCCCAGGTCGTCGCCACGCAGTTGCCGCCCATCGCGGCCCTGACGGTCACCCGCCCGCCCGTTGAATACCACGGCAGGGTGTTGTGCATCGAGGACAACCTGTCGAGCCTGGCGTTGATCGAAACCCTGATGCAGCGCCGTCCCGGAATCCAGCTGTTGTCGAGCATGCAGGGCCAGATGGGCCTGGACCTGGCGCGGCAGCATGCGCCGCAACTGATCCTGCTGGATGTAACCTTGCCGGACCTGGAGGGGCTGGAGGTCTTGCGCCGCTTGCGCCAGTCCCCGGCCACTGCGTCCACTCCGGTGCTGATGATCACGGCCGACGCCAGCGACTTGACCCATCGGGCCCTGCAGGATGCCGGCGCCACGGCGATCCTGACCAAGCCCATTCATATCCAGGCCTTCCTGGCCCACCTTGAACGTTATTTACCGGAGCCCGCATGAATCGCGATTTGCGCATCCTGATCATCGACGACCAGCGCCCCAACCTGGACCTGATGGAACAACTGCTGGCCCGCGAAGGGTTGCACAACGTGCTGAGCAGCACCGAGCCCCTGCGCACCCTGGACTTGTTCAACAGCTTCGAACCGGACCTGGTCATCCTCGACCTGCACATGCCGGCGTTCGACGGTTTCGCCGTGCTGGAGCAACTCAACCGGCGCATCCCGGCCAACGATTACCTGCCGATCCTGGTGCTGACCGCCGACGCCACCCGGGATACCCGCCTGCGAGCCCTGGCCCTCGGCGCCCGGGATTTCATCAGCAAACCCCTCGATGCGCTGGAAACCATGCTGCGCATCTGGAACCTGCTGGAAACCCGGGCGCTCTACAAGGCGTTGCGCGAGTTGATTCCTGCCCAGCAGATCGAGTTGTTGCGCCAGCATCGACCAGCTGCCGATTGAGAATTGAATATTACTTGTGGCGAGGGGATTTATCCCCGCTGGGCTGCAAAGCAGCCCTACAGCCTGGCAGCTCGGTGTAACAGATAAATCGAGGTTGCAGGTCTTGGGGCTGCTTTGCAGCCCAGCGGGGATAAATCCCCTCGCCACAGTATTCGATCCTGGATATCGAACTTGGCATCAATGCCCGCGAATGTAATGCTCCAACTGCCGGATCAGATCCGCCTGCTCGACAATCGCCTGCTTCACCAGGTCGCCAATCGACAGCAGGCCGATCAACTGCCCGTTATCCAGCACCGGCAAGTGCCGCAGATGGCTGTCGGTCATGACTTCCATGCAGCGTTCGACGCTCTGCTGGCTGTCGGCGGTGATCACTGGCGCGCTCATGATGGTGCGTACCGCCGTGCCCACCGAGGAGCGCCCCTGAAGCACCAGCTTGCGCGCATAGTCCCGCTCGCTGAATACACCCACCACCTGGCCATCCTCGATCACCGGCAGCGCACCGACGTTCTTCTCGGCCATGATCCGCAGCGCTTCGAGCACTGTCTGGTCGGGTGCAATGCTATGGACCTGCTGGTTCTGCACACTCTTGAGTTTCACCAGTTGAGCGGCGGTTTTCATTGTCGATCCCCAACTTCAAATAAAGGGCAAACAGCAAAATTCGATTCAGACACAATCCCTGTGGCGAGGGGATTTAGCGAAACGTCGCACCGCCCCGCTGGGCTGCGAAGCAGCCCCCTGCATTCCGATTGATACACCGCAGTGGCAAGAATATTTGGGGCTGCTGCGCAGCCCAGCGGGGATAAATCCCCTCGCCACAAAAGCAGTGTTCCCGACGAGGCGCAATCAATCCTCACCAATCTCCACCACATCCCCATTCAACCGCACCGGCCACACCCGCAGGCGCTGTTCCGGGTATTCCAGACAGTGCCCGTCTTCCAGGCGGAAATGCTGTTTGTACATCGGCGAGGCAATCACCAGTTCACCCTTGATGCTGCCCAACAGGCCGCGGCCGATGACATTCGCACCCGACTTGGGGTCGCGATTGTCGATGGCGTACAGCGGCTTGTCCTGCTGTTCAGGCAGGTACAACAGCGCAACCTGACTGCCATCGTGCCAGGCGACCACGCCGGAATTGGCCACCAGGTCCTCGCGACTGCACAGGGCGCGCCATTGCACCTGGGCCTCGGCGGTAGGGATACGAACGACGTTTGACTGGCTCATCAGAGCACCTCCTCGGTAACGGGAATCAGGTGAAGTTCGCCGGCGTGAACCGGCCGGCGCTGGCCGCGCTCGCGGACGAAATGAACATCCGGGTCGCCGCGCTTGTCGTTGACGAAGGTGCGGAAACGCTTGAGTTTGTCCGGATCCTTGAGGGCGTTGGCCCATTCGCATTCATAGCGGTCGACCACCAGTTGCATCTGGGCTTCGAGTTCGGCCCCCAGGCCCAGGCTGTCGTCGATGATCACGTCCTTGAGGTAGTCCAGGCCGCCCTCGAGGCTTTCACGCCAGACCGAGGTGCGCTGCAACTTGTCGGCGGTGCGGATGTAGAACATCAGGAAGCGGTCGATGTAGCGGATCAGGGTTTCGTCATCCAGGTCGGTGGCGAACAGCTCGGCGTGACGTGGACGCATGCCACCGTTGCCGGCGACATAAAGGTTCCAGCCCTTCTCCGTGGCAATCACGCCGACGTCCTTGCTCTGGGCCTCGGCGCATTCGCGGGTGCAACCGGATACCGCGAACTTGAGCTTGTGGGGCGAACGCAGGCCCTTGTAGCGATCCTCGAGGGTCAGGGCCATTTGCACGCTGTCCTGAACGCCGTAACGGCACCAAGTGCTGCCGACGCAGGACTTCACCGTACGGGTCGACTTGCCGTAGGCATGGCCCGTTTCGAAACCGGCCTCGATCAGCTCGGCCCAGATGTCCGGCAACTGGTGCAGTTGGGCGCCGAACAGGTCGATGCGCTGGCCGCCGGTGATCTTGGTGTAGAGGTCGTATTTCTTCGCCACCACGCCGATGGCGATCAGTTTGTCGGCGGTGATTTCCCCACCGGCGATACGCGGCACCACCGAATAAGTGCCGTTCTTCTGCATGTTCGCCATGAAGGTGTCGTTGGTGTCCTGCAACGCCACCAGGGACGGATCCATGATCGGCTGGTTCCAGCACGACGCCAGGATCGACCCCACCGCCGGTTTGCACAGGTCGCAACCGGTGTGCCCGCGACCGTGCTTGGCCAGCAGTTCGTCAAAGCTGATGATCCCTTCCACCCGCACCAGGGCGTACAGCTCCTGACGGGTGTAGGCGAAGTGTTCGCACAGGCTCTTGTCGACGCTGACGCCACGGGCGACCAGCTCATGTTCGAACACCTGCTTGACCAGCGCGGCGCAACCACCACAACCGGTACCGGCCTTGGTGTCGCACTTGAGTTGACCCAGATCCGTGCAACCACCGTCGATGGCCGAGCAGATCGAGCCTTTGGTGACGTTGTGGCAGGAACAGATGGTCGCCGCTGCGGGCAGCGCAGCCGGGCCCAGGGTCGGCGCGCCTTCGGAAGTGGGCAGGATCAGGCTGGCGGCATCCTTGGGCAAGGCGATGCCGTTCTGCATGTATTGCAGCAAGGTGTCGTAGTAACTGTTGTCGCCCACCAGCACCGCGCCGATCACGCGCTTGCCGTCGGCGTCCACCACCAGGCGCCGGTAGCTGGCGCTGGTTCCGTCGATGAACTGGAAGCTGCGCGAGCCCGGCGTGTTGCCGTGGGCGTCGCCGATGGAGCCGACGTCGACACCGAGCAACTTGAGCTTGGTGGACATGTCGGCACCGGTAAAGGCATCACCGCTTTCACCGCTCAGTTGTGCCGCGACGCTGCGGGCCATCTGGTAACCCGGTGCGACCAGACCGAAGATGCTGCCGTTCCAGGCCGCGCATTCACCGATGGCGTAGATGTCCGGGTCGCTGCTCAGGCATTGGTCATCGATGACCACGCCGCCGCGCGGACCGATCTGCAGATCGCTCTGCCGGGCCAGGGCATCCTGGGCGCGGATACCGGCGGAGAACACGATCAGGTCGGTTTCGAGGAAATCGTCGTTGCCGAAGTTCATTCGATAGCGGTAGTGCTCACCGGCGCTGATGGATTGGGTGCCTTTGGACAGATGCACGCCGACGCCGAGTTTTTCGATACGCGCCTTGAGGGCCAGGCCGCCCTGCTCGTCCAGTTGCACCGGCATCAGCCGTGGGGCGAATTCCACCACGTGGGCTTCCAGGCCCAGGCTCTTGAGGGCATTGGCCGCTTCCAGGCCCAGCAGGCCACCGCCGACTACCACGCCACGACGGGCATTGTTCGCGGCAGCGCGAATCGCGTCCAGGTCTTCCAGGGTGCGATAGACCAGGCGGGAGTCGCCTTCGGCGCCTTCGATGGAAGGCACGAACGGGTAGGAACCGGTGGCGAGCACCAGCTTGTCGTAGCTGATCCGCTCCTGGCCGGTAACGACCTGACGGGCCTGGCGATCGATCTCCAGCACC
The DNA here is from genome assembly GCF_026016325.1 of Pseudomonas sp. B21-056. NCBI lineage: Bacteria > Pseudomonadati > Pseudomonadota > Gammaproteobacteria > Pseudomonadales > Pseudomonadaceae > Pseudomonas > Pseudomonas sp. B21-056. The sequence goes on from NZ_CP087203.1 coordinate 3,505,955, forward strand.
GGCACGCCCAAGTGCAGCGTGACACCTGGGGTCTGGTACAACGAAGCTTCGCCGAGAGCCAGGGACTCGGCGTCACGGCCGGAGAAGTACTCGGACAGGTGCACGCGGTCATAGGCGCGCATCGGCTCTTCGCTGAACACATGCAGGTGGTAATGGTTGAGAGCACCGCGCTCGATCAGTTGTTCGACGCAGTGATGGCCGACCATGCCATTGCCGATCACAATCAGCGTTTGCAGCTTGTTCAGGGAAGCAACGTTGGAATTCATAGAAAGCACCCGACAAAAGCCCATCACGGTTTTGAAAGCAAAAAAAAGACGCCTGAAACCTTGCGGTTCCAGGCGTCTTTGCCTGTTCTGTGCGGTATCGACCCGGCGACTGCGCCCCGATCTACCGTTATCCCCCGGCCTGCTGGCGCTCGATCTTCGTTGACCGACGGGGCTGCCCACTCGATTGTGTTCACGGTGGGCCTGAGAGCCCTCTTGCAGCGAGCGTGCCAACCCTTAAATCCCAGAGGCTCGAACCAGCTCTACCCCTGTGGGAGCGGGCTTGCCCGCGAAGACGGCCGTTCAGTCACCGGGGAAATTCAGAGTCTGTGGCACCGGGGCAACTGCCTTCCCATGGTGCGATCCGATGCTGCCGGCTTCATAAAAGTGCAGTGCTTCTTGCGGGGGGATCAATCGTTGCTGCGGTGGATTGGCCGGCCTCATCGCGAGCAGGCTCGCTCCCACAGGGTCTTGTGACGAACACAGAAGCTGCGTCCGCCATGAATCCAATGTGGGAGCGAGCCAGCTCGCGATGGCGGTGGTCAGCCTGGCTCAGAGTGCTCGGCCGCGGGCAGCCGCCAGCTTCGTATCCCGCCCATAAACGTCCGGGATGTACACCGCCTGGCCCTGGCTGTCTGCCTGTACCGTCCAGTAGCCCAACAGGATCGGCATGGGCCTGGTCAGCCTGAACTCATGGGTCTGCCCATCGGCCAGCAGGGTATCGGTGCGCAGGCGTTCGGCCGGGGTCACCAGCAGGTCCCGCAGGTGCATCACCTGCTCGATCCGCACACACCCCGAGCTGAACGCCCGCGGTCCTTTGCTGAACAACGCCTGGCTGGGCGTGTCGTGCAGGTACACGGAGAACGGGTTGGGGAAACGGATCACCAGCTTGCCCAGCGGGTTCTTCGGCCCGGCATCCTGGCGCAGCATCAGATCGCCCGGATGATCCCAATCGATGTCCTCCGCCAGCAGCGGCAGGCCATCGCGGTCGATGATCTTCAGGTTCTGGCGACTGAGGAACTCGGGGTCGCGGCGGATCTCCGGCAGTTTGTCTTCTTTGAGAATGGTCGGGGGGATGGTCCAGGTGGGGTTGAGGGTCAGACGCGTTACCCGGGATTTGAGCAATGGCGTTTCCCGCTCCGCACGGCCCACCTGGGTCCGGGTCTGCCAGACCGGCGCGCCGCCCTGGTACACCGTCAGTTGGGCCGCTGCCACGTTGACGAGCACGCTGTCAGGCTCCAGGTCCTGGGCCAGCCAGCGCATGCGTTCCAGATTGAGCCGCAACTGTTCGCGGCGCATGGCCGGGCTGACATTCAATTCGGTGACGGTCCACGGCCCCACCACACCGTCAGCTTGCAGCGAATGCCGGAGCTGAAAACTCTTCATCGCCTCCACCACGCTGGGGCTGTAATGCTCATCGCCCTCGGCGGGCGGTGCACTCAGGTAGCCTTCGCTGAACAGCCGTCGCGCCAGGGCCGGTACCCGGGCGTCCTGTTTGTCCGGTTGCAACAGGGGCCCCCCGGGCACCGGTTGCCATTCGGACAAAGGCTGCTGCCGCTGCTGGGCATACAGCACACGCAGGTTGCGATATAGCTCCAGGCTCGGCCGGGCTTGTTCAAAGGCTGAGGCCAGGTTGTTCAGACCCGGCCCGGCAATCGCCAGGATCAGCGCCTGGCGGTCCTGGGGCTGCGGACTGGCCTTCCACACCGGCTCCAGGCGGTCCTGGGACAAGTAGCCGAAACGCAGTTCATGCAAGGCTTGCAGGTAGCGTTGACTGATGGCGATGTCGGCACAGGCCGGGCTCGGGGCCGTACCTTCGGCCGGCAAGCTGTAGCGGGCCGGGTCCAGGCCGTCATCGGCCAGTTGCTGCAACTGGACCCGCAAGGCCGGCAACCGTTCGTCGTCCGACCAGACTTCCTGGCCGGCGTTTTGCTGGTAGAACGCCTGCAAGCTCAACATCGTCGGAAAGTCGACACCCGCCGCCAGCGCCGGGCAAGCCACCGATAACTGTGCCAGCGTGGCCTGTACCGGTGCCGGATCACCGAACGAAACGTCACCGGCCGTCGCGACCAATGGCGAAGCGAGCAATAAAAGGCTCAAGTAACATACGGGCTTTTTGAACAACTGCTTTACTCCAATCCATGGCCGTCTCGTTGACGGTTGACTTTGCGACAGGTACGACCCGCCATCATGATGCAAACGAACAGTTACGGACGGGATGCCGCAAACACACATCAGCCTGTAGACCCGCGTGGATTCTTTTCATCCTCGCTGACATTCATTCGCCGGCTCTGCCTGGCCATAGCAGCCCTGGGTGCGTTCTGTGCGCCGGCGCTGGCCCAGCAGGCAAATGCTCAATCGCTTTACAACAGCCTCGCCCACGCCGCGCCGGAACTCAATCCCCTGGCACTGAAAAGTGCCTTGAGCGCCATGCAATGCGCGGTCGCCAACGGAGCCCGCCAGGCCCGTCACCTGGCCGTGATCGACTACTCGCAACCGTCCACGGCCCGGCGCCTGTGGATCTTCGACCTGCGGCAAAAGAAGCTGGTACTGCGCGACCTGGTGGCCCATGGGCAGAAATCCGGGGAGAACTTCGCCACGCAATTCTCCAATCGCCTGGGCAGCTACCAGTCCAGCCTGGGGCTGTTCCGCACGCAGGAAAGCTACCAGGGCACCCATGGCTATTCGTTGCGCATGGATGGCCTGGAGCCCGGCTTCAATGACCAGGCCCGTGATCGCGCCATCGTGATCCACGCCGCCGACTATGTGAACCCGTTGTGGAGCCTGCGCCAGGGCCGTATCGGCCGTAGCCAGGGTTGCCCTGCCGTGCGCCCCCAGGTAGCGCGCCAGGTGATCGACAAGCTCAAGGGCGGGCAATTCATGTTTTCCTGGTACCCGGACCCGGGCTGGCTCAAGCGTTCGGCCTATCTCAACTGCCAGCCGCAGCAGGTGGCGAGTATTCTGGCTACCAGTGGTGGCTGAACACAGCGATAAACCTGTGGCGAGGGGATTCATCCCCGTTGGGCTGCGTAGCAGCCCCATTGCTGTGGACTCAGTATGTCTGACACACCGAGTTGGTGATTGAGGGCTGCTACGCAGCCCAACGGGGATAAATCCCCTCGCCACAAGGATTGCGCCTGATCAGCGGGTGGTTAAAATGCCGGCCTTTCGAATCGCCGGCGTTGCCTGATGAACCCTGAAGCCCTTCAAACCCTGCAGACTCATTTACTGACCGCCCTGGCGTCCGTGCCTGAGGAAACCCGTCGTCTGTTTCATGGTCGCGGGCGCTGCTGGCCGGGGTTGGAGCAGGTCACCGTCGACTGGCTCCAGGGTGTGGTGCTGGTGTCCTTGTTCAAGGAGCCTGCGCCTGGGCAGTTGGACGACTTGCTGTCGACCCTGCTCGCCATCACTGCGGCGCCGGCCTGGCAGCACAGCAAGGCTCATACCCTGGCCGTGCAGCATCGTTATCTTGCACAGAGCCTCACCCAATGGCTGGTGGGCGAACCCATCGATGAATGGACCCTGACCGAAGGTGGCCTGCGTTACCGGATCGACCTGGGCAAGAAGCAGAACAACGGCCTGTTCCTCGACATGCGCTACGGCCGCGACTGGGTCCGGGCCAATGCCGCCGGCAAGCGTGTGCTGAACCTGTTCGCCTACACCTGCGGTTTCTCGGTAGCGGCCATCGCCGGTGGTGCACAGCACGTGGTCAATCTGGACATGTCCCGCGCGGCCCTGAGCCGGGGCCGCGACAACCATCGCTTGAACGGCCATGACCTGAGCCAGGTGAGTTTTCTCGGCCACGACCTGTTCAAGTCCTGGGGCAAGGTGATCAACGGCGGACCGTATGACTTGGTGATCATCGATCCGCCGACCTTCCAGAAAGGCAGTTTCCTGCTGACCAAGGACTACCAACGGGTGCTGCGTCGGTTGCCGGAATTGTTGACCGCCGACGGCACGGTGCTGGCCTGCAGCAACGACCCGGCCACCGGCCCGGACTTTCTCATCGATGGCGTCACCCGTGAGGCGCCTGGCTTGGCGTTCAAGCAACGCCTGGCCAACCCGCCGGAATTTCCTGATGTCGACAGTCAGTGCGGCCTGAAGGCGCTGGTCTTCACAGCGGTGACTCCGGCCACCAGGAAAGCGGTAGATCCGGCCACCAGGGAGTGACCAGGCCCGTGGTCACCCGACGCACCAACGCCTCGATCTCCCGGCTCTTGACCGAGCGGTAGATGGCCATGGTGCGGCGCAGCTGATCCTCGGTGAGGGTCACAGGCTGGCCTGAAGTCCAATCCACATCCGCCACGGCCTCGAGCCCGACGCGGCGCCAGACGAGCCGCTCACCTTCCGTGACAGACTCCCAGGCACTGGGCAAGTCGGCGTCCGGCTGCTTCAGGTTATCCAGCATGACCTGGGGCCATCGGGACGGATCCACGGGCCCGCTGAAGGCGTCCACCAGATCCTCATCCACCGTCTCCCAGAGCGCCAGTCCTTCAGACCACTCATGGGACATCAGGCCCAGGTAGGGTCGCCAGGTCATTTCGCCCATGCGAGGGGTCTGATCGTTGCTGTTGAAGGTGTCCTGGGCTTCGCAGAGCCAGTCGATGAACGCCTCCCGGGTCATATGTATATGGCGCTGCAAGAGATCGGGATAGCGCTCCTGCAGCGCATGTTCCCAGTAGGTGTGCTGGTCAGCCATGAACAGCGCAAACGGCGGGCTGTTCCGGGCCAGTCGCGCACGCATGACCGACTCGAACATGGTGAAGTGCAACTCCAGCTCGGCGAGGTCGGGTGGCTGCCTGTCCAGGCTCCGCGCATTCACGCGCCCACGCAGTTGCCTCAGTTGCTGATCGAAATCCGTCAGCAGCGTCGGCAGGCGTCCATGCACGTCTTGATAGCCGATATAGTGCTGCAACACGGTGGCAGCCCTCTGTCGCTCCTCGAAAGCCAGACCGGTAGGTAAACGAGCATCAGCGTCGCGGATACTGGCAGAGAACCAGTCGATGAAACTGCGCATCCCGGGATCATCCCGGGCGACTTCCAATGCCCTCTGCAGCGAAGGAGAGGTGTACAGCCACTCGTCGACGCTGTAGTGAAAAACCTCGGGCATCAATGCACGAATGGCATCGATCTGGGCACTGGGCAGCGGATTGTCGTCAAGCCAGATCCCCAGCGTGTCCTGGTCCGATACGCGGCCCAGCGCAGGGATCAGGTCATCCTGGATATTGGTGATGCGGTTGCCCCTGAGATCGACGACAAACATATCGGACAGCGGCGCGTCGGATTGACTGGTCAGCACTGACAAGACCAATGGGGGCACCCGATCGAGCCCGGTCCTGGCCAGTTCCAGTTCCATCAGGTTCGCCAGCTCCGGCAATTCGGGCAGGTCCCGGCAGTTGTTTTCCCTCAGGCGCAGCTCCTGTAATTGCGTGGCTGTTCGCAGGAATGCGCTGCCTTCTTCGTCCAGGCGCAGGCCACAGCGCTCCAGATTCAGCGCGCGCAAGCCCGGCAACGCGGTGGTCAGAGCCTGCAACTGCTCGGGTGTGAAGTTCACATTGTCGGACCAGATGACTTCATGCAGGGAGGGCAAGGTGGACAAGCTGTTGATGGCCGCGATCACTTCGGCGCTGGTGCCCGCCTCGGCGCCGCTGCTGATCCCTGACAGGTTCAAGGTCCATAACGGGATAGGCGTGCCGTTGCCAAGCAGAGGGGTGAATACATTCGCGTCCAGGTGCAACGGATTGCGGCCCAGTGACAGGTCCACCAACGCCCGCAACTCAGCCACGGCTACGGGGACGGCGGTGAGATGATTGCCCTGCAGGTTCAACATATCGATGCCGGGGAACATTCGCAGGAAGTCCGAAGGGTCCTCGACCAGGCCCATGTGGGTCAGGATCACCGATTCGATATGCTCGAAACGAACGGTGACAGGCGGCAGCCGGCCGATGTCGATACTGTCCAACCGTAACACTTGTTCGCTGCCCTCCCTGCCCGGATCAGGTGTGCGCTGCCAGGCCCGGCGGAGTTCCCTCGCGACGGCACGCCGTTGCCCAAGCAGCGCCTCCCGGTCCAGGGTCTGCTCGACAGGATGGTGAAAACCTTCGTGGTCCACCCATTGATGCAACCCTTCATCCAGGGTGGCCCATTCGCTCTCCAGCCGGTAGAGCATATCTACCAGGCCAATGCCCTGGCGTTCGGCCTGCCTCGTCAGGCGCAGCCGCATGCGTGTGAGGGCTTCCCCCGCGTGAGCGGGGAATAGCCGCTCCAGACGCTCATCGAGGCTGAAGAGCCAGTTCTCCAGCGCAAGCCGACCACGGCCGCTGAGGGGATAGACGAGGTGTCCGTTCAGCCATTGCGGACGCGACCCGATGCTGCCCAGGCTGCGCATCGACAGGTAGGGACGCAGGGCCTGCCGGTCGTCCAGGGCCTGTACCAACAATTGGTTGCGCAGCTTGTCCGCCTCCCAGATGTTCAAGCCCAGCGCGCTGCGGGCGTCGTCTGGCATGGCCCTCAGCAGCGCGTCCTCCAGGCTCAAGGCACCCGCCAGTTCTTCGCCGGTTTCGTCAAAGGGGCGATACCTTTCACCTTCCTGGCGGACGACTTTGATCGGCCCGGAATCTCCCAGCTCAAGTGGCTCCGGCAGCTCGCGCAACCACAGGCGCACGCGCACCCGACCGCGTAGCCGGGGCATATTGGCCAGCAGACTCATGACAATGCGATCCCGATCGACACTGCTTTCGCCACGCTCCAGGGCACGCAGGGCACGGCTCAGGCGCAACTCTCGCAGGGCCTCGGCACTTCGCTTGCCGAGGTTCTCCGGCACCCGGCCTTCAAGCAAACGCTGTCGATCTTTACCTGAAACCCCACGGACAAGCTCGTTGGCGATGGATTCAGGCAAGCCGGGGAACGCTCGGGTCAGGGGAGCAGCCAATGGATCGAGCCTGGTTGACCGGGCCATGGCCATGGTCACCCGCCTGGCATCGCGCTCCAGGCCCGCGGCCCAACGCCCGCCCAACAGGCGACTGCGCTCCAGCGGGCGCAAGCCGAGACTGTTCTGGCCCAGCAGCGCGGTCTGTTCATCCACCCTCAGGCCATCCAGGATCCGAGCGGCCCAGGTGTCGTGCACAAGGTCCGCCTGGCTCAACAGGATCGAGCGTGTGTCGGCCGCGTCGCCCACGGGGTAAAGCCTCACGCCATCGTGGTAGCGCAGCGTCATGTCCTCCGGCCAGCCCGGTAGCTCCGCGAGGGTCTGGACGATGCGAAAATGCAGCCCCTGCGCGGCTTCGCCACGGCGCAGGCGCTCGATCGTGTGCTGCACCGCTTGCCAGTTCCGTGCTTCGTCCAGGGCATCGGCCAAGATGGCCGGCATTGGCCGCGCCTCTACTTGCAGGTAGCGCAAATGCGCTTCGCTGATACCGACCTGACGCTGCACGGCAAGGAGCGTAGGGTTGTCCAGTTCGGCAGGCGTCTCGGCGAACGTGCGCAACAGCTCCAGATTGCCGCGCTGCAACGGGTTGCGATGTGCCCACTGCCAGCCACGGGTGCGATTCCATTGCATCGGCGGCGTAACGCCTTTGTGCCCGGAAGGCAAACGCAAGCTCATATTGTCCCGTGTACCTTGTACTTCGAAGTAGCGCTCCTCGATCCGCACCCACGCCTCATCTGGTGTGCGCCAGACACCCCAGGCGTCCTGCTCGGCCGCCACGGGTGGCAAGCGCCGGGCTTCGAAGGGGCGAACGTCGCCATTCCACAGGCGGGTAGTGCCATCCGCCACGGGCATGGGCTCGATGGCGGAGCCGACAAAGCCCAGGTAAGCGCCTTGAGCGATCCCGAACAACACATTGAAAATATGCTCGATACCTTCCTGCGCGTGGCCTTCGTTGAATGCCTGGATACCTTCGAATATTTCATACACCAGGCGCACGCCACCCACCACCGCAGCGCCCATGCCGATGGGCGTGCAGAACGGGAAAAGGGTCGCGGCAATCATCAGCGAACGCTCGACCAGGCTTTCCCAGTATTCGATGCGAGCCAGCAGTGCCCGCCAGTCCTGATCCCGGGTCGGAACCATCAGCGCCGAGGCATTGGCCAGCGCATGTCCACGCCATTCATGGTAGGCGCCGTGCCAATGATTCTCGCGCAGGTCATTCAGGCCCCAAGCCACCTTGGGAACAGGGATTCTAATGCGCCGGTGATTACCGCCCTCACCCCGCTCGCCCTCGCGCCAATCGGTGATGCGCGCGTAGATTTCCTGGAAGAGATTGAGGTTGTCCGCGACCGTCCACTCCACCTGATCGTGCAGAGCCGTCCCCAGGCGGGCCTGCAGGCGCAACGGAAAATATTGCGCCAGGCCTTGGCGATAACTGCGTTTACGGACCCGTTCGGTCAACTCTGCCGACAACGCCTGCAGGCTCGGAAACTGCTTGAGCGGTGCCACTGTATCGTGGGGCATGTGCAGGACCACCGGGCGAACCCCCTTGGCATCGCCCGCCAGCCCCCAGTACACCCGAACGCCGAACAACGGCACGGACAGCAACTCCAGCGTCTTGACCTCACACGCCAGCGGCGCCACGGATGGCTCTTCGAGATGGACGCCAACGTAGGCCAGCAGCCGCTCGCCGGTGTTATCCAGACGCCCAGCCAGCTTCGCTTCGTAGGCATCATGCACCAACAGACTGCGTGCATACGCCATGTGGGCCTTGGCCACGCCAGGGACTTCGCGGGTGATGCGAGGCAGCTTGCGCTCGAGCAACCGTTGATAAGCCCCACCGACATCCATGTGCCGACAGAGGCTGGCGAAACTGGCTGGGCTCATGGCCAGTGGCGCGGTAGACGATGGCGTATCGCCTCGGTAGAACTCTCCCCGCCTGCCCTGGATGAACAGCTCGCCCTTCTTGTCGAAGTCCCCTCCGGCGCCGGCGTCGGCGGGGGGATAATTGCCCATGGCGGCTTCGACCACCGACAGTGAGGGATCGATGACGGAAGGGCCACGCCTGACCCGTGCCCGGCGTATTGCATCCGCGACGCTACCGCCGCCATTCACCTGGTTCCAGCCCTGCAACTGCGGCTGCGCCTTGAGCCGATCGAGGGTGAATGTATAAGGCGCCGGCAGATCGGTGAGCAACGCATTGAGTGCGTCGCTGTCGCGCTGCAGTTGCCGGGTCAGTACCTTGAAGCGTTCCTGCTGGGGCCGTGTGGCCCGCGTCAGCCAGGAAGGCAGCCTGGCCTTGATGAACTCGACATGGGTATCGAGGGTAGACATGGTGGACCTCCATCCTTGGGGGCGATTGGGAATTCGGGATGTAACCTGCGCTCAACCGGCGCGAGCCCGATGCTCCAAGAAATGCCGGTCTTTTGAAACCGTGCAACCGTTGCAAGGGGTTGCGGGTCCGTAGCCGCCCTCACACCAGCAACGTCAACCACGCCGACGCCAGCAGCAACACCGCCATACTCCGGTTGAACCGCCCCATCGCCACAGCGGAACGGCAGAACCTGGCAGCGCCGAGGCCCAGGTACGCCCAGACGGTCATGCACGGGATCGAGATCGCAAAAAACGCCAGGGACAGCCACAGCACCCGCACGGTGCGGTCGGCTTCGGCGCCGGCAAACACGCTGACCACCGCCAGCGCCATCATCCAGGTCTTCGGGTTCACCAACTGCAAACCGGCCGCTCCAGCCAGGCCGAGCCTCGGGCCCTCAACAGGCTGATCGGGGTCGATGGCCTGGGCCGGCGCGCTGAAAATCTGCCAGGCCATCCAGCTCAGCCAGGCGATGCCGGCCCAGGACAGTGCCGTCTGAATCGTGGCGTGGCGGGCCAGTACATCCCCCAGCCCTGTGCCGACCAGCAACACCAGCAAAGCCGCCGCGGCACAGGCCCCCAGGATGATCGGAAATGTAGTCGGCAGGCCAAAGCGCGAGCTATGGCTCAACACCAGGATATTGGTCGGGCCCGGCGTGATGGAGGCGACAAACGCGAACAGGGCAAATGGCAGTAACTGGTCCATGGAGCAACGTCTCGATAGATGATCGTCACTTGATCATCCCCAGGCGGCCGCCCTTAGTCTGGAACGTTTGAGCAGCGTTTGCGGTAGTCCGCCGGGCTCATCCGATAGGCGCGCTGGAACCAGCGGCCCAAGTGGCTCTGATCGGAAAAGCCGAGCGATGCAGCCACCACCGCGGCACTCTCGCCACGCGCCAGCAACCGTCGCGCCCGGGCCAGTCGCAATTGGATCAGATAGGCGTGGGGTGCCAGGCCGAACGCTGCCTTGAACGCACGGGTCAGGCGGAACCGATCGACACCGGTGATCCGCGCCAGGTCATCCAGGCCAATGTCTTCGTTCAGGTGACTGTGCAGATAATCACGGGCCTGCTGCGCAACCAATGGCAGGCGCGGATCGGGGTTGATCCGGGCCCGCCAGTGCAGGTGTTGGGTCAGGTTGGCCAACAAGGTGTCGAGTGCCGTCTGGCGGACAATGCGGATTTCCTGGTCGTGCAGGCTCTGGAACGCCAGGGCCGTGGCGTTCGCCAACCGCGCATCATCGGCCAGGGTGGCGGCGAATCCCAACTGCCCGTTCTCAGGGGCGACGTCGAACAACGAACGCAGCTCACGCTCCAGCCAGTGGGGCTCGAGGTACAAAGTGCGATAGGTGAAACCGCCGACCTGGGGGGCATGCCCGTCGTGGAGTTCGCCGGGCTCCAGCAGGAAGACCTTGCCCGGCGTGCTGTTGTGCTGCTGGCGGCGACAATGAAACTGCTGCACGCCCTCCTCGGTCACGCCGACCAGGTACGCGTCATGCCAATGGGGATCGTAGGCATGCCCTTCAAAATGCGCGCGCACGGTCTCGATACCGGACGTGGCGTCCTGCTTGAGATCGATCCAGTTGCGCGAGGTCATGGGTTGCCCTGTCTGATTTGTCCGCGTGGGCAGGTTAACTGCTCAAGGTGAGGACGGTCTGGAAGATTTGTGCAGCAAAATTCTGCAGGCCCTTCACAGATCCTTGTGGGAGCGAGCCTGCTCGCGATAGCGGTCTATCAGTCACTACAGTGTCGACTGATAGACCGCTATCGCGAGCAGGCTCGCTCCCACATTGAATGCCCTCCTCCCCGGTCAAGGATCAGGAACCAGGGCCGGCAACACCGCCTCCAGCGCCAGTCGCGCCAGTTCGGCATCCTGCTCGGACTTGACACCGGACACGCCGATGGCACCGATGCACTGTCCATCGTGGCGAATGCTCAAACCGCCTTCGAGCATGCCATGCAGATGTGGCGCACTGAGGAAGGCGTAGCGACCGCCGTTGATCATGTCTTCGAAAAACTTGCTGTCACGCCGGCCCATGGCCGCGGTGCGGGCTTTCTCGCTGGCGATGTAGGCCGATAGCGGCGAAGCACCGTCCAGCCGCAACAGACCAAGGGGATGGCCGCCATCGTCCACCACGCAGACCGACACGGCCCATTGACGCTGGTGCGCCAGCTCCTTGGCTGCCACCAGCAACTGCGCGACGTCTTGTTCGGTAAGTACTGCCTTGGTTTTCATCAATCCCTCCGAGGTGCCATGAAAAAGCCCGTGCCGCAGTATGTCCTTCACGACAGTTTGAGCCAACCCGTTCGAAATCCTGCCCTCGTGCGACAGCATCAGTGGATCCATTAAAAATGAAATACCAAGCAGCTCATCAATAATTCATTGACAACAAAACTAGTTAAGAGACTTAATGGATCCATAGAAAAACAAAATCAGCCTGGAGACCCGTCATGTATCCCAAGAATGCCTGGTACGTTGCCTGCACCCCCGATGAAATCGCCGAGAAGCCACTGGGTCGCCAGATCTGCGGCGAGAAAATGGTTTTTTACCGTGGGCATGAAGGCAAGGTCGCTGCCGTCGAGGACTTCTGCCCCCACCGTGGCGCCCCGCTCTCCCTGGGCTACGTCGAAAACGGCAACCTGGTGTGCGGCTATCACGGCCTGGTGATGGGGAGCGACGGCAAGACGGTCGAGATGCCGGGGCAACGGGTTCGCGGATTTCCCTGCAACAAGACCTTCGCCGTGCAGGAACGCCACGGCTTCATCTGGGTCTGGCCCGGCGACCAGGCATTGGCCGACCCGGCGCTGATCCATCCTCTGGAATGGGCAGAGAACCAAGAATGGGCCTACGGCGGCGGCCTGTTCCACATCCAGTGCGACTACCGCCTGATGATCGACAACCTGATGGACCTGACCCACGAAACCTACGTGCATGCCTCCAGCATCGGCCAGAAGGAGATCGACGAGGCGCCACCGGTGACCACGGTCGAAGGCGACGAGGTGATCACCGCCCGGCACATGGAAAACATCATGGCCCCACCCTTCTGGCGCATGGCCCTGCGCGGCAACAACCTGGCCGACGACGTGCCGGTGGACCGCTGGCAGATCTGCCGCTTCACCCCGCCCAGCCATGTGATGATCGAAGTCGGCGTGGCCCATGCCGGCAATGGCGGCTATCACGCCGCGCCGCAGTTCAAGGCATCGAGCATCGTGGTGGATTTCATTACCCCGGAAACCGAAACGTCCATCTGGTATTTCTGGGGCATGGCCCGGCATTTCCAGCCCCAGGACGAAGCCCTGACCGCGACCATTCGCGAGGGCCAGGGCAAGATTTTCAGCGAAGACCTGGAAATGCTCGAGCGCCAGCAGCGCAACCTGCTGGACCATCCGCAACGCAATCTGCTCAAGCTCAACATCGATGCCGGTGGCGTGCAGTCACGCCGGGTGCTGGAGCGCTGGCTTGCCCGTGAGCGCGAACCCCAGGCCGGGTTGATTGCCAGCACCCATCAGCCACAACCTGCGGAGCAACGGTCATGATCGAAGTCCAGGTCGCGGCGCGACATAACGAAGCCCTGGACATCTGCAGCTACGAGCTGACCCGTGTCGATGGCCAACCCCTGCCGGCGTTCACGGCCGGTGCCCATATCGATGTGCATTTGCCGGGTGGAGTGATTCGTCAGTATTCGCTGTGCAACCACCCCGAGGAACGGCACCGCTACCTGATCGGCGTGCTCAAGGATCCGGCGTCGCGTGGCGGTTCAAGCAGCCTGCATGAGCAGATCCAGCCCGGCGCACGGTTGCTCATCAGCGAACCGCGCAACCTGTTTCCCCTCGCCACACAAGCCCGACGCCATTTGCTGTTTGCCGGAGGCATCGGCATTACGCCGATCCTGGCCATGGCCGAGCACCTTGCGCAGACTGGCGCGGCGTTCGAACTGCATTACTGCGCCAGGTCGCTGGAGCGGGCCGCCTTCGTCGAGCGCCTGCGCCAGGCACCGTATGCCGACCGGGTGTTCCTGCATTTCGATGAAGCGCCCGAAACCGCACTGGATACCGCCCGGGTACTGGCGGCGCCCAGCGAAGACGTGCACCTCTATGTGTGCGGCCCGGGCGGTTTCATGCAGCATGTGCTGGACACTGCCAGGGCCCAGGGCTGGCAGGACGCCTGCCTGCACCGCGAATACTTCGCCGCCGCCCCCACCGACACCCGCGCCGATGGCAGTTTTTCGGTGAAGCTGGCCAGCAGCGGCCAGGTGTTCGAAGTGCCCAAGGACCGCAGCGTGGTGCAGGTGCTGGAAAGCCATGGCATCGAGATTCCGATCTCCTGCGAACAAGGCGTCTGCGGCACCTGCCTGACCCGCGTGCTGGAAGGCGTGCCGGAACACCGCGACATGTTCCTGACCGAGGCCGAACAGGCCTGCAACGACCAGTTCACACCGTGCTGCTCCAGGTCGAAGACGCCGGTGCTGGTGTTGGATCTCTAATCTCTGAACAACACAAGAACCCTGTGGGAGCGAGCCTGCTCGCGATGGCGTTGTATCAGTTACAGGTCTTTCGCTGACACACCGCCATCGCGAGCAGGCTCGCTCCCACCAGGCTCGCTCCCACAATGGATATTCACTCGGAGCGCAAGATCACCGTCATTCGCTCATCCGCCAAGGTCGAGCCGAACACCTCGGCGTAGCGCAAGGTAGCGTTGGCATGCTCGCGCATGATCGCCTCGGCCCGTGCGCCCTGGCGATGGATCAGCGCGTCGAACACCGAGTGGTGCTGCATGTGGGCATAGTTGAAGCGCCGGAACTCGCCGGCCATGTTCTGCCGATCCACCGCCAGGGCGGTGACTGAGGCGAACGGCAGATGATCGTTGCGGGCCAGCGCATCGGCAATCGCCGGGTTGTGGCTGCCTTCGACGATCACCTGGTGAAAACGCATGTTGAGGTCGTGATAGACCTCCAGGTCTTCCTCGGTCACGTAGCCCTTGGCAAACAGTTCATCGCCCTGCACCAGGCAATGTTCGAGGGTGGCCCGAGCCTCTGCATCCAGGCCACGCTCAGCGGTCTGGCGTGCCGCCAGGCCTTCCAGCACACCGCGCACCTCCACTGCACCGGCAATGTCCTCGGCGCTGACCGAACGCACCTGGAACCCGCGCCCGCCGAAGCGCACCAGCAACCCTTCCTGTTCCAGGGTCCTGAATGCCATGCGCACCGGCATCCGCGAAACACCGAACCGTTCCGCCGTGGGAATCTCCATCAACCGCTCGCCGGCCGCCAACTCGCCAGAGGCGATCATCCTGCGCAACGCAACCAGCACCGTTTGGCCGGGCTTACTCATCCGGGGCACTTCCAGGGAAAAAGACAGCCGCCATAGTAAAAGCAAAACCCTGTGGGAGCGAGCCTGCTCGCGATGGCGGTGGGTCCAGCCACTGCAGCGTCGACTGATAGACCGCTATCGCGAGCAGGCTCGCTCCCACAGCGGATTGGTACCAGACGCAGAATGTGTCCACTGAAGAACCAGTGTGGGAGCGAGCTTGCTCGCGATGGCGATGGGTCCAGCCACTGCAGCGTCGACTGATAGACCGCTATCGCGAGCAGGCTCGCTTGTATGGTAGGACTTGAAGGGAGGAGGAGGGACAAGGTTCGCTTCTGACTGTTAGCCGCAGTACAGACCGTGGGAGATTTTACCCCTCCTCCTTTCACACCCAAGCGCCGATAAAGAATGCATCTGGCCTAGACCGACGATAGGAACAAGCCTGCGTCTCTGGGTGAACCCTTCAAGTGTTCAAACCTTAGCCCGGAGAGTTTTCA
Organism: Pseudomonas sp. B21-056; assembly: GCF_026016325.1. Taxonomy (NCBI): domain Bacteria; kingdom Pseudomonadati; phylum Pseudomonadota; class Gammaproteobacteria; order Pseudomonadales; family Pseudomonadaceae; genus Pseudomonas; species Pseudomonas sp. B21-056. The sequence goes on from NZ_CP087203.1 coordinate 3,521,319, forward strand.
ATGGCAATGCCGGTTCCCCTCGTCAAGCCGATTGTAGGTGTGGATGTCGCCAAGGATGAGTTGGTGATGTATCACGCCGAAACCGATCAGCTTGAGATAGTCCCCAATAACAAAACTGCGATTAAGAAGTGGCTCAAGGCCTTGTCCATGCAGGTGGATATTGCCATTGAGGCCACCAATATCTATCACCTGGAGTTCGCCGATCTGGCTCACAAGGCCGGCTGCGTGATCTACATGGTCGGTGGCTATGAGCTTAGTCACTACCGCAAAGGCGTGAACGTGCGCGCCAAAACCGATGCACTGGATGCTCGCCTGTTGGCCCGTTACCTGAAGAACGAAGGCCAGGAACTGCATCCCTGGAACCCGCCATCGCCCTTGTATCGCCGGCTCGTAAGCCTTTTCCGGCGCCGTGCGGCTGTGGTCCAGGCCCGTGTCAGTCTGAGCCAAAGCTGGGCGAACGAGCCGTTACTCAAAGCCGCGTTCAAACGCCAGATAGGCGCGATGCAACGGCTGGAAACCCTGGTCGAAAAAAAGATCCAGGATGAGCTGAAGGACGCAGGCTTGCTGGGTCAGCTCAAGCGCTGCATGAAAGTTGAAGGCATTGGCCTGTTGACCGGCGCCCGGTTGCTCACCTCGTTTCAGCGGGGGGATTTCAAAAATGCCGATGCCTTCATCGCTTTTCTGGGGCTGGACCTGCGCATATCGCAATCAGGGCGAAAACAGGGTCGCCGCTGCTTGACCAAACGAGGTGATCCAGAAGCTCGCCGACTGCTGCACAACGCAGCGATGTCGGCAAGGCGCACGGAGCGATGGAAGGGGTTCTATGAGGCGTTGCTGGCACGGGGACTAAGTACAACTCAGGCCATGGTGGCGCTGTCGCGCAAGCTTGCCCGCGTAGTATTCGCTCTGCTGCAGAATCAGAGCGAATACCTGCCAGAAAGGCATTTGAAGGCTAGTCATGCACCATAGAATCTCCCACAGGGGATTGGTGCCAGACGCAGAATGTGTGTCCACTGAAGAACCAGTGTGGGAGCGAGCCTGCTCGCGATTGCGGTGGGTCAGCCACTGCAGCGTCGACTGATAGACCGTCATCGCGAGCAGGCTCGCTCCCACAGGGTTGGGTGTTTAACGGACGAGAGTTGCCCGCAGGATCGACTCATCCTCGCCGCGATACAGCGCCTCGACTTTCGCCGCTCGCCATTGCAACACCGTCCGCTGGTTGATGGAGCCCTTGTCGGTGATTTCGCCGCGATCAATGGACGCCGGTTCATCGAGCAGTGCGATCCACTCGACCCGGCTGGCGTTGCCACTGGCGCCCTGGTTGAGGCGTTGCAGCCAGTCGGCGAACCATTGGCGTACCGGCGCGCTGGCGAGCACCTGGGCATCACTGGTGTCTGCGGGCAGGCCCGACAGACGTCGGCATTCCGGAAGCCGCGGGAACACCAGGGCCCCCAGGCATTCGCGATCCGGCGCGGTCACCACCAGGTCCTGGACGTAGGGCGTGCCCTCCAGCACCGCACGGTTGCGCAGCGGCCCGACGCTGACGAACACGCCGGAGGACAGCTTGAAATCCTCGGCAATTCGCCCGTCGAACATCAGCCCCAACTGCGGATCAGCCGAATCGGCCAGCTTGATCGCATCGCCCGAGCAGTAGAAACCGTGCTCGTCGAACACCTCGGCCGTCTGCTGTGGCGAGCGCCAATAGCCGGGCATGATGTGTGGCCCGCGGAAGCGCCCTTCGAACTTGCCGTCCACCGGCACCAGTCGCACTTCGCAGCCTGGCGCCGGCAGGCCGATGTAGCCGGCCATGGACAACGGCCCGGTGGTAAAGGTGCAGGACGGAGACGCTTCGGTCATGCCCAGCCCGGCCATCATGCGGATCCGTTCGCCGCAATGCTGCTCGGCCACTTTGTCGAGCCGGTCCCAGGTGCTCTGCGACAGGCCCGCGGCGGCAAAGAAAAACAGGCTGACGCGCTCGAAGAAACGTTCGCGTAACTCGCCATCCTGCTCCAGGGCACTGACCAGTTCTTCCCAGCCCTTGGGCACGGTCAGGTAAGCGGTCGGCGAAATCTCCTTGAGGTTGCGCAAGGTTTCGGCGAAGCCCTGGGCGGTGGGTTTGCCGTCGTCCAGGTAGAACGTACCGCCGTTGTACAACACGATGCCGACGTTATGACTGCCACCAAAGGTGTGGTTCCACGGCAACCAGTCCACCAGCACCGGCGGTGCTTCGCCGAACACCGGAAAGGTCTGCAACAGCATCTGCTGGTTGGCACAGAGCATGCGTTGGGTGGTGATCACTGCCTTGGGCAGTTTGGTGGAACCTGAGGTGAAGAGGAACTTGGCGATGCTGTCAGGGCCGGTGGCGGCAAAGGCCCGTTCAGCCTCGGCACCGCCCGGTTGTGCCAACAGGCTGGCAAAGCTTGCCCTGGAGCGACCCGCCATCTCGCCATCCACGGTGATCAACGGCACATTCGCCGGCAACACCGCATTGACCGCACGCTCGAACGGCGCGGCCTTGCTGACGAACACCAGCCCCGGCTGCAACAGGTCGCAGACATGCCGCAGCTTGGCAAAATCCTGGGACAACAAGGAATAGGCCGGCGACACCGGGCAATAGGGAATGCCGGCGTACATTGCGCCGAGGGCCATCTGCAGGTGTTCGATGTCATTGCCCGACAGCAGAGCCAGGGGTTTGTCGGCAGACAACCCATAAGCCAGCAGGCCCTGGGCAATGGCGCGGACGCTGTCGAGCATCTCGGCATAGCTGACCCGACGCCAGTCACCGCCGTTCTGGCGGGCGGCGATAAAGGTCTGTTGCGGGCGCACGTCGGCCCAATGCACCAAACGATCGAGCAAGCGCGTCGGCAACGGCGCCAGGGCTTCCAGGGAGCGCATGTGCAGGATGCCCTGCTCCTCACTGACCTCAACCGCGGGGTGACCAATCGACACCTGGCGATAACGCCCAGGGCCGGGTTGGGAGGACGATCTGAACTCGGAACTCACGTACATTTCCTCCACCAAGGCACGCTCGGGTCGCGCGATGCGAGCGGAACGTGGCAGCGTCGGGCTGCGACCTTGTTATTGTTATGTCTGGCCTGCACCGGGGCGACGTTCTTTTTGAGACTCAGCCGCCCGCCATGCAATGGATATCAGATCGGGTAATGCCGGGGACCGTTCTGCAAGGTCACCCAACGCAACTGGGTGAAATGCTCGATGGACGCCTTGCCGCCAAAGCTGCCGTAACCGCTGGACTTGACCCCGCCGAAAGGCATCTGCGCCTCGTCGTGCACGGTCGGACCGTTGATATGGCAGATGCCCGACTCGATCCGTTGGGCCAGGGCCAATGCCCGGCTGGTGTCGCGACTGAAAATGGCCGCCGACAGGCCGAACTCGGAGTCGTTGGCCAGGCGCAGCAATTCTTCGTCGCCGCTCCCGCGCAGCAACACTGCCACCGGCCCAAAGGACTCCTCCCGGTACAGGCGCATGTCCGGCGTCACCCCATCGAGCAGGGTCGGTTGCAGGATGCTGCCCTCCAACTGACCGCCCGCTACCAGCGTAGCGCCTTTGGCCAGGGCGTCGTCGATCATGGCCTTGATGCGTTGGCCGGCACTGACGTCGACCAGCGAGCCCAGCACCGAATCACCGCTGGCTGGATCACCGGCACGCAACGTGGCGATCTTCGCCTTCAATCGGGAAACGAAGGCGTCGGCCACGCTCGCGTCCACAATCAACCGCTCGGTGGACATGCAGATCTGCCCCTGGTTGAAATACGCCCCGAAGGCCGCCGCTTCCACCGCGGCGTCCAGGTCGGCGTCGGCCAGTACCAGGAATGGCGCCTTGCCGCCCAGTTCCAACAGCGCAGGCTTGAGGTGACGTGCCGACAGCTCGCCCACGATACGCCCGACGTGGGTCGAGCCGGTGAAGTTGACACGGCGCACCGCCGGGTTGGCGATCAACCGTTCGACGATCACCGCAGCGTCCGCCGGCGCGTTGCAGATGACGTTGACCACGCCATCGCCCAGGCCGGCATCCTGCAGCACTTGGCCGATCAACCGGTGCACCGCCGGGCTGATCTCCGACGCCTTGAGCACCACGGTGTTGCCGCAGGCCAGGGGCATGGCGATTGCGCGGGTGGCAAGAATCACCGGGGCGTTCCACGGCGCAATCCCCAGCACCACACCGCAGGGCTGACGCAGGGCCATGGCAAAGCTGCCGGGCACGTCCGAAGGAATGATTTCGCCGTTGATCTGGGTGGTCATGGCAGCGGCTTCGCGCAGCATGTTCGCCGCCAGATGCACATTGAAGCCATACCAGTTGGCCATGGCGCCGGTTTCGCCGGCGGCAGCAATGAATTCACCGCTGCGGGCCTGCAACTGCTCGGCCGCCCGCAGCAGACGGGTGCGCCGTTCGTTGGGGGCCAGCGCGGCCCAGGCAGGAAACGCAGCTTGCGCGGCGGCCACGGCCGCGTCGGCGTCTTCCACCGTGGCTGCGGCCACGCGGGACACCACTTCTCCAGTCACCGGATTGCAACGCTCGAAAGTCCGACCGTCACGGGCGGGGCACGACTGGCCGCCGATCAACAGGGGCACGTCCAGCATGGTGATTCCTCTTTATTGTCTTTATCGGGAACACATTCACAGTAGCGTCAGGGGCTTTGGGCGAACAGCCTGCGGGCGCGCTTTCGAGCCGCCCGCTGCGCCTTCGTCTCAGCGCTTGTAGGCTTGCAGGCCCGGCTTGATGCTCTTGTCGTCGAGGAACTGCTTCATGCCCTGCTCGCGACCGCCTTCTTTGTCCAGCAGGCGCGACTGGTCGAGTTTGGCGTACAGGTAATCCTCGTTCTGCTCCCAGGTCAGTTCGCGGCAGCGCTTGAACCCATGCTTGGCGGCCCGCAGTACCACCGGGTTCTTCTCCAGCAGGTTACGCGCCAGCTCTACCGTGACGTCACGCAGTTGCGCCAGGGGCACGCTTTCGTTGACCAGGCCCATCTCGGCGGCTTTCTGCCCACCGAAGGTCTTGCCGGTCATGATGTAGTACAGCGACTGGCGATGCCCCACGGTATCGGCCATGGCCTTGCTGACGAGGTTGCCGGGCGGGATGCCCCAGTTGATTTCCGACAGGCCGAACGTGGCTTCGTCGGCGCAGATCGCCAGGTCGCACGCCACCAGCGGGCTGAAACCGCCACCGAAGCACCAGCCGTTGACCATGGCGATGGTCGGCTTGGCGTACATGCGCAGCAGTTTCCACTGCCATTGCGAGGCTTCGCGACGGATTTTTTCCTGGAGGATTTCCGGCCCGGCATCCACTTCGCGGAAATATTCCTTGAGGTCCATGCCAGCGGTCCAGGCATCACCGGCGCCAGTCAGCACGAGTACGCCAGCGGCCGGGTCCTGCTCCAGGGTTTCCAGCACGTCGACCATCTCGCGGTTGAGGGTCGGGCTCATGGCATTGCGTTTTTCCGGGCGATTGAGGGTGACCCAGGCGATACCTTCCTCGACGTCGACCTTGACCGTTTTCCAGCGACCTTCGTAATTGCTCATGACACGTGCTCTCTTGTTCTTGGCTGAAGATGAACAGAAGCTAAACCGCAAAACTAGTTATGTCAATTAACTATTAACCGTTTTATCTGAATTCCTCATTTGCAGAAAATAAAGCTTTCAATCAATGAATGTGTGAGCGACCGTAGCCATCGCGGCATAACCCCGGCAAACTGGATAGCCTTGTTAATAATTCACCTTGAGGATGCTTTTTTCGATGGCCAAGTCTTCCAAGCTTGCCGAACCCGCCGGGATCGTGACTGACGGCGACGCACCGGCGCCGCTGGACTCTGCGCTGGATGACCTGATCGGTTACGCCCTGCGTCGCGCCCAACTGAAACTGTTCCAGAACCTCATCGGCCAACTGGCCGTTCATGATCTGCGGCCGGCCCAGTTCTCGGCGCTGGCAATCATCGACCAGAACCCCGGCTTGATGCAGGCCGACCTGGCCAAGGCCCTGGCGATCGAACCGCCGCAAGTGGTGCCGCTGCTGAACAAGCTGGAAAGCCGGGCGCTGGCCGTGCGGGTACGCTGCAAACCGGACAAGCGCTCCTATGGGATATTCCTGAGCAAGAGCGGCGAAACCCTGCTCAAGGAACTCAAGCAGATCGCCGTCCAGAGCGACCTCGACTCCACGGCGACCCTCTCGGGTGCGGAGCGGGAAGAATTGTTGCGGTTGTTGAAGAAGGTCTATCAGTAACAGAATGCTTTTGTGGCGAGGGGATTTATCCCCTCGCCACAAGAGCCTTGGTCACGCCCATCCTTCACCAAATGGGTACGCTGTACGTCACCAGAAACCGCGTCTGGTTCTCGTCGCGAAACGCCGCACTGCCCGGAAAGTCATTGCGGTAGATCGACTTGCGCGCCAGCAACCCGACGTCCTTGAGCGGACCGCTCTGGATCACATACCCCAGCTCCATCTGGAATTCACGCTCCTTGCGGTCATCGGCGCCGAGGGCGGCCAGGTCGATGTGGTCACCGCGCACATAGCGCAGGCGCGTTCTCAAACCGGGCACGCCGACCGCCGCGAAGTCGTAGTCATGGATCGCCTGCCAGGTGCGCTCCCGGGCATTGAGGAAATCCGAACTCATGGTCATCTCGCTCAAGCCCATCAACTCGGTGCCGGACACATAAGGCGTGGCGGTATCGCCGCTGGCGTGCATGTAGCCCAGGCTGACCCGATGGCCGCCCCAGCGATAGCCGACCAGCGCCGAGACATTGCGGTTGTCCACCTTGCCGGCCTTGGCGGCGCCGTCTTCACGACTGAAGAAGCTGCGCAGGTCGGTGGTCAGTACGCCGTCACCCAGGGACAGGTTATGCAGCAACGCCAGGGTGTCCTGTTGATACAGGTCCGCCACTTCGGCGTGATAGGCGCGCAGGCTGAGTTCCTTGTTGACCTGGTAATCGCCGCCGGCATACGCCATGTGCGATGAAGTGGCCGCGCCGTCGAAGCGGCGATTGGGTGAGGCGATGCTCATCGGCTGGTAGTCGGTGGAGTCGCGTCGGTTGATGCGATCGATGTAGCCAGCGTTCAGCGTCAACCCCTCGATGTCCTTGGAACTGAGGGTCGTGCCGCGGAAGGTCTGCGGCAGCAACCGTGACGGGCTGGCGAACGCGAACGGCAAGAAGATCGATACATCGCCGGTCTTTATCAGGGTCTTGCCGAAGCGCAGCTTGCCGGTCAGGGCCAGGCGTGAATACTCGTCCGCCGCGCGCTTGTCGCTGCTGGACACCGGCAGCAGTTCGGTACCGCTGCGATCGGGCGAAGAGTCGAGCTTGATTCCCAGCAGTCCCCGGGCGTCGACGCCGAAACCTAGGGCTCCAGGAGTGAAGCCTGATTCCACGTTCATGATCGCCCCCTGGGCCCATTCCCTGGCTGCCGTCTTGGCGCCGTCGTCCTTGTAATCGCGGTCCATGTAGTAGTTGCGCAGGGTCAGGGTGCCGTGGCTGTCATCGATGAAGCCCGCGGCCAACGCCGTGGTCGAGGACAGGCTCAGCCCCAGGGCCAGCAGATGGGCGAGACGTGTAGCTGGGGCTGCTGCACAAGCCCCCCGGACAAGGTTCGGCATGTTCGAAAGTCCTTTTTATTGTTGTTTTTTAGCGGTCCCCAACGGTTGGAGGAGGACACCGGGCAGGAGAATGGAAACCGAGCCCCTCCTCGTCAATCCGCAATGACCGATAATCGAACATTAATATCATTAACCGTTTTTTCGATTCTTTTGCGATTAACCCTCAACACACTGTTTTTATTAGTGATATTCGCTAGAAACCGCCACCGCTCGACACCATTCATTTTTTAGTTATGTTTGTTAATCTGAGTGGCGCTTTCCGGCTGGCTGAAAGCCGGGCCCTGACAAAAACAATAAGAGGACTTGTCATGAATCATCCGGCGCGTCGTGCGACGCTGACCATTGCCTTGTGTTTCATCGTTGCGTTGATCGAGGGTTTCGACCTGCAATCGGCCGGTACCGCTGCTGCCGGCCTGCGGCAGACCTTTGTGCTGGACCCGAAAATGATGGGCTGGGTGTTCAGCGCGGGAATCATCGGGCTGCTGCCCGGGGCCTTCTTCGGCGGCTGGATCGCGGATCGCATCGGCCGCAAGAAGATCCTTGTCGGCGCCGTACTGCTGTTCGGTGTGTTTTCCCTCAGTACCGCTTATGTCGAGCAATACGCCAGCCTGCTGCTGGTGCGATTCATGACGGGCCTGGGTCTTGGCGCCGCCCTGCCCAACCTCATCGCCCTGTGCGCCGAGGCCGTGGGCGAACAGCGACGGGGCACGGCCATCAGCGTGATGTACGCGGGCGTGCCATTGGGAGGTGCGTTGGCGGCCGTGGTCGCGATGCTGTTTGGTGAACATTGGCAAATCACGTTCTTCATCGGCGGCCTGGCGCCATTGCTGGTGGTGCCGCTGATGCTGCTGTGGCTGCCGGAGTCCAGCGCCTTTCGCCAGGCCCGGGATGTCGGCGCAGAGGCGCGTGCCTCGACGGGCCAGGCACTGTTCGGTGACGGTCGAAGCCGCACGACCCTCGCGCTCTGGATGAGTTATTTCTTCACCCTGACGGTCATGTACATGCTGCTCAATTGGCTGCCGTCGTTGCTGCTGGAACAGGGCTTCAGCAAGCCCCAGGCCGGGCTGGTACAGATGCTGTTCAACATCGGCGGGACCCTCGGCTCGTTGCTCGGCGGCTTGTTGCTGGACCGCTGCAATGGCATCAAGGTGGTGCTGTTCGTCTATGCCGGGTTGTTGAGCGCCCTGGCCGGGGTCGGCTTGTCGGTCGGCATCGTACCAATGGCCATCGCCGGGTTCTGCGCCGGGCTGTTTGTCATGGCGGCCCAGCTGGTGCTCTACGCCTTGGCGCCGCCCTCTTATCCAACGGCCGTGCGTGCCACCGGCGTCGGCGCGGCGGTTGCCATCGGCCGGCTGGGTTCGGTCGCAGGCCCCCTGGCTGCCGGACAGATCCTGGCTGCCGGGGCGGGAACCACGGGGGTATTGCTGGCGACGTCGCCGGGTTTGCTGATCGCGGCATTGGCGGCGATCAGCGTGATGGTTCGTTCGGTGCCGGTGGGTGGGGTGCACGCAGCGCGTTGATTGCCTCAATCTTTCGTGGCGCAGGTGTTTTTGTGGCGAGGCAGCTTGCTCCCGCAGGGGCGCGAAGCGGCCCTTCTTTTTTGGGTCTGCTTCGCAGCCCAACGGGAGCAAGCTCCCTCGCCACAGGTTATTTCACACTCACATATCCCGTTCTACAGCTCCTCCAGGGCTCGCGACTGTTCAATCCGTGGTACTGGCCGCCAGCACGCTGAGTGTCCGGCGTCGGGGGCGAGGACGATGAATTCAAAGGCGCACCCGGCCTCCTCCATCCGCTGGCGCAGCGATGCGCTGCCTTGTCGCTCGATCACTTTCAACATGACGGGCTCCGCAACCTTCGAGGCCCCCCCTGGCGCCGGGCGATACTTCCGGATTTTATGGCTTTGAAACGACAATCGTGGACCTATTTGGCAGAAAACTGATCCCACTACATGAGGATTGTCCCAAACGGTACCAGACGGTACTGTCCTGGGGCTTCAAAAGAGCGTGAATACCGTTGCCCCAGCGGGGCAAAAATTGCGCATCATAGGCGCCGTCCGCTCAAGGGAGATTTACATGCGTGCCATTTCATCCATCCTGCGCCTGGCCATGCTGTCGCTGGGGCTGGCGTTCACCGTCGGCGCCGTGGCTACCGAAGAGACGCAACTGGTCGAATCCATCAACCTTTATCGCAGCCAGTCCCAAAGCTGCTCGGGCCAGGCCTCCCTGGAGCTGCCGCCGCTGGCGATGGACTCGCGGCTGATCCTGTCGGCCAACGGCATTGGCGATCTGCAGCAAGCGCTGGCACGCGCGGCTTATCCAATGGTCAACGTGCAGGCAATCAGTCTGTCCGGGCCGCGCGACGCGCAATCGGCGATGAAAGCCGTGCAGGAAAGCTTCTGCCAAGTGGTGCTGGACCCCCAATTCGTCGACATCGGCGTCAGCCGCCTGGACCGCGAATGGCGCATCGTGCTGGCGCGGCCCCTGTTGTCGGCTCGCCTGGCAGACTGGCAAGCCGAAGGCCAGAAGCTGCTGAAGCTGATCAATAGCGCCCGTGCCCAGCCCCGTCGGTGCGGGAGCGAGGCTTTCGCGGCGACCACGGCACTTTCCTGGAACGCCACCCTGGCCCTCGCCGCCGAGACGCACACCCGGGCCATGGCCAACAACAACTTCTTCGACCACAAGGACCGCGACGGCCGTATGCCGGGCGACCGCGCCGAGCTGGCCGGCTACCTTGGCCAGTTGATCGGCGAGAACATCGCCGCCGGGCAGGACACCGCCCTGAAGGTGGTGGACGGTTGGCTGGCGAGCCCTGGGCATTGCGCCAACCTGATGAACCCGCAGTTCCACGAACTGGGTGCCGGTTATGCCGTGGACCCGAAGAGCGATGCAGGAATCTATTGGACGGCGATGTTCGGTACGCAGTGACCGTTGACTGAACCACCGGGGCATCCACAGGAGCCCCGGTTGCTTGCAAACTCCTGATCCACTGCAGGTCGAATGTGGGAGTGAGCCTGCTCGCGATAGCGATGGTCCAGCCGACAGAGATGCTGAATGTGCCGCCGTCATCGCGAGCAGGCTCGCTCCCACAGGGCTCCGGTTGGCCTCAGGTCTTTAGTGCAATCAAAAAAACGCCGCTCAATGAGCGGCGTTCTTGTGCATCACCAGACAGGATCCGGTTTACAGCGCCATGTCGGCCGCCGGGTTGCCGTCGCTTTTGGCTGCCGGCTTGGCCGGTGCCGCAGGGGTGCCTGGCTTGCCGATGACCGGCGGAGTGTCCAGTTGCAGGACTTCGCTGGTGTAAGCCCACTCCTGAGCCACGCGCTCAGGACTGTCGTTGAGCTTGGTGCCGTAGCTTGGCACGATCTGGTGCAGTTTTTCCTGCCAGGCCGGGCTCGCGACCTTGTCCTTGAAGACCTTCTCCAGCACGGTCAACATGATCGGCGCAGCGGTCGAGGCGCCTGGCGAGGCACCCAGCAGGCCGGCGATGCTGCCGTCCTGTGCGGCGACCACTTCGGTGCCGAGTTTCAGGACACCGCCCTTCTCTTCGTCACGCTTGATGATCTGCACGCGCTGGCCGGCCTGCCACAGGCGCCAGTCTTCCTGCTTGGCTTCCGGGAAGTATTCCTTCAGCGCGTTGAAACGATCTTCATCCGACAGCATCAACTGGCCGGCCAGGTACTCGACCAGTGGGTACTGTTCGATACCGACCTTGGTCATCGGCCAGACGTTGTGGGTCGTGGTGCTGGTCAGCAGGTCGAAGTACGAACCGTTCTTCAGGAACTTGGTGGAGAAGGTTGCGAACGGGCCAAACAGGATCACGCGCTTGCCATCGAGCACGCGGGTGTCCAGGTGCGGAACCGACATCGGCGGTGCGCCAACCGAAGCCTTGCCGTAGGCCTTCGCCAGGTGCAGTTGGGCGACGGTCGGGTTTTCGGTCACCAGGAACGAACCTCCCACCGGGAAACCGGCGTATTCACGGGCTTCCGGGATGTCGGACTTCTGCAGCAGGTGCAAGGCACCGCCGCCGGCGCCAATGAACACGAACTTGGCGTCGGTCTCGGTTTCGGTACCGTCCTTCAGGTTCTTGTAGGAAACGCGCCAGGTGCCGTCTTCGTTGCGGGTGATGTCTTCCACTTCGCTGGACAGCTTCAGCGAGAAGTTCGGCTTGGTTTGCAGGTAAGCGGCGAATTGGCGAGTGATTTCGCCGAAGTTCACGTCAGTACCCAGCGGGCTCCAGGTGGCCGCGACTTTCTGGCTCGGATCACGCCCTTGCATCATCAGCGGAACCCATTTGCTGATCTGCGCGGGATCTTCGGAGTACTGCATGCCGGCGAACAACGGGCTGGCCTGAAGGGCTTCGTAGCGCTTCTTCAGGAAGGCAATGTTGTCGTCGCCCCACAGGAAGCTCATGTGCGGTGTGGAGTTGATGAACGAGCGCGGGTTCTTCAGTACGCCGTTCTTGACCTGCCAGGACCAGAACTGACGGGAGATCTGGAAGGCTTCGTTGATCTCGATGGCCTTGGAGATGTCGACCTTGCCGTTCTTGTCTTCCGGCGTGTAGTTCAGTTCGGCCAGCGCGGAGTGGCCGGTACCGGCGTTGTTCCAGCCGTTGGAGCTCTCTTCGGCAACACCGTCCAGGCGCTCGACCATTTCCATGGTCCAGCCCGGCTCCAGCTCATTGAGCCAGACGCCGAGTGTCGAGCTCATGATGCCCCCACCAATGAGCAGGACGTCCACTTTTTTTGCCTCGGCGGCGTGCGTGGTCGCAAGACCCATCGCCATCGCCAGGCCCAGCAGCGCCGTGTGTGTTTTCTTCAACATGTGTGTATCCCTAGGATGAACGCCATTTCCGCCCTCCGGTCCTGTTCAAGGATAGACCACGCCCATGGCCGGCAACGCCAGCGTGACTGGTTCGAATGGACTGGAGGATGGACCTACAGGGGCCGCGCAATACAGCGGCCTCGTTTATGTCTCTCCGGCACTGACTTCTTGTAGGTCTTGGCTTCAGCTGGGTGAGGGACACTGCAAAACGGTCTTGATCGGGGCTGGCGTGGCCGTGCCCGATTGTCGCAGCGGGGGGAGTTTACATAATGAAATAACCAGACCGAAGCCTCTTTTTACATTCGGGGCGAAAACGCCGACCAAATGGCGGCGTTTTGATGGCGCAGAGCGCCACCCAGCAGGCGGTCTCGGCACCCTGCAGGCCTCAGAAATATTTGAGGAGCGCGATGTCCCAGCGACGTTGTTTCAGATCGGCAAACCAGCGCGTCGGGAAGTACAGCGCCACGCCCAGCATCACGCTCCACAACCACACCATCGGCAGATGATCGAAGCCGAAATAGGTCCCCTGGTTGGTACCCCAGATGGCGACCGCGACGAGGTACATGATCTTCAGCACGTAAAGATGCAGCAGGTAGAAAAACATCGGGGCACCACCGTAGATCGCCAACTGCGCAATCGTCCAGCGCTGCTGGGCTTTCTCGAAGAGTGCCAGCAGGATCAGCCCTAACCCCAGGGTCGGCATCAGGAACATCAACGAGGGTGGGTACTTCTTCGCGCTCATGAAACTCATGAGCGTGCGCAGCCCGTCGCCGGTCTGTACCCAGGGTTTGTCACCGTACACATTCAGGTAGCGAATGAACACGAAGGCCACCAGCAAGCCTATGCCGACCTGGAGCAGTCGACGTAATCGCACAGTAGGCTCCATGTCCTTACCAAACCAGGGGCCGCTGGCCCAGCCCAGCAGAATCACGCCGATCCACGGCAGCACCGGATAAGTGGTGCGGGCCCGGGTGAACTCGGTAATGTCGATAAACGCCCTCTGATGAAGAATCGACCATGGCACAAAGAACGGGGACTCAGGCCCCAGCACTACACCGTCCAGCAGGTTATGACCGGCAACAATGGCAATCCCCAGGACGACCAGCCAACTGCGCTTGATGTGCAGCAGCGCGGCCAGCACGATCATGCAGATGCCGATGCACCAGATCACCTGCAGCCACAGGGTCTTGGGCGGAAACTCGGCGTTCCAGGCAAAACAGACAAAGGTGATTTCCAGCAGGACCAGGAACAGGCCGCGCTTGAGCAGAAACAGCGAGGTTTCGCCGGCGCTGTGTTTCTGGCTGTAGAGCCAGGCCGATAAACCGGTGAGGAAGATGAATACAGGCGCGCAGAGGGTGCTGAGCAGACGGGTGAAATACAGGTCCGGCGTCACGCTCAGTGCATCGATGGGGTCACTGACCTGCCGATGCAGCAGGAACGTCTCGCGAACATGATCCACCAGCATCAGCAACATGACGAAACCCCGCAAAGCATCGATGGCGAGCATTCGCATAGGGGTGGTTGTTGCATGGGTCGCAAGTGCAGGAGCGATGACGCCGGGCGGGCTCGTCACGCTTGGGGATGAGATCATGGCAATACTCGGGGTGAAAGTCGTCGGTCCGTGCAAGGCAAGGATGAGAATCCCTGCCAAACGAGATCGGATAACATAACACAAATCACCTTCGAGAGCAGGCCCATCACCCTGGAGTCAGCGCAAAACCTTGTGGGAGCGAGCCTGCTCGCGATAGCGGTATGTCAGCTTGCATCCCTGTCGAATGGGCCACCCTCATCGCGAGCTGGCTCGCTCCCACAGGGTTTGCCGCTGGCCTGTGCAGCAGGCCCCTTCCCCTCCACTCAGAACCTCGGCTTGACGGTCTTCCACTCCGGCCGGTAACGCTGCATCTGCCGCACATCGTCGCGCTGGCGAATGCCGCAACGCAGGAACTGTTCATGCAGCATGCCCAGTTGATCCCGGTCCAGTTCCAGCCCGAGCCCCGGTGCCCGGGTGATCTTCACGCAGCCATCGACAATCGGCAGCTTGCCGCCCTTGATCACCTCTTCATCCGGCTCCTGCCACGGGTAGTGGGTGTCGCAGGCATAGTCGAGGTTCGGCACCGCCGCCGCCACATGGGCCATGGCCATGAGGCTGATGCCCAAGTGCGAGTTCGAATGCATCGACACCCCGAGGCCAAAGGTGTCGCACATTTTCGCCAGCGCCTGGGTGTCCCGCAGGCCGCCCCAGTAATGGTGGTCGGCCAACACAATCTGCACGCTGTTCAGCGCCACGCTGCGGCGGAACTCGTCGAAATCGGTAACCACCATGTTGGTTGCCAACGGCAGTCCGGTGCGCTTGTGCAGCTCGGACATGCCCTCCAACCCCGGCGTCGGGTCCTCGTAATACTGCAGGTCATCGCCGAGCAATTCGGCCATGCGAATGGACGTCTCCAGCGACCAGTTGGCATTCGGGTCGATGCGTAGCGGGTAGCCGGGGAACGCCTGTTTCAGTGCCTTGATGCACGCCACTTCATGCGCAGGCTCCAGTGCGCCGGCCTTGAGCTTGATGCTCTTGAAACCGTAGTCGGTGATCATGCGCCGGGCCTGGGCGACGATCTGCTGTTCGTTGAGGGCCTCGCCCCAACTGTCCGGCGGATACGGCGAATCGATGTGCTCGGCATACTTGAAAAACAGGTACGCGCTGAACGGAATTTCATCGCGAATCGCCCCTCCCAGCAGATCCACCAGCGGCACGTTGAGGTGGTGGGCTTGCAGATCCAGGCAGGCCACTTCGAATGCCGAATACGCATTGCTCACAGCCTTGCTCGCATGGGAGCCCGGCGCCAATTCGGCGCCGGCGACACTGGCGGGCCGCTGGGCGGCAACCGTGGCCTGGACGATGGCCCGCAACTGGTTGAGGTTGAACGGGTCCAGGCCGATCAATTTGTCCTGCAATTGCTGCTGGATCGCCAGGGCCGGCGCATCGCCGTAGCTCTCGCCCAGACCGATGTAGCCATTGTCGCTCTCGATCTCGATGATCGAGCGCAGCGCAAACGGCTCATGGATGCCGCTGGCGTTGAGCAAAGGCGGATCGCGAAAGGCAATGGGGGTGACGGTGACGCGTTTGATCTTCATACAGCGGCTCCCGATGGGCCAGGGTTCAGGGCTTGAGTGTTTTCCGGTGGTTTGGCCTGCGCGACGGTTTCGCGCTTGCCGGACAAGGAATTGGGCGTGTCACGCCCCGGCGAGGTGCGGGCGAAGAAGATCACCACGGCGGCGACCAGCGAGGTTATCGCCAGGCCGTACAAGCCGCCCTCGATGGAGCCGGTGGTCTGCTCGAGGAAGCCGAACGCCGTCGGCGCGACAAAACCGCCGAGGTTGCCGATGGAATTGATCAAGGCAATCACCGCCGCTGCGACGCGGGCGTCCAGGTAACTCTGGGGAATCGGCCAGAACAGCGCCGACGCGGCCTTGAAACCGATGGCCGCAAAACAGATGGCGACGAAGGCGAAGACTGGCCCGCCGGTGGTGGACATGAACATCCCGAACGCCGCGATCATCAGCGTCACCGCCACCCACGCCTGCTGGAATTTCCATTTGCCGGCCAGGGCCGCGAAGCCATACATCGCCACGATGGAAATGATCCATGGGATGGAATTGAGCAAACCGACCTGGAAATCCCCCAGGCTGCCCATTTTCCTGATCATGCTCGGCAGCCAGAACGTCGCGCCGTAGATCGTCAGGGCGATGGAGAAATAGATGAAACAGAACAACGCGATCTGCCGGTCGGCGAGCAGCTTGAATATCGACGGCTTGACCACCTGGGCGGCTTCACGGGCCCGTTGTTCCTCGGCGATGGTGGCGGTCAGCACGGCTTTCTCTTCGGCGGTCAGCCATTTCGCCTGGTTGGGGTGCGATTGCAGCCAGAACCAGACAAACCCGCACAGCACGATGGAGGCAAACCCTTCGATCAGGAACATCCACTGCCAGCCATGCAGGCCCATGCCGCTGACGTGCAACAGGGCGCCGGACACCGGCCCGGAAATCACCGAGGCGATGGCTGAGCCGCTGAGGAAGATCGCCATCGCCTTGCCGCGTTCGTTGGCCGGCAACCATTGGGTGAAGTAGTAGATGATGCCGGGAAAGAACCCCGCCTCCGCCGCGCCGAGAATGAAGCGCAGCACATAGAAACTGGTTTCGCCGCGCACGAAGGCCATGGCCATCGCCGCCGCGCCCCAGGTGAACATGATCCGCGTCAGCCAGGCGCGGGCGCCGTAGCGCTGCAGCAGCATGTTGGACGGCACTTCGAACAGCGCATAGCCGACGAAGAACAGCCCGGCGCCGAGCCCATAGGCGGCGGCACCGATGCCCAGGTCGGTTTCCAGGTGGCTGCGCACGAAGCCGATGTTGACCCGGTCGATGTAGTTGACGATGAACATCACCACCACCAGGGGCAGTACATGCCGTTTGACCTTGGCCGCGGCGCGCGCCAGGGTGCTGTCACGCATGGAGTCCGATACGTTATTCAAGGGAGCCTCCCAATCATTGTTTTTGTGGGGAACGGCTTGATGATGGACGGCGTGCATTGTTCCCGTCTAATCTAACTTGGCACTTGATTGATACCTGGATTGAATCAATGTTTGAACTGGCCCAACTGCGCTGCTTTACCACCGTGGCGACGGAGCTCAATTTCCGCCGCGCCGCCGAACGGTTGAACATGACCCAGCCACCCTTGAGCCGGCAGATTCAATTGCTGGAGCATCACCTGGGCGTTGAACTGTTCACCCGCAGCACCCGCAGCGTTGCCCTCACCGCCGCCGGCCGGGCTTTTTTCATCGAAGCGCAGAACCTGCTGGAACAGGCGCAACAAGCCGCCGTGGCCGCCCGGCGCTTCGCCCAGGGTGACATCGGCTCGGTCACCATCAGCTTCGTCGGCAGCGCTGTGTACGAGTTCCTGCCCAAAGTCATCGCCGAAGCGCGGCTGAAACAACCCCAGGTGAAAATCGTCCTGTCTGAGATGAACACCTACCAGCAGCACGAAGCCCTGCGAGCCCGGCGCATCGACCTGGGCATCGTTCGCTCGCCGCTGCTGGAAACCGGCTATGCCACCGAATGCCTGGTGCGCGAGCCCTTTGTCCTGGCGGTGCCTACCGGTCATCCATTGGCTCGTGCCGAATCCGTCAGCGTCCAGGACCTCGATGGCCAGCCGTTCCTGATGTATTCCCATACCGCCTATCCACCGTTCAACGAACTGCTGACCGGCATGCTCCGCTCGGCCCGGGTCGCGCCGCAATTCGTGCAATGGCTGGGGTCGTCGTTGACCATCCTGGCGCTGGTCAACGCCGGCATGGGCCTGGCGCTGGTGCCGCGTTGTGCCACCAGCGTGGTGTTCAAGCAGGTGGTGTTCCGGGAGATCGATCTGGGCGAAGGGGTCCAGAGCGAGTTGCACCTGGTGTGGCGCGAGGACAATGACAACCCGGCGTTCACCATGTTGCTGGAGGGGATTCGCGGGGCGGTTCGCGAGGGACTGTGATCCGATGTCTTCGGAGTAAGCTTGTCGAGTACATTTGTGGCGAGGGGATTTAGCGAAACGTCGCACCGCCCCGTTGGCCTGCGAAGCAGGCCCTATATCTTTCTTGCATACCGAGTTGTCAGGTTTTAGGGCCGCTTCGCAGCCCAGCGGGGCGGTGCGACGTTTCGCTAAATCCCCTCGCCACATTATCGGCTCTCGGCGAATTTCAGTGGCGATGCCGCCACTCAGCTGTTCCCGTCACCACCAAAGTAGTTGTACGATGACAGATGAGTGCATTTGGAAGCACTCATTCCTCATACCTACAACAACAAGGAAACACCCCATGAAAAAAGCGACATTGGTCATGAGCTTCTTGTGCCTGTTCAGCGGTTACGCAGCGACAGCCGCTGCTTCGGCCGAGCAAGACGTGGCCCAGGCCGTCGACCACTTGACCCAGGCCATGCTGCACAAGGACATCCCCCAGCTCCAGGCACTGGCCGCCGAGAACCTCACCTACGGCCACTCCGGCGGCAATATCCAGGACAAGCAAGCCTTTATCGCCGACATCGAAACCGGCAAGAGCGCGTTCAAAACCCTGGAAATGAAGAATCAGAAAATCACCCTGTCCGGTGACACCGCCCTGGTGCGCAACCACTTCTCGGCCCAGGCGATCAAGGGCACCGACATCGTGCCGACTGAAATCGAGGCCTTCCAGGTCTGGCAGAAGCAGAAGAACGGCAAGTGGCTGCTGATTGGGCGGCAGGCGTTCAAGTTCTAATCGCCCCACCCTGTGGGAGCGAGCCTGCTCGCGATGGCGTCGGTCCAGTGAACCTTTCTGCAAGCTGAACGACTGCTATCGCGAGCAGGCTCGCTCCCACAGGGGCTCTCTCTCCGGGACATCTGCTCAGATGCCAGCCCACTGCTCCCGATGCTGCAACAGGAAATCGACGAAGGCGCGGACCCGCTGGGGCATGTAGCGGCCATGGGGATAGAGCAAGGTAAAGGGACGTGAGCGGCCACTGAAAGGCTGCAGCACTTCCACCAGTTGCCCGTCCGCCAGTTCCCGTTCGACGATGAACCGGTAGGTCTGGAACAACCCTGCACCATGCTTGGCCAGCGTCACCCCGCCCAGCACGTCGTCCGAACAGCAATAATTGCCCTGGCCGAACACCTCACGCTCCTTGCCGTCGACATTGAACAGCCAGGAAATTCGTCGGCCGCTGCTAGGCAATTCGAACTGAATGCATTGGTGATCGTCCAGCTCTTCGAGGGTGCGCGGCGTGCCGGCCTTGTGCAGATAGTCCGGCGCCGCGACCACCACCAGCTTCGCGTCTTCCAGCAACCGGGCGATCAGGGAAGAGTCCGGTTGGGCTCGGACCCGAATCGCCAGGTCATAGCCCTCGGCGACGAAGTCGATGTTTCGATTGCTCAGGTGCACGTCCACGCTGACTTGCGGGTACAGCGCACGGAAGGCCGGCAGCAACGGCAGGATCCGGTGATGACCGTAGGTGGTGGGCAAGCTGATGCGCAGTTGCCCGGACGGCACCGATTGCGCGCCCATCACTTCCTGTTGTGCCTCCACCAGTTGCGTCAACGCCTGTCGGCACTGCTCGAAATAGGTCCTGCCGGCATCGGTCAGGCGGATGCTGCGGGTGGTGCGCACGAACAGGCGCGAACCCAGGCGTTCCTCCAGGCGAAAAATCGAACGGCTCACCGCCGCCGGGGTAACCCCCGCCACCTGGGCCGCCGCCGTGAAGCTGCCCGCCTCGGCCGCCAGGCAAAACAGTTCTATGCTGCCCAACTGCAAGTCTTCGAAATGTCGCTTCATGACTCGTTACACCGTGTATCAACTGAAGATGCCAGATACCTGTTTATCAGCCCGTGGCGTATAAATACAGTGGCCTCGGTTGCGCAGGGAATCGCCTGCGCACCTTCTCTCAACCAGCAGGAGTGCAACATGCCTTTCGTCAATGTGCGTATCACCCGCGACGGCGTCACCCGCGAACAGAAAGCCCAAGTGATCTCGGAAATCACCGAAACCCTCCAGCGTGTACTGGGCAAGGACCCGCACTTGACCCACATCGTGATCGAGGAAGTTGATACGGATAACTGGGGTTATGCGGGGATGACGACGACGCAGTACCGAAGTCTTCCCAAGGAGTGAGATTCTGGTTTTATCGAGCCCGGCTGAACGCCGATGTCTTGCACAGCCGGGCCATTTGAGATGAAGGGCTACATCCTGAACGCACCAACCAGCCGATTTAGCTCGCGTGAGGACTCGGCAACTTCGTTGCTGGCCATTACCATGTGCCCGGCAGAATCAGCCGTGGAGGCACTGAGCGTGCGGATCTGCCGGGTGTTACGTTCGACACTTTCGACCACACTGGTCTGCTGCTCGGCGGCCGTGGCAATCTGCACGTTGTGCTGAACGATCTCGCCCATACCACGGGTGATTTCCTCAAAGGCTCCCGCCGCCAGGCGCACTTCGCTCATCACGTTCCCCGCGCTGGCGTGGGTGGCCTGCATACGCTGCACGGCGTTATCGACCTCCTGACGCAGACGCTCGATGGTCGCGTGAATCTCGCCGGTCAAACCTTGGGAGTGCGTGGCCAAGCTACGCACTTCGTCGGCGACCACAGCAAAACCCCTGCCCTGCTCGCCGGCACGCGCCGCTTCAATAGCGGCATTGAGTGCAAGCAGATTGGTCTGTTCTGACACACTGCGGATCATGCTCACCGCGCGGGTGATTTCCAGACTTTCACGCTCGACTGCACTAATGGCAGAGATGGAGCGCTGCATTTCGGAGAACAACAGATCAATGCCTTGCACCACACGCTCGACCTGCATGCCGCCATCTCGGCATTTGTCGCTGGCAAGCGCGGCAAAGTCGGAGGTCAGGTGAGAACTGCGGCTGATTTCGTGCACGCTGCCGACCAACTCGGTCATCGAGGTGGTGATCAGCTCAAGCTCCATCGATTGCTGAACAACGCCTTGCCGGGAGCGCGAGGCAGCTTCGCTGACATTAAGCGCCTTGCTTTCGGTGGCGGCTGAAAAGCGTGCTACCTCGCCAATCAGCTCACGGATTCGCTCGCGCATGCTCTCGAATGCGGTGGCCAAGCCGCCCAGTTCATCACGCGATTGAGCGCCGATGCGATGGCCAAGATCGCCCTCGGCAAACCGGCACGTGGCCTCGGTAATACTGCCAATACTGGTGCGTACCGATAGATAAAAACCGGCAAACAGATAAACGATAATTGCCACCACCGACAATAGAATCGCCAACCAGACAATCAAGCGCTGCTTGTCGTAAGCCGCCCGCTCCTTCAAGCGGCTGGATACGCCTGCCAGTAACTGCCCAGTTGCGGTGTCGAGCGTTTGCAGCATGGGATCGAATGCCTGCATGCGCTGCAGCCATAACCCGGTCGACTCCTCATCGAACTGAGTACTTTGCCTGTATTTGTCCAGGGTCTGGGTCTTGTACATTTCAGCCGCACCCAACGCGGCTTCACTCATCAGTGGCTGATCCGTAAGCCGGGTAAAACCCTCAAGGCTGGCCAACTGGCTCATTACACCCGGTCGTGAAACGGTTTCCAGATAGCCATAAGCGGCGATATATCCGGCGTAGGCTCGGCTTTGCCCAATCACTTGATACAGAGGGAGGGAACTGCTGAAAAATAGGTCAATGGCACGATTGACCTCAGCCTCACGATCCAAGCTCAGAAAAGTCGCCCACGCGATACGCTTCATTGCCGCCGGATAACTCTCTTGATCAGCCAACACTTCGTTATACGACGAGCTAACCGATTTATCTGCCTGAACAACACCGCTGGCCGCCTCCTGAGTCACCAAAGGCAGATGCGCCTGCTCTAACCAGATATTCAAGGTTTGGCGGGCTTGGTCCAGTGCCTGCTGTTTATCATTGAGCGCCTGGGTCAGCTCTGGACTTTTCGCGGCTTTAGCCGTGAGCTTAATGCCCAATAACTCGAGAGACAGCCGATACACTGGCATGGACTGCTCAAGCGCCGCGATGCCCTGTAGTTGCGACCGGGTGCTGGCCAGTTCGGCATTCAAGGCGCTGAGTCGCTCGAACGACAACCAAGCGAACGGCACCATGAACACCACAAAGATAATGCTGAACTTCTGCACGTAACGTGCGCGGTTCATCAGGTACAACACCGGCCCGAACATGGCGGTTCTCTCCCCAATCATTGGTTATTTTTATGGCAGATGAGGTCGTAGCGCAGGCAATGATTTTATGTGAATTCATTCTGTATACAGACTATGTACAACAAAAATACATGTCAATAACAACCTTGGTACCTGCATCCGACTGAAACGTTCGAGCAGAATTTTCAGAAAACCAAGACCGGATTGCTGGACCATCTGAAGCGCAAGATTCAGCAGGTCGAGGACTTTGCCTACAGTGGATGGGGGGCGTTGCTGATATCTGATCTGACGCAGATCAAATGTGGGAGCGAGCCTGCTCGCGATAGCGGTCGTGCATCCAACATTGATGCTGACTGGCCCGACGCCATCGCGAGCAGGCTCGCTCCCACAGGGATTGGCGCTAAGTAAAGGATTGATTACATCAAGTATCAACTCAAGTACCAGATCCCCCGTTTATCAAACCCAAGCGCATCAATACCCTGATCTCAACCAACGCCCACACCGGCGCAGCGGTTTTCACCCAACGTGATCAGGAGTCAAAAATCATGAGTCTCAACAAAACCGTCATCATCACCGGCGCCTCGAGCGGCATCGGTCTGGGTCTGGTCAAGGCGTTTCTGGATCGGGGTTACAACGTGGTCGGCAATGCCCGTTCCCGCGCGGGCCTGGAGGATACCGCCGGCCAGCTCGGTCACTCGGCACGTTTCATCGGCATGGCCGGCGATATCGCCGACCCTGCGACCTCGACCAACCTCGTCGCCAAGGCCATCGAAGCATTCGGCGCGGTTGACGGGCTGGTGAACAACGCCGGGTTCTTCCTGCCCAAACCCTTCGTCGAATACAGCCCTCAGGACCTGGAGTCGTTGCTGGACACCAACCTCAAGGGACTGGTCTACGCCAGCCAGGCGGCTGCCGCGCACATGATCAGTCGCCGGCAAGGCTTCATCATCAACATTTCCGCCGCAGTGGCCCTGCAACCGAATATCCAGGTGCCGGCAGCGCTGCCGGTGTTGATCAAGGGTGGTGTCAACCAGATGACCCGTGCCCTGGCCCTTGAACTGTCGCCGTACAACATCAAGGTCAACGCCGTCGCGCCCGGCATCATCGACACGCCGATGCATGACCCGGCGCACCGCGAATTCCTCAACAACCTGGCCCCGGCCGGCCGTGTAGGCAGCATCGGGGAAATCGCCGAGGCCGTGCTGTATCTGGCCGGTGCCGATTTTACGACCGGCGCGGTACTGCCGGTGGATGGCGGGATGAGCACGGGCAAGTGGTAGAAGCCCCATTGTTTCCCTGTGGGAGCGAGCTTGCTCGCGATGAGGCCCTACCAGTCGGGAACTTCGTTGCCTGACCCAGCGCCATCGCGAGCAAGCTCGCTCCCACAGGGATTGCACTTGCTTTAGAGGGTATAGGAAATGCCTGCCTGTACGGTTCGCGGTGCGCCCGGGTAGGCGTAGACGTTGCCGAAGGCGCCTTCCTCGTAGTCGGCGTCGAACAGGTTCTTCAGGTCCAGGTTCAGGCGGATCCGTTCGTTGACCTTGTAGTAGCCGAGCAGGTCGACGACTGTGTAGCTGTCCATCGAGAACGCATTCGCCGCGGTCTGGCCGGCCCGCTCATCCACGTACTTGGTCCCTACCCCCAGGCCCAGACCCTTGAGGCCGCCGTCCTGGAATTCGTAGACGTTCAACAGGCTGAAGGTGTTCTTCGGCACGTTCAGCAGACGGGTGCCGCTGGGGATGCTGATGTCCTTGGTCACCTCGGCATCGACATAAGCGTAGCCGCCGATCATGCGCCATTCCGGCGTCAGGTTGCCCGCCACGTTCAGGTCGAACCCACGGCTGCGCACTTCGCCTGCCGCCACACTGAAAGTCGAATCCACGGGATCAGCGGTGAGCACGTTGCGTTTTTCGATCTGGTAGATGGCGGCATCGACACTCAACTGACGATCCAGCGCTTCCCATTTGATACCCATTTCATAGGACTTGCCCTTCTCCGGCTTGAAGCCGTTTCCTTGTCCCTCACGGCTGGCACCGGTGTTGGGTTTGAAAGAACGGGCGGTATTGGCGTAGACGGCCACCGTATCGGTCAGATCGTAGGTCACGCCCAGGCGCGGGGTTACGGCGCTGTCGGTTACGTTCCAGTTCCTGCTGCCAGGTGGATCCTGCGGGACAAACGTTTCGTACTCATGCTCAAAGCGCTCGAAACGCGCGCCCGCCAACAGCTTCAAACGCTCGGTGACCGCCACCTGATCCTGGACGAACACGCCGAACGTCTTGAGGTTTTCCTGATCATCGGTAGGCGTACGGGTCAGTGCCGGGCGGGGCTGGCCATACACCGGATTGAAGATGTCGATCGGGTAGGCGCCAGTCCCGGCGGCGGAACGCTGGATGATGGATTGGTACTGGTAATCCTCATACTCGATCCCGGTCAACAGCGTGTGTTCGAACCCGCCGGTTGAGAAATGCCCGGTGAGGTTGAGCTGCGTGTCGCGGTCGGTCCATTCCAGTTTGCGGTAACTGAAGTTACGACCCAGGGTACGCCCGTCGGCCGCGATGCCGTTGCCTTCCACCGCGTTGCCCTGCAAGGTGCCGTCGAGCCACTGGGTACCGCCGGCCAGGGTCCAGTCGTCGTTGAGCATGTGCTCGAAACGCACCTGCAGCATGTTGTTGTCATTGTGCAGTTTGCCGGCGTCTTTCTCGCCGAAGAAGGTATCGCGGGAGGCCGTGCCACGTTGACCGGCATAATGCGTCAGGCCACGGTCCAGCGGGTGGTTGTTGCGCATGAAATCGCCTTCGAACGTGAGGCGAGTGGTGTCGTTGACCTGCCAGGACACCACCGGTGCGACGCCGTAACGCTCGGTCTCGACGTGGTCACGGAAGGTGTCGCCGCCCTCGCCTATCACGTTCAGCCGATAGGCCAGACGCCCCTCGTCATCCAACGGCCCGGACGCATCCAGCGTGCCGCGACGCATGCCCTGGTCGTTGAGCTGGCTGCCCAGGGTCACCGTGCGTTCGGCCAGCGGTTGCTTGGACACCACATTGAATGTGCCGCCCGGATCGCCACGGCCGTACAGCATGGTCGCCGGGCCACGCAACACTTCAAGCCGCTCAATGGTGTTGGCGTCGGGCATGTTCGGGTAGCCACGGTTGATCGGGAAACCGTTGCGGTAGAACTCCCCGGTGGTGAAGCCGCGCACCGTGAACGTGGTCAGGCCCTGGCCGCCGAAGTTGTTGGCCCGCCCCACCCCGCCCGCATAATCGAGGGCATCCTGCAAACGCGTGGCACCGAGGTCTTCCACCACGTCGCGGGACACCACGCTGATGGATTGCGGGGTTTCATGAATGGCAGTGTCGGTGCGCGTGGCGCTGGCCGAACGGGTGGCGTGATAGCCGTGGACGGGGCCCTGCGCGGTTTCACTATCCGAAAGCCCCACGATGTCCGTGGCCTGCAACTCCAACGGCGCCCGGTCCGGGGCAGTGGGCTCATCTGCCCAAGTGGAAACGGAATAAGCCTGAAGCACACACAGTGAAACGAGAATCCGACGCATCGCACAACCCTAATGGAAAAACACCGACCGTCTCCGGACGGCCGACAAGAATGTGTCGCGAACGATACAGCAACTCATTCCTGTTTGATATGCATTCCTATTAACTCTTTCTCTACTGCATGCGGTCAGCCTCCGCTGAGTACGAGCGATTCCTCTTCTATCCAACGGAAAAACGTCTGGCATGGAATGGCATACGGTTTGCCCCATTTTTGTCCCATACACCTAAGCATTCACCCTCTCCAGTAGTGATCTGCTTCATGATTAGATTGGGCACTCTCCTACACCACGGAAAATATAGTGTGGTCGCCGGTGTAGAAATTCCCCATCTGCTGCTGCCACGCTGACTCATACACATTTATCCAGCCCATGATATGTGACAATTTAGGAAACAGCAGCTTAGGCCAGTAACGAACCGGCAGTTGGAGCAATCCCGCGCTGGCGGCAACAATAAGTCCAACCATAGGGGTTTCCTTTAATTCACCGCACTGGGATTCGCAGCACAATCACTTACACGGTTAGCTATTGTTTCGAGAGCAGTGTAAGCATTCTCGGGGGTCCCATAAGCTGATGCCATTAGCTCAAAAGCTGGACCATTTATCCCTGCGTTCGTCAGACGCTCAAAGCGATATTCGCTTCCACGCACAGACATTGCAAATGCAACGTAATTACTGAACTGAAGAGGTGCGTACACTTTTCCACTCGCCTTGGCCACACCATCAATCGCTACTGGACTGCCAGATAGGCCGTCAACCTCAGCTTGCATACAGGAAAGAACACGTGAGACTTCCGCAACTGGACGCTTAAACGTAATGGACTTAACGATTGGATAACCGTCCCCCCCTGTCCCGGTGACGACACCCGGTTTGGCAGCTAACGCAGTGGAAACTGTTTTAGTACCACAGCTAACCAATAAAGACGCGACTACTACACCAAGTACGACCCGCTTCCAGCTCATATCCTTTCCTCAATTGCTCGCGCGTAAATGAAAATAGAATCAGCTAGCGACCTTTGAGACTCGTTCGTCCCAGGTTTCAAGAATGAACGCAGCGATGGTATGCGCTGCGTGCACGGCTAACCGAGCGTGTCTAGGTTTCAGCCTATAAGGACGCTTTCCGGGACCATGGGCCGAACTCCCGTGAGTACGCAGGGCACCGATCCCGTTCACTGTAGCCATGAGTCCGCTAATAATCTCCTGGAGATCTCGCTCCTCTACAATTGAAGCATCAAGGCCCAAATCAGTTTTAACGACCTTCCATACCGCCTGAAGATCTTGCTTGGCTGGCATTGAAAGATGCGAGTGTTCCTCAATATAAATTTTGAAAATGGTTTCTAGTATATTGCACGCAGCAGAGACGGCTTCTCTTGGGCTTGCCGTGACATTCTTCAGTGCTCGATCAAATTCAAAATCAATGACCTCTAAGCTCCGGGCCTTAACCAATTCTGCCAGTGATTTCGTTGCGATGCCTTGGCCATGAGTAAGAACCCCACCAGAGCTATATGAGAGTCCAGCACGGGCCAATGCTTCCTTGATCCTACTTACTCTAGCCTTCTGCGCCTCAATGGCTGCTTCGGGTTGCCAAAGGGCCGCATTGGGCTCAGGAGCTTCTAAATATTTCTCAACGATTCGCCCAATGATCGAAAGCGCCCGGTCTCCACTCTCTTTGTTGATTCGCCTGAGCCACTCAAGAGCCTTCACAGCTTTACTTCCATCGGGCGGGTCGCCGGGAGCCTCAGCGTACATAAAAAGGCTATCCAAGCTTGCGTGAGTCTCAGTCTCAGATACCGTATCAGCGATTACAGCAAGGACATATGCGGGAACTGGAAGCGTATTCATATACTAGCGTCTCGACCAGAAGGTAAGGGCTCTGAACTATCATTAACTGTGTAAAGGGTATGGCTATTTGTTCTGATCAACTAGTCATAACTGGCTAATAGATCGTCATATGCTTCGATCATACAGTGAGCCTCTTGCCACTTGTTGTGCATTGAAAGCAGCGCATCCAGAACGTGAGCTCCTGTCCTCATGGCCTTACCAATACCCCAAAGCAGATAATCCAGTGTTACCACTGTATTACCAACCTCAAAAGCATAGGTATTATTGATCGGCGCGTGACTGGGAAATTTTTGATTAGCACGGTCAACAGCTTCAGCTAAACGAGCGCTCTTGTGCATCAGTGAAAAATGCTGATGAGCTTTATTCTGTTTAGAAAGATCCTCTAAGGCATCCTTCATGACAGATAATTCATGCCTAAGCGCTTCCATTTCAGCGTCAGCGGGTCTGTCAAGAGGCGTTGCCGGGCCAAGGGATCGAAGTAGAAGCTCAAACATGCGCTTGTAAGAAGTGGGGTCCGTGAAGTCAGCATAAAACTTCCCTTTAAGAAAACCCGGCAACGCAACTTTTTGCACCAACAATGGGAGGACAACCACCCTACGCTCTTCGATTTCTCGGTTGGACGCGATCTCCAACTCTCTTTGGACCCAAACACTACCAATAGAGTGTTCGCTTAGAACCGCTACCACGAAATCTACTTCATCAAGACCCTCACGAATTTTCCCTATCAAAGAGTCACCGATATTTATTTCAGCTTCATCTATCCAGACTGAATGTCCAGCTTGGCGAAGATCACTCGCAAGACGTCTTGTAAATGGCTTGTCTGCATGATTATGGCTTAGGAACACCTTACTCATCGTCTAGCCTCCATTAAATTACTCTCCAAACCATGTCTTCTTACTTCAATCCACCTACAGGTTTAGCATACATCTCAGATTGGGCCTAGAAACCTATAGAGAGCAAGCAATACGTTTATGTCGAGAATAAACATACAGTTTGCCCGTAGCATCTTTCATTTTTTAAGCTCGACAGAAAGGGAATCCTAAATGGATAGCACATAGCCACGATTAATGCCAGAAAGTAAATTTCCTGAGCCGTCAGCAAAACGGCTCCGTATGCTAGCCTCTCGGAAAACTTGAAGCCATTCTGGGACAAGCGGCATCCGACGACATATCAACTAAAGGGAAAGTCCTATTTTCTCCTAACACCCCTGGAAAAACAGCGATAACCAATTGATTAGAAATAAATTTCAGCCCCTTCTATCGCACATATTTTGTGCGAGCCTGCTCGCGACGAGGGCCCCCGGCCGATATTTACATCGCCTGACGACCATCGCGAGCAAGCTCGCACAGAGTCATGACTTAACTGATCGGTACTATTCCAAGTCAGAGGCCATCGCATGCAATCGGCGACCAATGACATCAAGCAGATCGCACCCATCGCGCAAGGGAATGGCCAGTACTTCGGCAAAGTCATGCAGGATCACTGCATCGCTGCTGATCTCCGAGCGCATGGCCAGATTTTCCAATAGTTGTGTCACTGCGGCGATTCGATAAGCCGCCGTATCGTGCAACACATCCAGCGGCGCCTCGGTGTCGATCAATAGAGCGTGGTAGTTGTTTTCGATCCCAGTGATGGGCATGTAACGATTCATGGGTGAAGCTCCTTTAGCAGTTCAATTAACCACCAACCTCACTTCCACATGAAGGTGGCAGCCGTACGCAGGTGTGGAAGACCGGGGCTAAAGGAACCCGGCGCACCCTAAAGTGCCCCGCGCAAAGCTGCCATAACGCGGCGATGTTGACACAAAAAGCGGTCAACATCAGCTCATGGACGCTTAGCGCCTTTAGCTAGAGAACGGACTTCCACATCCGGTCGCTACATCGGTAGCGACGAACAGAATTTAGCGGCGAACCCCATCACCGTACAGTCAGCGAAAGACGTCACAGCCTGCGGGAAACGTCCGAGATTCCGACCAACTCTCAAACAGCTTCATTCCTATGTTCCGCCCGCCCCGCCAGCGACGCCTCTTCGATCCGCCGGAAAAACGTCTGCGCCCGAATATCCTGGACGAAAGCCACGTTCAGCCGCAGCCAATCGCATGTCTCCCTTGCCGGCATGAAACTGGCGCCTTGAGAGAGCTGGACCTGCGCTTCACGGGCGATCCGCTGGACCCGTTCACTCTCCACATGCCGGGGCCTGGCCCACACGAACAGGCCTCCGCTGGGTTCGGCGAAGACCTCCCAATGCGCCTGGTCAAGCTGACGGAGCGTGCTTGCCATCTGCTTGTTCAAACGCTGGCGCAGGCGTTGGAGCAACTTGCGATAAGCGCCATTGGCGAGCAGTGTCGCCACGACATTTTCCGCCAACAGCGAGCAGCCTATGCCGGTCACCATCTTGACCTCGGCCAGCCGGTTGATGATGTCAGGTTGGGCGACGACATAGCCGATGCGCAGCGAACTGGACAGTGTCTTGGAAAAACTCGCCAGGTAGATCACCCGGTCCAAACCATCGAGGGTCGCCAGGCGGGAGGTCGGCCCGTTCTGGAAGTCGGCGTAGATGTCGTCTTCGATGAGGCGAAAATCGTGTTGGTTGGCCAGTTGCAGCAGACGATACGCGACACTCGGCGCCAGGCTGGTGCCGGTGGGGTTCTGGTACATGCTGTTGATGAAGAAATAGCTCGGCTTGTGCTGCCCGAGCAGGCGCTCCAGGCTGTCGATGTCCGGGCCTTGGGGGCCTCTCGGCACTGCCAGGGTCCTGACCCCGTGCAGCTTCAGCAGATTGAACAGATTGTAGTAGCCAGGGCTTTCCACCAGGACCAGGTCACCGGGCTTGAGGAGCGTGCGCACCAGCAGGTCGAGGCCATGGCTGGCGCCTTGGGTGGTGAGGATCTGCGCAAGATCGGCGTGTATGTCGATCAGGCCCAGGCGTTTCTGGATGTGCTGGCGTAGAGGAACGGAGCCCAGCGGCGTGCTGTAGTTGAACAGTGCATGGCTGTCGCTGCGCACCACCTGGCGGATGGCCTGGCCCAGATCGGTGTCGTCGCGCCAGGTGTCGGGCAGCCAGCCGCAGCCAAGCTTGAGCTGCGTGGACTCGTTGTCGAACAGCGTCCACGCCCCCTCACCCGTTTCAGCACCCGGTTCCTTGGACCGGGACACCTGTTGGGCGACAAAGAAACCCGATCCATGCCGGGACTCCAATACTCCGCTGGCGACCAGTTGGTCATAGGCCTTGATCACACACGATAGGCTGACGGCATTTTCCTGAGCCAATTGCCGGATGGAAGGCATTCGGGCACCGGGGCGGATGTGGTGGCTGCTGATCCAGCCCACGAGCTGACTCATCAGTTGCCGGGTCATGGGCTCGGCGGCATTGCGATCGATGTTCAGGTCCATGCTGGGCGCCCTTGAAGTGTTTCCAGATTTCGAGCGAACAGTTAATCACAAAATCCCTCGGCCTGTTTCTTGTTCCTGTGGGGCCCGGCGGTGATAGTCCAGAGACGCTTACTCAACGACTCCCGGGGAACACGCTTGAACGCACAGCATCGACATTCATGGGGACTGGCTTTCGGTCTTTGCCTGATCACCCTCGCGGTCAACCTGCAGGCACCGTTGTACACCACCTACGCTCAGGCCTCCGGCTACGGGGCCGGTGCCACGGCGGTGGCGTTCTCCTGTTATGTGCTGGGGGTGTTGCCGGTGCTGCTGGCCTTCGGCGGGCTGGCCGACCGGGTGGGCCGCCGGCCGCTGATATTGCTGGCGTTGTGTTTGTCGATGCTGGCAACCGTCATCACTTCAATCTGGCCGAACCTGTTCGCCCTCGGCCTGGCGCGACTGATGATGGGCGTGGGCACGGGCCTGGCCTCGGCGACATCGACCGCCTACATGAGCGAACTCATGGCCGGCGGCGACACCCGCTCTGCCGCCAATCGGATCACCGCCAGTACATCCCTGGGCTTCGGCCTGGGGGCGGCACTGACCAGTCTTTTCCTGTTCGTCCACCACAGCGTGGTGCCCGGCAGTTTCTGGCTGCAACTGCTCCTGGCCGGCATCGCGATCATCGTGGTTTCCAGGCTACCGGACCCTGCCGCCAGAACGCGCCATGGACCGATGCTGCGCCTGCCGCTGTTCCCCGCTGGCAGCCTGCCCTACGGCTTTTCCATGCTGCTGGCCTGGGCAACATCAGGCCTGGTCATCGCGATACTGCCCTCGGTGCTGGCACGCCACGACCTGCAGCAATGGTCGGGCCTGTCGACCTTCACCGTGATCAGTTGCGGGTTGTTGTTCCAGCCTTGGGTGCGCCGCCTGCAACCGGCCCGGGCCACTGGGTTTGGTTTGCTGGTGCTGCCCTTGAGCTATGCACTGCTGGCCTGGGGCGCGAGCAGCGGTTCGCTGATCGCGGTGCTGCTTGGGGCGCTGGGAGCCAGCAGCGCCTGCTACGGTTTTCTGTACCTGGGCGGGTTATCGGCGATCACTGCATTGGCCGGTGCGGAAAAAGCCCGGGTCAGTGCCGGGTTCTTCCTGTTCGCGTATATCGGCTTCAGCATTCCGGTGGTGGTCACAGGCCTACTGGCTGACCGATTCGGCGCCGATGTGGCGTTGGTCCTGTTTGGGCTGGCGTTGTCGCTGGGTGCGTTGGTGACAGGATGGGTCATCGTTCGGACAGAGGCGTATGTCACCCGCCTGTCCCACGGCTGAACACAACCCCCTTGTGGCGAGGGGATTTATCCCCGCTGGGCTGCGAAGCGGCCCCTGGATCAAATTGGCACCCGAACTGCCTGATTTTAGGGCCGCTTCGCGCCCCAGCGGGGATAAATCCCCTCGCCACAGGTTTCGTCTGTTTACCGGAGCCAGGACACCTCGACACCACCGCCACCAAGTCGTATACCATATCCCCAACTCAGCAACCGACCTGCCGCCGTGACTTTATCCAAGTTCAACCTGCCCGACCTGGGCAACACCCCTTCCACTTCGGAAATCATCACCCGACACCTGCGCGAGGCCATCGTGGCCGGGCATTTTGCCGAGGACGAGCCGATTCGCCAGGACGACATCGCCCGTCAGTTCAACGTCAGCAAGATCCCCGTGCGCGAAGCGCTCAAGCGGCTGGAGGCCGAGGGGCTGGTGATGTTCCAGCGTAATCGCGGGGCGATGGTCACGCGGATGTCCGAGGTGGAGCTGGCGCAGATGTTCGAAGTGCGGATGTTGCTGGAGGACAAGGTGCTGCGCCTGGCGATTCCCAACATGACCGAAGACACCTTCGCGCGCGCCGAGGCCATCTGCCGCGAGTTCATCGGTGAGGATGACGTCGGGCGTTGGGCCGAACTCAACTGGCAATTGCACGCCTGCCTCTACGAACCGGCACAACGGCCCTTTCTGGTCGGCCTGATCCGTTCGGTCCACGACAAACTGGAGCGTTATCTGCGCATGCAGATGAGCCTGTCGGCCGGCAAGGAGCGCGCCGATCACGAGCATAGGGAAATCCTCGATGCCTGCCGTGCCGGCGATGTCGAACGGGCGGTGAAACTGCTGGACGAGCACATCGCCGGGGTCTGCAAGACGCTGTTCGAGTTCCTGCCTTCCAGCCGTTGAAGCGGGCCGTTGAACGACAATGCCGGGGCGATGATCGCCCCGGCATTTTTTTTGCGCATATACATATGTACCACCAGGCCCCTGCAACACGGCTCCAGAATCGGTGACTTCTTAATCAGAGACAGAACGCACCTTTAATCATGACCGACACCATTGTAGACAGCCTGACTGTGACAGCCTCGATCACCGATCAACATTGGGCCGGCACCGACGACACCCTTTATGTGTCCATGGGCCCTCTCAGTCAGATGCAATTATTTTGCGAAGCCCCGCGAGTCGGGCAAACCATCACGGTGGAAATCGACATTGCGCGGCTGTTCGGCCGCCCGCGGATCTCATTGTCCGAAATCGACGGACTGACCTTCTACCAGAGGCCCGAAGCCCACCCGATAGCCTCTGATGACTGGGAGCTGGAATCCGTACTGATCAAGGCCAATGACATCTATACCAACCTTTCATTCAAGCGAGTGCGCAGTTGGCTCAGGAATTCATCCTCGCACTTGCTGGCCGTATGGTCGGGCCATGTGCATTTTTCCGATTGGCTGAACGCCGACCATCGCTCGATCGATCTCAACGCCCAGACCTACCCGATCAGGTGGATGCCCTTCATCGGCGATCTCATGCATTGGCGTTGCTATGACCCGTCGAAAATCGACGGCGTGGGTCAGCTGGTGGGGATGTGGGATGGCAAGCTGATCGGCAATCAATTGAAGTCGCAAACCAGCGAAATACTCTCTCCCAACGACCAGTCCGATAGCTACACCTGGGTCTATACCCCGGAAAACTCCATCATCTATAAACGCTGGGAACACGCTGATCGGGCCAATTATATAAGGCACAGCCAACTCGGCAGCGGCAGGCCCGTCATGTGCGCCGGGGAATTCCGGATCAGGGAACACCGCATGGACCATGTCATTGCCATGGTCAATGATGCCTCCGGGCATTACCGTCCCGACGGCGGTGCCTGCCTGCGCTACGTGGCGGAAAAGTTCGAGGCCTTGGGCATCAATACCGATCACATCGAGTGGCAGTGGAGAAACGCTTCCGACTGATTAGCGATACCTGCACTGTGCCGATTTCGTCATGACCGGCAGATAAAACCATCAAGCCGCCACCCCCTGTCGCGGGCCACGCTTGCCGTCACTTATCTGAACGGACGTGGCCCCATGAAGCGCATCACTGTGATCGATTCCCACACCGGCGGCGAACCGACCCGACTGGTCACCGACGGTTTTCCCGACCTTGGCCAGGGCAGCATGGCCGAACGCAGGCAGCGCCTGGCCTCGCAGCATGACGCCTGGCGCGCGGCCTGCGTGCTGGAGCCGCGGGGCAGCGATGTGCTGGTGGGCGCGCTGCTCTGTGAACCGGTGGACCCGAGTGCCTGCGCCGGGGTGATCTTCTTCAATAACAGCGGCTACCTGGGCATGTGCGGCCACGGCACCATCGGCCTGGTGGCCTCGTTGGCGCACCTGGGGCGGATCGGCCCGGGTGTGCACAGCATCGAAACCCCGGTGGGCACCGTACAGGCCACCTTGCATGAGGACCGTTCGGTCAGCGTGCGCAACGTGCCGGCCTATCGCTGGCGCAAGGCGCTGCGCCTGGAAGTGCCCGGTATCGGCCCGGTGGAGGGCGACGTGGCCTGGGGCGGCAACTGGTTTTTCCTGATCGCCGACCACGGCCAGCGGGTGGCGAGCGACAACCTCGACGCATTGACCACCTACACCTACGCCGTGCAGCAAGCGCTGGAGCAGCAGGGCTTTCGTGGCGAGGACGGTGGGCTGATCGACCACATCGAACTGTTCGCTGACGACCCGCAGGCCGACAGCCGCAACTTCGTGCTCTGTCCCGGCAAGGCCTACGACCGCTCCCCTTGCGGCACCGGCACCAGTGCCAAGCTGGCGTGCCTGGCTGCGGACGGTAAGCTGCAACCCGGTCAGATCTGGCGCCAGGCCAGTGTCATCGGCAGCGAGTTCGAAGGCTCCTATGAACAGGCGGGCGAGCGCATCGTGCCGACCATTCGCGGCCGCGCCTATGTCAGCGCCGAGGCCACGCTGATCATCGAAGCGGATGACCCGTTCGCCTGGGGCATTCGCCTGTGACCGAGGGGCTGATCGCCGACGTGATCATCATCGGTGCCGGCATCATCGGTGCGGCCTGCGCC
Organism: Pseudomonas sp. B21-056; assembly: GCF_026016325.1. Taxonomy (NCBI): domain Bacteria; kingdom Pseudomonadati; phylum Pseudomonadota; class Gammaproteobacteria; order Pseudomonadales; family Pseudomonadaceae; genus Pseudomonas; species Pseudomonas sp. B21-056. The sequence goes on from NZ_CP087203.1 coordinate 3,556,548, forward strand.
CGGGCATTGTCCCAGCGTGGCTTGAAGGTGTTGGTGCTCGACGCCGGCTGGCATGGCGCCACGGCGGCCGGCATGGGGCACTTGCTGGTACTGGACGACAACCCGGCGGAACTGGCCCTCAGCCAATATTCCTTGCAGCGCTGGCGCGAGCTGGCTCCGGCTCTTCCCGAAGGCTGTGGCTGGCGCAACAACGGCACCCTGTGGCTGGCGGCCAATCCGGAGGAGATGGCGGTAGCCAACAGCAAGTACCTGAATCTGCTGGCCCACGGAGAAGCCTGTGAACTGATCGGGCGCGGCGCCCTGCGTCAACGCGAGCCCGAGCTGCGCGAAGGCCTGGAAGGTGGCCTGCTGATCAAGGGCGACGGCATCCTCTACGCCCCCGCTGCGGCCCGCTGGATGCTGGACGGGCCGCACATCCGCCAGCAACGGGCGCTGGTCGCCGAAGTGGACGGCTCGCGGGTTCGTCTGGACGACGGGCGCTGGTTGCGGGCCGAGGCGGTGATTCTTGCCAACGGCATCCAGGCCACCGAACTGTGCCCGGAATTGCCGATCGAGCCGAAGAAAGGCCACCTGCTGATCACCGATCGCTACCCTGCCACCGTCACCCACACCCTGGTTGAACTGGGTTATGTCACCAGTGCCCACAACGCCAGCGGCCCGTCGGTGGCGTGCAATATCCAGCCGCGCCCTACCGGGCAATTGTTCATCGGCGCCTCGCGGCAGTTCGGCACCGTCGACCCGCAAGTGGAAGGCTGGATGCTGGCGAAAATGCTCAAGCGCGCCGTCGACTACCTGCCGGGGCTGGCACAACTCAACGGCATCCGCGCCTGGACCGGCTTCCGCGCCGCCAGCCCCGACGGCCTGCCGCTGGTGGGGCAGCATCCGCAACGCAAGGGCCTGTGGCTGGCGGTGGGGCATGAAGGACTGGGGGTCACCACCGCGCCTGCGACGGCTGATTTACTGGTGGCGCAGCTGTTCAACGAAACCTCGCCGTTGGCCCCTCAAGCCTATCTGCCGGAGCGTTTTCTGGGGGAGCCTGTGTATGTCAGCTAAATCCCTGTGGCGAGGGGATTCAGCGAAACGTCGCACCGCCCCGCTGGGCTGCGCAGCAGCCCCAAGTTCAGCCGCTGCGGTGTGTCAGGTAGCTGATGGTTGCGGTTTTTGGGGGCTGCTCCGCAGCCCAGCGGGGATAAATCCCCTCGCCACAGTTTCATACGGAGCCTGATAGATGCCTGAATTATTCCTGGATGGCCGCCCACTGACGGTCACTCAAGGCACCAATGTTGCCGCCGCCCTGGCCCTGGGTGCGGACGGTTGCAGTCGCACCTCGGTCAGCGGCCAACGGCGTGCGCCCCTGTGCGGCATGGGCATCTGCCAGGAATGCCGGGTGACGATCGACGGCCAGCGCCGCCTGGCCTGCCAGACCTTGTGCCGCGACGGCATGCATGTGCAGACCCGACCATGAACGAAACCACTGACCTGCTGATCATCGGCGCCGGCCCCGCCGGCATGGCCGCGGCCCTGGCGGCGGCGAGCAGCGGCGCGCGTATCGTGCTGCTGGACGACAACCCGTTGCCCGGGGGACAGATCTGGCGCGAAGGCCCCCAGGCCAGCCTGCCCACCGCGGCACGCCGCTTGCGCGAGCAATTGCAGGCCTGTGCCAATGTGCACTGCCATGCTGGCACCCGGGTTATCGCCCAGGCCGGCGACAAGACCCTGCTGGTGGAGGACGCCGAACGCGGCTGGCAGATCACCTACGAGCGCCTGATCCTCTGCACCGGCGCCCGGGAGTTGCTGCTGCCCTTCCCCGGCTGGACCCTGCCCGGCGTCACCGGCGCCGGCGGCTTGCAGGCGCTGATCAAGGGTGGCCTGCCAGTGCGGGGCGAACGCTTGGTAATCGCCGGGAGCGGACCGCTGCTACTGGCCAGCGCCGCCACGGCCAAACACCAAGGCGCTGACGTGCTGCTGGTTGCCGAGCAGGCCAACCGTACCGCCGTGGCCGGTTTCGCCGCGCAATTGCCGCGCTGGCCGGGCAAGTTCCTGCAAGCCTTCGGCCTGTTCGACCGGCATTACCGCACTGGCAGCCATGTGCTGGAGGCCTTGGGTCGGAAGCGGCTCGAAGGCGTGCGTCTGCTGCAACAGGGCAAGGTCGTCGAACTGGCCTGTGATCGATTGGCCTGTGGTTTCGGGCTCATCCCCAACACCCAGCTCGGCCAGGCCCTGGGCTGCGAGCTTGCCGACAATGCCCTCGCGGTCGACACCTGGCAGGCGACGACCCGCCCCGACCATTACGCCGCGGGCGAATGCACTGGTTTCGGTGGCAGCGAACTGGCGCTGGTGGAAGGTGCAATTGCCGGTCACGCGGCGGTCGGCGATACCGCAGCCGCGCAACGCTTATGGCCACGTCGGAACCGCTGGCAGGGTTTCGCCCGGACGCTGAACAAGGCCTTCACCCTCGATGTACGGCTCAAGTCCCTGGCCCGCGCCGACACCCTGGTCTGTCGCTGCGAAGACGTGCCCTACGGCGACCTGATCGGCCACATGAACTGGCGCGAAGCCAAGCTCGCCAGCCGTTGCGGCATGGGTGCCTGCCAGGGCCGGGTCTGCGGCGCCGCCCTGGAGCATCTGTTCGACTGGACCCCGCCCGTCCCACGCCCGCCGTTCAGTCCGGCGCGGATTGAAACCCTGCTGAGCCTGGAAGAAACCCCGCTCGCTTGAGCCAGACAGCGGTCCATTTGTGGGAGCGAGCCTGCTCGCGATAGCGATATATCAGTTACAGATTGGTTGCTGACACACCGCTATCGCGAGCAGGCTCGCTCCCACATCAATTGGCCGGTCATTCTCCTGCTACTCTTGCGCAACCCTTGCCCCCACCCCAGATGATGCCGGCCCCATGTACCCCTCGCTCACCACCATCCCCCCCTGCGACCTGGACACCCTGCTCCACAGCCTGCAATCCATCGCACCGCTGCTCGACACCCTCGCGGACGTGGTGTTCTTCATCAAGGACAAACAGGCCCGCTACGCCTTCGTCAACCAGACCCTGGCCCGGCGCTGTGGCTTCAAGCACAGCGCCGATCTGCTTGGCCTCACCGCCGAGCAGGTGTTCCCCGAGCGTTTCGGCCCGCTGTACACCGAACAGGATCGACGGGTGCTGGCCAGCGGTCGGGAGCTGGCCGACCAGCTCGAACTGCACCTGTATTACGGCAATCAGCCGGTGTGGTGCCTGACCCACAAAATCGCCCTGCATGACCCCAATGACCAGATCGTCGGCCTGGCCGGCATCTCCCGGGATCTGCAACTGCCCCAGTCCAGCCACCCGGCGTTCCAGAAACTGGCGGCGGTGGACGCCCATATCAAAAAGCACTTCGCCCGCCCTATCAGCCTGGCCGAGTTGACCGCCATCGCCGGGTTGTCGGTGGCGCAACTGGAGCGGCACTGCAAACGCATCTTCCAGCTCACGCCCCGGCAGATGATCCACAAGGCACGGCTGGAAGAAGCCTCGCGGCTGTTGCTGGACAAGGACCTGCCGATCACTGAAATCGCCCTGCGCTGCGGCTACACCGATCACAGCGCGTTCAGTCGCCAGTTCCGCGCCTTGACCAGCCTGTCGCCGAGCCAATATCGCGAAAGCCAGCACTGAACCTGTTCCCTTACAAGGCGTCGGAACACCCACTGCTCCCATCTGTAACACCTTGCTGAAACGGTCCTTGGCATTGCGCAATGCTCAAGGCTGTCTATTACCTTTTATATCAAATAGTTACTGATCATAACGAGAAATAGCTCGAGCAGGCACGCCGATTGCTTATCTAATATCGTATACGAAATCCTCAATACGATATCTCACCGCATTTATTCGACAGCGAGGCATTTATGAAGAACCCTGCACTGGCCGTAGCGTTAAGCGTTGTCCTGACCCCTCTGCTCATCACACCCGCCTATGCCGACAAGCTCGATGACATCATCGGCTCCGGCAAGCTGCGCTGCGCCGTGACCCTGGACTTCCCGCCCATGGGCTTTCGTGACGAAGGCAACAAACCGGCGGGCTTCGACGTGGACTATTGCCACGATCTGGCGAAAGTCCTGGGGGTAGATGCCGAAGTGGTGGAAACACCGTTCCCGGACCGGATCCCGGCGCTGATTTCCGGCCGCGCCGATGTCATCGTTGCATCCACCTCCGACACCCTGGAGCGAGCCAAGACCGTCGGCCTGACCGTGCCCTACTTCGCCTTCCAGATGGTGGTGCTGACCCGCGACAACACTGGCATCAACAGCTTCGCCGACCTCAAGGGCAAGGCCGTGGGCAACACCAGTGGCACCTATGAAGCCATCGCGCTGGAGAAAGACCAGAAGAACTGGGGCAGCGGCAGTTTCCGCGCCTACCAGTCGCAGAACGACACGCTGCTGGCCGTCGCCCAAGGGCACATCGACGCGACGGTGGTGACCAATACCGTGGCCGCCGCGACCATCAAGTCGGGCAAGTACAAGAACCTGAAGATCGCCGGTGACGCGCCTTATGTCATCGACTACGTGTCCCTCGGCGCCAAGCGCAACGAGTTCGGCCTGATCAACTACCTCAACCTGTTCGTCAACCAGCAGGTACGCACCGGTCGCTATAAAGAGTTGTTCGTCAAATGGGTCGGCACCGATATTCCGCCGGCCAACCTGACTGTCCCGCAGGTCTATTACTGAGGATCGGGGCATGCCAAGCAGGCCTATCCGTGTCGTGGGTCGTAGTCTGGTGGAGGGTGCCGCCCAGGGCGCCCTGCTCTTTGCCGACGTGGGCTTGAGCTTCTGGGGCGGTGTCGATCCGGCCAGCGGCGAAGTCATCGACCGCCATCACCCGCTCAGCGGCGAGCGCCTGGCCGGGCGCGTGCTGGCGATCCCCAGTGGGCGCGGCTCGTGCACCGGCAGCAGCGTCCTGATGGAGTTGATCAGCAACGGCCATGCACCTGCCGCCCTGGTGCTGGCCGAAGCAGATGAAATCCTGACCCTCGGCGTGCTGGTGGCCCAGTTGATTTTCCAGCGCTCGTTGCCGGTCGTGCAGATCGGTCGCGAGGCCTTCGACGGGCTGCGCGGCCAGGGTTTCGTGCGCATCGAAGGCAATTGCCTGACCTTGTCCGGCCGTCGCCCCAATGATCGCTGGGATGGGGCCGACGTGCCCTTGCAACCAGCCACACCATCCATGGTCAAGCTCACCGAACAGGATCGGACACTGCTCGACGGCAAGCACGGCAAGGCTGCCCAGGTGGCGATGCAAATCGTCTTGCGCATGGCCGAGATCCAGGGCGCCACGCAACTGCTGGACGTGACCCAGGCCCACATCGACGGTTGCATCTACACCGGCCCGGCCAGCCTGCGCTTTGCCGAGCAATTGGTGCAATGGGGCGCGAAGGTGCGCGTGCCCACCACCCTCAACTCCATTTCCGTGGACCAGCGCCGCTGGCGGGAGCTGGGCGTCGACCCGAGCCTGGGTGAACCGGCGAGTGCCCTGGGCGATGCCTACATGGCGATGGGTGCGCAGTTGAGTTTCACCTGCGCACCGTATCTGCTGGACACCGCGCCCAAAGCCGGCGAGCAGATCGTCTGGGCCGAGTCCAACGCGGTGGTCTACGCCAACAGTGTGCTCGGGGCTCGCACGCAAAAGTACCCGGACTTCCTCGATATCTGCATCGCACTGTGCGGCCGGGCGTCGTCGAGCGGTTGTCACCTGGACGGCCCGCGCAAGGCCAGGCTGATCGTCGACGTGCCGTTATTGGAAGATGTCGATGACAGTTTCTATCCGCTGCTGGGCTATCACATCGGCAGCCTGACGGGCCGGCGTGTTCCGTTGATACGCGGCCTGGAACACGCCGCACCCACCCTGGATGACCTGAAAGCCTTCGGCGCCGCATTCGCCACCACCAGCGCCGCGCCGTTGTTCCATATCGCCGGGATCACACCGGAAGCCCTCGACCCGGCCGCTGTGCTGGAGGCGGAGTGTCCGCGACCGCTGGAAACGGTGAATATCGCGGGCCTGCTTGCCAGTTGGCGCGAGCTCAACAGCGCCCGAACCAACCGGGTAGACGTGGTCTCCCTGGGCAACCCGCATTTCTCCCTTAGCGAATTCGCCGCCCTGGCCGCTCTTTGCGCCGGTCGGAGCAAGCACCCGGACGTGGTACTGGCCATCACCTGCGGCCGTGCGGTGCTGGAACAGGCCCGCCAGGCAGGTCACCTGGACGCCATCGAGGCCTTCGGCGCGACGCTGGTGACCGATACCTGCTGGTGCATGCTCGGCGAACCGGTCATCCCGCCCGCGGCCACCACCCTGATGACCAACTCCGGCAAGTACGCCCATTACGCACCCGGCCTGGTGGGGCGCGGGGTGCACTTTGCCAGCCTCGCGGCCTGTGTCGACGCCGCCTGCATCGCCACCGCCAGCGGCCAACCGCCGCTCTGGCTGCAACCTGCCACCCGCCAGGGGAATCCCTTCCATGTTTGACTACAGCTTCCAATGGCGCCCGGCCTTGCGCGCCTTGCCTGACATGCTTGCCGGGGCCTGGGTGACGTTCGAGACCGCCGCACTGTCGATGATCTTCGGCGTGCTGATCGCCCTGGTGCTGACGGTGATGCGCCAGGCGCGTCATCCCGTGCTGCGCGGCATCGGCAATGGCTGGGTATCCATCGCCCGCAACACGCCGTCGCTGTTCCAGATCTACATCCTCTACTTCGGCCTCGGTTCCCTCGGGCTGCACGTCAGTTCCTGGCTGGCCTTGCTGGCCGGGATCACCTTCAACAATGCCGGCTACCTGGCAGAGAACTTTCGCGGTGGCCTCAAGGCCGTGCCCGGCACGCAGATGCGCGCTGCCCGTTCCCTGGGCATGAGCGCGTTCCAGGCCTATCGGATGATCATCGTCCCGCAACTGCTACGCATCGTGTTCTACCCGCTGACCAACCAGATGGTCTGGGCAGTGCTGATGACATCCCTGGGCGTGGTGGTCGGCCTGAACAACGACCTCACCGGGGTGACCCAGGAATACAACGTCAAGACGTTCCGCACCTTCGAATACTTCGCCCTCGCGGCCGTGCTGTATTACCTGATCGCCAAGCTGATCGTCGGGCTCGCCCGGCTGTTGTCCTGGCGGCTTTTCCGTTATTGAGGGCTGGTCATGTTTGCCACAAGCCTTACCGTCAACGACCTGTTGTTCTTGCTCGACGGAGCCTGGGTCACGCTGCAACTGACCGTGTGGTCGATCCTGCTCGGCACCCTGGCCGGGTTGCTGTTCGGCCTGCTCCGGGCGCTGTTGCCCCGGGCCAGCCTGCCGCTGGCCTGGCTACTGGATGTGTTTCGCAGTGTGCCGCTGCTGATCCAGTTCGTGCTGTTCAATTCGCTCAAGAGCATCGTCGGCCTGAACCTCAGCGCCTTCGCCGTCGGTTGCATCGTGCTCGGGGTCTACGCCGCCGCGTACTTCACCGAGATCGTCCGCGGCGGTGTGTTGGCGGTGCCCCTGAGCACTCGGCGGGCCAGCCGTTCCCTGGGCCTGAGCTACCTGCAGGACCTGCGTTTCATCGTCCTGCCGATTGCCACGCGCGTGGCATTTCCCGGCTGGCTGAACCTGGTGCTCGGCGTGATGAAGGACACCGCCCTGGTGATGTGGATCGGCATCGTCGAGCTGCTGCGCGCCTCGCAAACCATCGTTACGCGTATTCAGGAACCCCTGCTGGTGCTGTGCATCGCAGGCCTCATTTACTACGTCATGAGCCTGGTGGTTGCCCGCCTCGGCGCACGTCTGGAAAGAAGGTGGCAGGAAAATGATTGAGATCGAGAACGTGCACAAATCCTTCGGCGACCTGGAAGTGGTCAAGGGTGTGAGCCTGACCGTGGACAAGGGCGAAGTGGTGTCGATCATCGGTGGCTCGGGTTCCGGCAAGTCGACCCTGCTGATGTGCATCAACGGCCTGGAGCCGATCCAGCAAGGCAGCATCCGCGTCGACGGTGTCGAGGTCCATGACCGCGCCACCGATCTCAATCACCTGCGGCAGAAGATCGGCATTGTCTTCCAGCAATGGAACGCCTTCCCGCACCTGACCGTGCTGGAAAACGTGATGCTGGCGCCGCGCAAGGTGCTGGGTAAAAGCAAGCAGGATGCCGAGGCCCTGGCGGTGAAACAGCTAGAGCACGTGGGCCTGGGGGACAAGCTCAAGGCCTTTCCGAACAAGCTGTCCGGCGGCCAGCAACAGCGCATGGCCATCGCCCGGGCCCTGGCGATGTCGCCGGACTACATGCTGTTCGACGAAGCCACCTCGGCCCTGGACCCGCAACTGGTGGGCGAGGTACTGGACACCATGCGCATGCTCGCCGAGGACGGCATGACCATGGTGCTGGTGACCCACGAGATCCGCTTCGCCCGGGACGTGTCCGACCGCGTGGCGTTCTTTTGCAATGGCCGGGTCCATGAGATCGGGCCGCCGGACCAGGTGATCGGCAACCCGATGCAGCGGGAGACGGCGGCGTTTCTCAAGTCGGTGAAATAGCCAATGGCCCTATCGCGAGCAGGCTCGCTCCCACAGGGTTCGGTGTTGAACACAAATCCCATGTGGGAGCGAGCCTGCTCGCGATGAGGCCCGAACAGACAACACAAGGAACAGCCCAATGCGCTCATCGAAAATAATCCACATCGTCAGCTGCCACGCCGAAGGCGAAGTCGGCGATGTGATCGTCGGCGGCGTCGCCCCTCCCCCCGGCGCCACGGTGTGGGAACAGTCGCGCTGGATCGCCCAGGACGAGACCCTGCGCAACTTCGTCCTTAACGAACCCCGTGGCGGCGTGTTCCGCCACGTCAACCTGCTGGTGCCGGCCAAGGACCCACGGGCGCACATGGCCTGGATCATCATGGAGCCGGCCGACACCCCGCCGATGTCCGGCTCCAACTCGCTGTGCGTGGCAACCGTGCTGCTGGACAGCGGCATCCTGCCCATGAGCGAACCCCAGACCCGCCTGGTGCTGGAAGCCCCTGGCGGGTTGATCGAGGCCGTCGCCGATTGCCGCGACGGCAAGGTGCAACGGGTGGAGATCAAGAACGTGCCGTCCTTCGCCGACCGTCTCGACGCCTGGATCGAGGTCGAGGGCCTGGGCTCGCTGCAGGTGGACACGGCCTATGGTGGCGACAGTTTTGTCATCGCCGACGCCCAGCGCCTGGGCTTTGCCATCCGCCCGGACGAGGCCGCCGACCTGGTGGCCGTGGGCTTGAAAATCACCCGGGCCGCCAATGAGCAACTGGGTTTCGAGCATCCGCTGAATCCAGACTGGTCGCATATCTCGTTCTGCCAGATCGCTGCGCCCATCGTCATTGAGGAAGGCATCGCCACCGGCGCCAACGCTGTGGTGATCCAGCCCGGCAAGATCGACCGCTCCCCCACCGGCACCGGTTGCTCGGCGCGCATGGCGGTGCTGCAGGCCAAGGGGTTGATGCAGGTGGGCGAGCGGTTCATCGGACGCTCGATCATCGGCTCCGAATTCCATTGCCGCATCGACTCGCTGACCGACGTGGCCGGGCGCCCGGCAATCTATCCGTGCATTGCCGGGCGGGCGTGGATCACCGGGACCCATCAACTGCTGCTGGATCCGGCCGATCCGTGGCCGCAGGGCTATCGGCTTTCGGATACGTGGCCCGGCGCATGACTCCCAAATTCACATCGACCCCTTGTGGTGAGGGGATTTATCCCCGCTGGGCTCTGTAGGAGCTGGCGAAGCCTGCGATCTTTTGATCTTTCACTTGGGACTCAAGTGTCAAGGGAAAGATCGCAGCCTCGCTTCGCTCGACAGCTCCTACACAGCCAGCGGGGATAAATCCCCTCGCCACAAACCATCAACCACCGGAGATAACCCATGAGCAAACGCATCAACTGGAGCGGCGTATTCCCCGCTGTCACCACCCAATTCAACGCTGACTTTTCCATCAACCTGGATAAAACCCATGAGGTCATTTCCAACGTCATTCGTGATGGCGTCTCGGGCCTGGTGGTCTGTGGTTCGGTGGGGGAAAACACCTCCCTCAGTGCCGAAGAGAAAATCGCCGTGACCGAGGTCGCGGTGGACGCCTCCCGGGGCCGGGTGCCGGTGATCTGCGGCGTGGCCGAATTCACCAGCGTGCAGGCGGCCAAGGTCGCCAATGCCGTGCGCAAGGTCGGCGTCGATGGCGTGATGCTGATGCCGGCGCTGGTCTACGGCTCCAAGCCGTTCGAAACCGCCGAGCATTTCCGCTATGTAGCCCGGCATGCCGACGTGCCGCTGATGGTCTACAACAACCCGCCGATCTACAAGAACGACGTAACCCCGGACATCCTGATCTCCCTGGCCGATTGCGACAACGTGGTGTGCTTCAAGGACTCCTCCGGCGACACCCGGCGCTTCATCGACGTGCGCAATGAAGTGGGCGATCGCTTTGTACTGTTCGCAGGCCTCGACGACGTGGTGCTGGAAAGCCTCGCCGTGGGTGCCGAGGGCTGGGTTTCGGGGATGTCCAACGTGTTCCCGAAAGAAGGCGAAACCATCTTCCGCCTGGCCCGCGACGGGCGTTTCGCCGAAGCGATGCCGATCTACGAATGGCTGATGCCGATCCTGCACCTCGACGCCCGCGCCGACCTGGTGCAATGCATCAAACTGTGCGAAGCCATCGCCGGCCGCGGCAGCGCCCTCACCCGTCCACCACGCCTGGCCCTGCCGGAAGAAGACCGGGTGTATGTGGAGCAGATCATGGCCAAGGCCCTGGCGAATCGGCCGGTGCTGCCGGATGTGGGGCTCTGACTACCCATATAAATGAAGCCCCCCTGTGGGAGCGAGCCTGCTCGCGATGGCGGTCTGCCTGGAACGGCTATGCTGGATATGCCACCGTCATCGCGAGCAGGCTCGCTCCCACACTGACCGAGGTGTTATGGAGGACTATCAGCCTGCACATGAACCCCTGTGGGAGGTTTTCCATGAACTATTTCCTGGCCCAGGCCCTGAACAATCAATGGGCCAACCACCGCCTGCTCGGCACCTGCGCGCAGTTGAGCGAGGACGAGTACCTGACGCGGCGCACGGGTTTCTTTCCGTCCATACAAGCCACGCTGTGCCATATCCTGGAAGTGGATCGCTATTACCTTACGGCTCTTGAAGATGATCGTGCCGGTCAGCACCAGGATTTCTCCGAAACCCTGGCCTTTGCCGATCTGGTGCAAAACCAGACCCGCACTGACCAGCGACTGGTAACATTCTGCGAATCCCTACGGGAGAAAGACCTCGCCCGATCTGTCGAGCTGGTACGCGCCGACGGCATGGTGGTGCTCGAGCGGATCGACCGGTTGCTGCTTCACTTGCTCGAGCACCAGATCCATCACCGGGGACAGGTCCACACCATGCTCAGCGACACCGACATCGAGCCCCCACAACTCGATGAGTTCTTCCTCGACTGCGACCGCCGGTTTCGGCAAGCGGAAGAACAGCAGCTGCAGCTCGACGAAGGCCGTGTCTGGCGGGACTATCTGCCCGACTGAACCGGCATGCGTCGGCTATCGGCGCGCCAGCTCGTGACGCACGCACTGTTCGTAGTAGGTCTGTTTGACTGCGGCGGGCTTGAGGCGAGAGGCGCTGTCGTAGGTCTGTTCCGTGATGCCCAGGGCGGTCATGCGCATCCATGGCCGGGGAAACTTGCGCACTTGTAACTTTTTCCGGGCACCGTACAGGGAGACGCCGGAAAGCTTGGAGGCCTGCGCGCCTGCCGCGATGTCTGACCCCCAACGACATACCGACTGCTGGTTTTGCGTCAGCGCCCGGGCCTGGGCTTCGAGCGATACACAGGCCAGGAGCGATGTCGCTACGACCCACATGGCCAAGCCCCACATAGAAAATCGCATAGGTTTGTCGTCCAACGTTCTGAAATGAAAGAAGTTTGACAACCTTAAAACGGACTGGGGGCCAGCACTGGACTGGCCCTTCGCCACAGCGATTACTGGCTCGCCTTGGCCTCCTGCAGCAGTTGCTGAATCACTTGTTCCTGCTCGGCGTACCGACCTTCACCAAAATGGCTGTAGCGCACTTGCCCCTTGGCATCGATGAAGTAATGCGCCGGCCAGTACTGGTTGTTGAAAGCGCGCCAGATCGCATACTGGTTGTCGATCGCCACCGGGTAGTTGATGTCCAGCTTGCGAACCTGCTGGCGCACGTTGTCGATGATCTTCTCGTAGCCGTATTCCGGGGTGTGAACGCCGATCACCAGCAGCCCGTCCTTCTCATACTTCTTGGCCCAGTCGTTCACATGGGGCAGCGTGTGCTGGCAGTTGATGCAGTCGTAGGTCCAGAAATCCACCAGCACCACTTTGCCCTTCAGGGATTCGCTGTTCAGCGGCGGTGAGTTCAGCCATTGCACCGCGCCGTCCAGCGAAGGCATGGCGCCCTGGGACTCGAGGTCTTGCAAGGGTTTGGCGCTGGCCTTGTCGACCAGAAAATCGATGGCCTTGGGCACTTTCTCCAGCAGGCCCTGTTCCAAGGACCCGGCCTGCGCGGAGGACACGCTTGCCAGCAGACGATCGTCGACACCGCTGCCAATCGCCACGGCGGCCAGCAACACCAAGGCCCCGGTGCCCCGGCGCAGCCAGGTGGTGATCGGCAGCGACAGTTTGAGGCGGCTGGTCAGCCCGCGCCCGGCCAGGATCAGCGTCCCCAGCGACAAGGCACTGCCCAGGCCGTAGGCAAGCAGCAACAGGCTGGTTTCGGCACTGGCACCCTGCAACATGGCGCCGGTCAGGATCACGCCGAGGATGGGCCCTGCACACGGCGCCCAGAGCAAGCCGGTGGCGACCCCGATCAATACCGACGCCAGCGGCCCGGCCACCTTCCCGGCACCGGCGTCGACCCGGTTACCCAGGCTCACCAGCGGCCGTGCCAGCCAGGTACCGACCTGACTGAACATCAACGACAGCGCGAACAGCACCATCACCACCAGCGCGACTTGCCGCCCGACATTGCTGGCCCGCAGCACCCAATCGCTACTCACCACCGCCAGGCTCGCCACCAGGGCGAACGTCAGGACCATACCCAGCAGCGTCAGCAATACCGAGCCGGATGAACGATTGGCCCGGGCGAACAGGAACGGCACCACGGGGAGGATACAGGGACTGAGGATCGTCAGGATCCCGCCCAGGAAAGCGATCAGAAGCATGGCATCACCTAAATATCGCAGCGCCGTACTGGATTGCGTAGGAGCTGTCGAGCGAAGCGAGGCTGCGATCTTTTGATCTTTCGCTTGAGATTCAAGTGTCAGGGGAAAGATCGCAGCCTCGCTTTGCTCGACAGCTCCTACAGAGTCCGGATTACGCAGAATAAAGTGTTTAATTACAGTAGGTTATTTAACATTTCTAATTATTTACATTCAGTCTCCGTCATGGCAATTGTCAGACAGCTTGCGGTAGTCCAACGCCTGCTTGTGGCCCGCTGAATCCAGGTAGGTCATGCGAGCGTCCACCACTCCGCAGGTCGGGTCGGCGTCTTCAGTCAGCGACAGCACCTGCTTGACATCCAGGTGAGTGCCGTAGGCATAAGGCTGTGCCTGGACGTTGCTTTCGGCCCGGGCCGACAGGGTGCAGATGTTCAGCGCGGCGAAAAGGCAAGCGGCGTAGATGGCTTTGGTGTTCATGGCGGTGTCCTCGGTTCGTTCAATGGGTGTGTTTTCTGCCGAGGCCTGTTGTTGCCTCGTTGGAAGCCATTGAATGCCCTTGAGGTATCGCGTCTGTATCGAGCCAGGGGGCTTTTTGCATCGCTGTGTATCCGTCGCGCGCCAGATACACTGCAATACAAACCACCGTGAGCCGGGCCCGCCGGCGCCTGTATTCTGCTCACAACGAAACGCCAAGAGGGCTGGACACCATGGATCATGTCGATCACGTGCTGATAGTGGATGACGATCGCGAGATCAGGGAGCTGGTGGGCAACTACCTGAAGAAGAACGGCCTGCGTACCACCGTCGTCGCCGATGGCCGGCAGATGCGCGCCTTTCTGGAAACCACCCCGGTGGACCTGATCGTGCTGGACCTGATGATGCCGGGCGATGACGGCCTGGTGCTGTGTCGGGAACTGCGCGCCGGCAAGCACAAGGCCACGCCGGTACTGATGCTTACCGCCCGCAACGACGAAACCGACCGTATCATCGGCCTGGAAATGGGTGCCGACGATTACCTGGTCAAGCCCTTCGCTGCCCGTGAGCTGTTGGCACGGATCAACGCGGTGTTGCGACGCACCCGCATGTTGCCGCCCAACCTGGTGGTCACCGAAAGCGGTCGATTGCTGGCGTTCGGTCGCTGGCGCCTGGACACCACGGCGCGTCACCTGCTGGACACCGACGGCACCATGGTCGCCCTGAGCGGCGCGGAATACCGGCTGTTGCGGGTGTTCCTCGACCATCCGCAGCGGGTGCTCAATCGCGACCAACTGCTGAACCTGACCCAGGGCCGGGACGCCGATCTGTTCGATCGCTCCATCGACCTGCTGGTCAGCCGCCTGCGCCAGCGCCTGTTGGATGACGCCCGCGAGCCGGCCTACATCAAGACCGTGCGCAGCGAAGGCTATGTCTTCTCCTTGCCGGTGGAAATTCTCGAGGCTTCGACATGAGGGCCTCGACATGAGCCTGCCGCTACGTTGGCCGCGCACCCTCGCCTCGCGGCTGTCGCTGATTTTCCTGATTGGCCTGATCCTGGCCCAGGGCTTGTCGTTCGGCGCCCAGTACTACGAGCGCTACCAGACCGCCAAGTCCACCATGCTCGGCAACCTGGAAACCGATGTCTCCACTTCCGTCGCCATCCTTGATCGCCTGCCTGCCGCCGAACGCCCGGCCTGGCTGCCCCAGCTCACCCGGCACAACTACGGTTACCTGCTCAATGAAGGTCAACCCGGTCAGCCGATGGAGCGTGACAACGCGCCGATCTCGGTGAGTTCGATCGAGGAAGCCATCGGCCAGGCCTATGCCCTGACCTTTACCGACATCCCGGGACCGCAGAAGCATTACCAGGCTCACCTGCGCCTGAGGGACGGCAGCCCGCTGACCATCGACGTCCGCCCGGCCATGATGCCCCTCTCCCCCTGGCTGCCAGTGGTATTGCTGGGACAGTTCGCGCTGCTGATCGGCTGTACCTGGCTGGCCGTGCGCATCGCCGTCGGCCCGCTGACCCGCTTGGCCCAGGCGGTGGAAACCCTCGACCCGAACGCCCACAGCGTGCGCCTGGATGAAAAAGGCCCGACCGAAGTGGTCCACGCCGCCAAGGCGTTCAATGCCATGCAAGACCGCATCGCTGTCTACCTCAAGGAGCGCATGCAGTTGCTGGCGGCGATTTCCCACGATCTGCAGACGCCGATCACCCGCATGAAGCTGCGCGCGGAATTCATGGATGACGGCATCGAGAAGGACAAGCTGTGGAGTGACCTGGGTGAAATGGAACATCTGGTGCGCGAAGGCGTGGCCTATGCCCGCAGCATCCACGGCGCCACCGAGGCCAGTTGCCGCATCAGCCTGGACGCGTTTCTCGACAGCCTGGTGTTCGACTACCAGGACACTGGCCAGGATGTGCAACTGTCCGGAAAGAACGCTGCGGTTATCGATACCCGCCCCCATGCCCTGCGCCGGGTGCTGGTGAACCTGGTGGACAACGCGTTGAAGTTCGGTGGTGCGGCACGGATCGAGGTGCAGGCCAACCCGAACGGCCAACTGGCGATCCAGGTCCTTGACCACGGCCCCGGCATCAACGAGCAGGAACTGGCCGAAGTGCTCAAGCCGTTCTACCGGGTGGAAAGCTCGCGCAACCGTGAAACCGGCGGCACCGGGCTGGGACTGGCCATCGCCCAGCAACTGGCGATGGCCATGGGCGGCTCACTGACCCTGAGCAACCGCGAAGGCGGCGGCCTCTGCGCCGAACTGCGCCTGAGCCACGACGCCTCGCTCGGGCGCTGACCCCAGCCTGACCGACCCACCGCTATCGCGAGCAGGCTCGCTCCCACAGGGGATTTGTGGTGTTCACTACTTTGTGGACGCCCCGGAACCTGTGGGAGCGAGCCTGCTCGCGATAGCGGTGGGTCTGCTTGCAGGGATGTTGAATGTGCCGCCGTCATCGCGAGCAAGCTCGCTCCCACAGGGTTGGGCGGTCCGCCACCTAGGCGCGTTAGCGGCAGTCATCGTGGGGCGCCATCGATACCTGACCGTTTTATCAAGTTATCTGATGTCAGGTCACTTAAGTTAATTGGCCTGACAGCCGATACAGGGGCGTGCGGGATATTTCGCGTTTAGCTGATGACTTGTTTATGACCGATGATGCAGGCAACGACTCCACCGATTTTTCCCCGGGCAAGCCAACCCGAAGTTTCACCCGACGCACCTTCCCGGCCATCATGTTCCTGCTGTTTGCCATGTCCGCGCTGGCTATCGCCGTGCTGCTCAACATCACCAGGGCCCAGGACGAGCGCGCCCGGGAACAGAGCCTGTTTTTCGCCCAAAGGGCCATCGACGGCATTCGCACCGGCATCGGTCGCGACCTGAACGACTACTCCAAGTGGAGTGACGCCTACCGGCATCTGCATGTAAAGGTGGATAAGGCATGGGCCTACGACCAGGAAAACGTCGGCAGTAGCGTCTCTTCGCTCTACGGCTACCAGGCCGTGTTCGTCATCTCCCCCAAGGGCAAAACGGTTTACTCGGTGATCGATGGCGAAATGAGCGAGGCCGATGCCAGCACCTGGCTGGCGGGGGACCTGCAAGGCCTGAGAAAGACTGCCGGCGCTGCGGAAAATCGTGACGAAGTCATCGTCAAGTTGATGCATCACGAGGGCGCACCCGCGTTCGTCGCCGCGTCGGCCATCACCACCGGCACGGACAACAGCGTGCGCGAGATCCCGGGACCGCCGAGCGTGATGCTGTTCGTGAAAGTCCTCGACCCGGTCTCGCTGGAGAACCTGGCCCGGAACTTCGCCCTCCCCGATGCCTACATCGCTCATAAGCCGGGTCCGGACGGCACGGCCGAGTTATCCCTTGGCGACAACATCCACGAGGCCCTGGCATGGCGACCGCCGACTCCCGGCAACGATCTGCGCAAGGCACTGCTGCCCTTTCTGGTGCTGGCGCTGCTGATCCTGGGGATCCTGGCCCTCGCGGTGTTGCGACATGCGCTGATGATGCTTCGCGCCCAGGAACACCAGTACGACAGCCTGCTGGCCCACCGCAAGGCGTTGGAGCGCAGTGAAGAACGCTTCCGCGACATCGCCGAAGTGTCCTCCGACTGGCTATGGGAGGTCGATTCGGCCGGAACATTGACCTATCTGTCGGAACGCTTCGAACAAGTGACCGGGTTCAGTCCCACCGAGTGGCTGGGCAAGCCCCTGCACCGGCTGCTGCATCCCCACGGCGGCTCGATTTCCATTGCCCAATGGTTGCTCAGCGGTGCCAACAACGCATCATCGAACCCGCTGTTGTGCGAGTACACCGCACGCAATCAACGCATACGCACCTGCAAACTCTCGGTCCGGGCCATTGAATCCGGCGCCCTGGGTTTTCGCGGCACCGCCACCGATATCACCGATGAACTGCGGGCATTGGCCCAGATCAAGCACCTGTCCCTGCACGACCCGCTGACCGGGCTGGCCAACCGCAACCGGCTGTTCGATTGCCTCAGCGAGCACCTGGACCCGGCCAACGGCGTGTCGTTGGCGGTGTTGAACCTGGACATGGACCGCTTCAAGCCGGTCAACGACTCCCTTGGGCATGCCGTGGGCGACAAAGTGTTGAAGGAAGTGGCCCATATCCTTCAACAGAACGTGCGCGACTCCGACCTGGTGGCCCGCCTGGGCGGCGACGAGTTTGTCATCGTCATGCCGGAACCGGGCAATGCCCACGACCTCGATCAACTCTGTGGCCGTCTGATCGACTGCATGCAGCGCCCCATGCACCTGGACGGCAATACCCTGTACCTGGGCGTGAGCATTGGGGTGGCCTGGTCGCAACCCGGTGACCGCCGTGCCGATGAACTGTTGCGCCAGGCCGACATTGCCTTGTATGCGGCCAAGGCAGCCGGTCGCAACACCTGGCGCGTCTACGTGGAAGCGATGGGTAACGTCGCCCGTGATCGCCGACGCTATGAACAGCAACTGCGCGACGCCATGCACCGGGACCAGTTGGAACTGCGTTACCTGCCACGCTTCGATGTCAACGCCGAGCAGTTGTACGGCTTTGAAGCCCAGACGTTCTGGCACCATCCTGAAAAGGGTGAACTGGGCGGTGACGACTTCATTCCGGTTGCCGAAGCGTCAGGCCAGTTGGAGGAGCTGGGGACATGGATGCTGATCAACGTCTGTGAGGAAGCGGCGAGCTGGCCGACACCGGTCAACGTCTCCGTCGCGGTGTCGCCGAAATGGTTCGGCAGCAGCTTCTTGCTCAATCAAGTGCAGACAGCCCTAGAGGCGAGCGACCTGGCCCCCCATCGACTGACCCTGGAAGTGGCCGAGGGCATTCTGCTGGTCGACCACAAGACCGTCGCCGACACCCTGCATGCCCTCAAGGGCCTGGGGGTGCGGATCAACATCGACAAGTTCGGCACCAACATCGCATCCCTGCGCGAAGTCCTGAACCAGCCGTTCGACGGCATCCGCTTCGATCGCAATATCCTCTCGCAACTGGGCCTGGAGCATGATCACGAAGGCGTCCTGGCGATGATCCGGCTGAGCCGCAGCGTGGGCCTGATGGTCACCGCCGAAGGCATCGAGAACGCCCGGCAATTCAGACAACTGCGCAGCGTGGCCTGCGACCATGTCCAGGGCCCCTACTTCGGCTCGGCACTGGCCCGTTCGGAAATGGCCTCGTTCTTCACCACGCCCCGGTGGCTATGAAGCCTATCCAGACAGTCCAGATGTGGGAGCGGGCTTGCTCGCGATAGCGTCAGCCCAGCCAACATCACGCAAGCTGATCCACCGCTATCGCGAGCAGGCTCGCTCCCACAGGGCTTCGGGACTATCTATAGACTCAATCGTCCCGCTCGTCCTCGATCAACTGCCATTCGGGCAGCAGGTGGGTGTGTGCCTCCTGGCTGCCTGGTGGTTGCGCGAGAAACTCGGCAATCAGCGACGTAATCTGCTGTTGGATCACCTCGCGCGGACGACCATTTTCGCCGTCCTGGCAAATGATGCCATCGCCGGGTACGTCTTCTTCCAGCAAGGCTTGCGCGCCAGGTTTGCACATCGACAGGAAGCTGAAATGGCTTGCGTCGCTGATTTCGATGTAACGGCTGGACACAGCGGGCAGGCGTTTCGCCAGGTTGGCGGACTCTAACTGGGCGGGAAGATCGTCGGACGGTACACCGGCAGCGATCACCAGCGTGGGTACCGGCAGCGCCGCAAGGCTTGCATCGGTTAGGCCTCGTGAAAGGCCCAGGTCCAATGTGACCACAGCAGTGATGCGTTCATCGCGCCAGTCGGCGGCCAGCGCGGCCTTTGATTCTGGGGACCTCACGGGGTTTATCTGTCCGTAAACGGTGCAGCTGCTCAACTGTGGATGGACTTTGCAGTCTTGGGCAAAGCGGTCTGGGTCAAAGCGAGCACCCGCAATCTCCAGGGCCGTCCAGCCCCCCAGGGAATGGCCCACTACAGCCACTCGGCGCTTCGCGACCAGGCCAAACTTTTCAGGTTGAGTGGTGACCGCATCAATGACCCGGCGCAGATCGGCCGGACGTTGCCATAACTGCGCCGCTGCCTGAGGACTACGGTCATGGGTCGTGGTACCGGGATGGTTGACCGCAGCAACGATGTAGCCCCGATGAGCCAACGCACTGGCAAGCCAGGTCTGGTTGCCCCAGTTGCCCCTGTATCCGTGGGAAAGCACCACCAATGGATGCTCGCCAGCGATGGGCGGCGCGTTACGAACGGCAGCATTACCGACAAAGACCACGTCATCAGCGATCATCTGCGCGATCGCGGTGGTTGCACTTGGGTACCAGACAATCATCTCCAGCGCACGGTCATTATCCGTGTCCGGCAATGTCGAAGCGTAGAAGCCGACAGGGCTTTCGTCAGCGACTGCGATGGCAGTCAGGCAGGTGAGAAACAGGCCACCTAAAGCTGCTTTCAATGTTGTTATCTTCCTTGATCAGAAAAAGTGTGGAAAATGGCTCCGCGCTGCTGGGCACTTGATAAGCCCGAAGCCTATGGAGCGTTGCAACCCATCAACACCTTCACCGTAACCATACCGGCCAGCCCTATCAGGCACAGAATGCCGATACCGTAACTCACCGTTCTCCATGGTTGCCAGCTTGCCAGGTAGGTGACTGTGTGCAGGAACCTGGCAATTGTAAACAGTACACTCAGCCAAAAGGTCAAGACGCCGGGTACATCAAGTGCGATAGCCAGCCCACCCATCGCGATGAACATCGGGATGTTTTCCAGATCGTTCCTCCAGGCCCCCATGGCCCGGATGACTTCCGGCCGTTCCTCGGCATGGGCTGATCGCTTGAAAAAAGCGGCGTCTTCCTGATTTGTGAATGCATTGAAACGGAGACGGACGTAACCCTGATAACAAGAGATCAGCAGCATCTTCAGGAACAGTGCCACTACACAGAGGGCGTAAGCAGACATGACGGTGCTCATACCCTGTGCCTCCCCGCAATTCCCTTGACCGCGAGATACAGCAGTGGCCCCACAGAAACGAACACTGCCGTGATCAACAGGTAGGGTATTACGCCAAGTAACGTGCCGCCGCGCAGGCGCGTATCGTTAACCATCCAGACACACGCCAGCGCAGCCATCAAATAGAGATCGATGACGACTTGTGCTGTATCGGGCCGAGACATCAACTGAAGGCCGAAGGCGATAAGCGACTGGTCAGCCATCGCCATCGTCCAGCCGGTATAAACCACGAAAGTCACTAATACCACTGACGCGAAGCAACTGGCCCTCATCTTCTTCTCCCTGGCGAATGATCTCCCTCACCGTAGTGGTAGAGTCGCCCATGCCTCAATGACCTGACAGGTCATAGACGCTTCCCACAAGGACAGTCAGAGTCGAAGCATGAGCCCTAAACCTTTCCATTCGACAAGCCCGGTTGCCTGTACATCCGCCGGAGAACAACTGCGCCGGCTACGCCGCCAGGCGGGGCTTAGCCAACTGGAGCTTGCACTACTCGCGGGTGTATCCCAGCGTCACCTCAGTTGTGTGGAGACGGCTCGCGCCAAGGCGAGTCCCAGCACTCTTCATGCCCTTCTTTCAGCACTGGACGTTCCCCTGGAACATTGCAATGACGTATTTCTCGCGGCAGGCTTTGCGCCCCGCTACGTTGCGTCCGCCCCCGACGCTCCCGTGATGAAAATGGTGCATGACGCGGTAGATCACATCCTGCAGGCCAACAATCCGGCCCCGGCCATCGTCATCACCAGCAACTGGGATATCGTCGCAGCCAATGCCAGCACCGGCCTGCTGCTCGCCATGCTCGGCATCGAAGCAGACACCCAGTCGGGCCTGAACCTTCTGGACACCCTGCTGCGCCCCGGAGGCCTGGGAGATCATCTGCTCAATGCGAACGAGATACGCGCAATCGCCTGGCAACGTGCAGCCAGGGAAGCGGTGAGCAACCCAGAGCTGGCTCGCCTCCTGCGGGAAATGCCAGGTTTTCAGCCCCTGCCATTGAACACGACGCCCCCCCCTGTGGTGTTGACCCGGGTGCGCCATGAACACGGCGAGCTGAAATTCCTGTCCACCTTTACCACGTTCGGGATGCCGCTCGACATCACAGTCGAGTCACTGCGCATCGAGCACTTGATCCCGGCTGACAGAGAAACGTGGGAAATCATGTCAGCAGCGTTCAACGAGTGGGCGGCGAAGACAAAATAGAAGGCCGTGCACAGATCCTCAACCCGTACACGGCCCATCCCTGCACGCTTACTTGCGAGCCTCCAGGATCAGGTTGAAAGGCGTCTCCGTTGCACGACGGAAGTGTTTGAAACCCGCCTCGGTGAATACCTCCCGTAACCTCGCCTCCCCGGCCTGTGCACCCAAGCCCAAGCCTACCTCCTGGGACAGCGAGTTCGGTGTACAGATGAAGGTGGAAGCGGCATAGAACAGTCGTCCGACGGGGGTCATGTTCTCGTCCAGCGTGTCTTTGGCATAGGGCTCGACAAGCAACACCGTACCGTCTGCCTTCAGCGACCGATAGGCATGCTGCGCGGCACCGACCGGGTCGCCCATGTCGTGCAGGCAATCGAAGTAGCAGACCAGGTCGTAATCGTCCCCCGGGAAGTCCTTCGCGGTATTTTGGGCAAAGTTGACGCGGTCGGCGACGCCACCCTCTTCGGCACGTTGCGTCGCCGCGGTAATGGAGGGTGCATGGTAGTCAAACCCTACAAAGCGCGAGGCTGGGAAGGCTTGTGCCATGACGATGGTCGAAGCACCGTGCCCACAGCCGATATCTGCCACCTTGGCGCCAGCGGTGAGCTTATCGACGACCCCTTCCAGCGCCGGCAACCATTGCGACACCAGATAAGACTTGTACCCGGGCCGGAAAAAGCGTTCGGTACCGTGGAACATGCAGGGGTGGTGGTCACCCCAGGGCAGTCCTCCATCTCCGCGCATGGCCGCCACGAGTTTGTCCTTGTCGTGGAACATCGACGCGACCACCATGACGCCGCCTGCCACGTACACCGGTGAATCCTCGATGGCCAGCGCCAATGCCTGTTCTTCAGGCAGGACGAACTGCCCCTCGTGATGTTCCATGTACCCGGATGCCGCGTGAGCGCTGAGCCATTCCCGAACCAGTCGCGGATTGCAGCCTGTCCTGGACGCGAGTTCCTGAGGGGTGACCGGCCGGCTATCCGCCATGGCTTTGTACAACCCGAGCTCATCGCCAAGAATCACATTGGCGAGCATTGCCGAGGCGCCCATATCGGACACCAGCTTGCCCATGAACTCGTTGAGTTTTGCCTCGTCCATTACGTACCCTCCTGTGCGAAGGCCACCGTCGACACGGGCATGCAGGACCTGAACACTGTTGCGGTGGTCGGATGGATTGACACACGGCTGCGCGTTGCTGCGTCACCGAGTGTGGAACGCCTGGCAAACGCGGGAGCGCCCGCCTGGCTACCCGCGCAACGATCTGCGCAGGATATTCAGTCTAATCCTGGAGCAGCGTTCAGGTTTTCTGACGCGACACTCGGCAGCGATTGCGGGACCCTGGTTTTTTTCCGACGCCCGCCCCCTGGAGGTGGCGGGCATCGTGAGCAAGCGCTGCGTCTACTTAACCAGGTTCACCAACACGCATTCACCGCCGGCACCCGCCCCCGCCACGGCTGGGCCCGCTCCAGTTGCGCGGCCAGGGCCAGCAACGTGCCCTCCTCGCCAAAGCGTCCGGCAAAATGCGCCCCCATCGGCAGGCCCCGGGTGCTCCAGGACAACGGCACCGACATCGCCGGCTGACCACTGGCATTGAACAACGCCGTGAACGGCGAGTAGCTGTGGTACCGCTCAAGCAACTGGTCGAGGCTCATGCACACATCCTGGATGTCCAACTCGCCAATCGGTGCCGGCTCACGGGTCAGGACCGGGGTGAGGATCAGGTCGTAATCCTGCATGAACAACGCCAGTTGCCGGCCCAGGGCATGTATCCACTCCACGGCGGCCGCGTACTGGGCACCGCTGACGTTGCCCTTGTCCCGCAGGATGATCCGGGTGCGCACTTCCAGTTCTTCGGCCTGGACCGCGAAGCCGCGCATCTGGCCCAGCAGATCGACGTAGTGGCGAGTGCTTGCACCGATGATGGTGAACACCTGGTCGAGAAATTCCGGCAACACCACCGGCAGGCTCACCGGCTCGACACGATGCCCCAGGGATTCGCACAACCGTGCCGCCTCGCCCACCGCTCGCACGCTTTCCGGCGACGTCGGCCAGGGGCCGAGCTGCTCGACCAGGGCGATGCGCAGCGGCTTCGGATCGCGCTGCACTGCCGTCACGTAAGGCAACGCCTGCACCGGTGCTGCATAGGGCGCGCCGAGGTCCATCCCGACGGTAGCATCCAACAACGCCGCGCTGTCACGCACCGACAAGGTGATTGCATGGGGCGTGCCCATCCCCGCCCAGCCTTCACCCACGATCGGCCCCGACGGCAACAGGCCACGGCTGGGCTTGAGGCCGAATACGCCGCAGCAGGACGCCGGCACTCGCAATGAACCGCCACCATCGTTGCCATGGGCGAATGGCACCACCCGGGCCGCCACCAACGCCGCCGCGCCGCCGCTGGAGCCACCGGCACTGAAATCGGTGTTCCACGGGTTGCGCGTGGCGCCGAAACGCGTGGATTCGGTGGAGTACGACGTGCCGAACTCCGGCGACGTGCTGGTGCCCATCAACTGGCAGCCTGCCCGCCGCAGACGCGTCACGACTTCCGCCTCGAAATCCGCTCGAGCGGGACCCAGGGAGCGGGAGCCGTTGGTCATCGCCGCACCGTTGACCGGTGAAAACAGGTCCTTGATCAACGTTGGTACGCCGGCCAACGGACCCTGCCCCATTTGCGGTGTCTGCGCCGCTTGCCGTGCCGAGTCGTACAAGCGCTCGGCCACGGCATTGAGTTGTGGCTCGACCCGTTCCAGGCGCTCGATGGCGACCTCGAGCAATTCATCGGGCCGAACCTCGCCACGCCGGACCCACTCGGCCAGCCCCATGGCGTCTTCGCGATCCATCAACTGGTGGATGTCTTGCATACTCATGCTTCAGATTCCTTATTCATGACGATTGGCGTGAGCCGGACGCGTTGAATCGACAGCGTTCGCGTGGACGTGGCCTCGGGTGCGCAGACCGGCAATCACCCAGAGCAATGCCGCGGCAAGGCCGGCGAAGGCCATCCATTGAATGGCGTGGCGCAGGTCCCCGGCGAAGGCAATCACAGAGGCCACCACCAGCGGGCTGACGAACTGGCCGATGTAGAGAAACGAGGTGAATCCGCCCAATCCCCGGCCACGGGTGCTGGCGGTCAGGGCATTCATCACCGGCGCCATCACATTCGGCACCAGCAACCCGGAGCCCAGGCCCTGGATGAAGACCGCCACCAGCACCGCGTTGTAGCTCTGCCCCCGCATCAGCAGCCATAGACCCAGGCCTATCAGGCCCAGCAACAAGGCGTTGCAGCCGGCGACACCCAAGCGGCGCCGCAACAACGGCCACATCAGCGAACCACCCAGGGTCGCCAGCAGGCTCAAGCCCGCCGCCAGGCCGATCATCGTGCTCGACGTGATGCCGAGGCTGACCAGCAACATCGGCGCCTGGACCGGCACGACGAACGTCAGGACCATGCCACCCAGGATCATCAGGTAGCCGACCACCAACTGCCGCACCGCGACCCGGGTCGGCCCGGTCTCATCGACCGGCTGCTGAACCACTTGGCGCCTCGCCAGCGGCGGTTCCCACAGCACCTTCACCATCGCCGGTACCAGCAGCAACGGCAGGAGATAGAGCAAGAACGGTGAACGCCACGAGTGCTCCCCGAGCGCCCCGCCCACGACGAAGAACAGCGCGCCTACCAGGCCGATGGTCACCACCTGCCGGTTGACGTAGCGCAAGCGCTCCTCGCCGTGCCAATAGTCGGCGATCAGGGTGGCGCAGCAAGTCATGACCGCCGCTTCGGTGCAGCCGAACAGCAGCCTTGTGCCGACAATCGCAGGCAGGCTGTCGAGCAGCGCCGGCAACGCACCGAGCAAGGCATAGAGCAAAGTGGCAAGCACCAGCAGCGCTTTGCGCCCAACGCGATCGGCCAGCCAACCGGCCAGGGGCGCGCACAGGGCAATCGCCAGGGCCGGCCCGGTGACCGCCAGCGGCACGAGCAGATCGGCACGCGGTTCGACGGGGCCGAATTCGGCGCCCAACCGAGGCAGGATCGGCGCAACCATGACCGAGCCCATGATGGTCAGGCTGCTGCCCAGCATCAGCACCAGGCCCTCACGCCGACCGGCCTGGCGCGACGGGGTCGCGGCCGTTGAAACGGAACTTGATTGGTTCATGGCGAGCCCCTTCAGAAACTTTGAGAGATACGCAATGCCGCGGTGTAGCCCTCGGCACGGTTACGCGCGTCGAACTCCTTGTAGACGTGCAGCCAGACCGGTGGAATGCCGGGCTTGAAGTAACTCACCGCCGGCCCGACAGCCATCACCCGGGCGCGATTGCCGCTCTCCAGTCCCGGCGCATCGTCATCGGTGAACTGGCGGTAGTAGTAGCCGCCCACCCCCATGGTCCAGGGCCCGACGTGCTGGCCCACGGCGAACTCGTGGCGGTACTCGACGCCGCTCTTGTAGTCGGTGGCGTTGTTGCGGGTATTCACGTCGACTTCAAAGCTTGAGGACACCTCAAAGCCGCTGTCGGACAGGTAGGTGGCGTTGACGATCGGCGAGAACGTCCAGTGGTTGAGCCCTGGAGAAATCAGGCGATTCTTGTCGTAGTCGCCGGTGGGTGCCTGGATCTGGAACTGGGTGTTGACGAACAGATTCGGCGACAGGGTCCATTGCAGGATCAGCGGCAGGAACTGGACGTCCGCCAGACGAAACGGATCGGCCTCAAGGTCCAGCGGGCCGATGGGTGTCTGCACCTGCACCGAGGCGTCCATCTTGAAGAATGGCACCACGGTGCCGAAGCCATACTTGGCGCCCAGCACGGTGTAATCGGTCATGCGCATGTAGGCGACGCCGATGGACAGCACGTCCAGGGAGAAGTTGTTGTCCTGGGAGTTACCGTGGCGATCTTTCTGCACATTGGCTGAGTAAAACGCCGTGCGCAGGCCGACGGTCCCGAAGGGCGTGGCCGGCGGCATCATGCCCGCACCGAAGTCATAGACCCCGACCGCCGTGGTCGGTGCGCCATTTTCGGTGCCATGGGCGCCGGCGCAGAGGCCGAGCATCCCCAGGGTCAACCACGTAAAGCGCAAGACGTTTGTTTTCTTATTCTGATTCATCGAATGCCCCTTCCGACCGTATGGTGGTGGGGTCATCCTAGGGAGCCGGTGCCGTCAGCCGTTATCCGTTTTCAGCACAGATGCGTGCGACGCAGGGTTTGCGAAGGTGTTTCGCCGAACAGCACCCGATAGTCGCTGGAAAACCGGCTCAGGTGCCAGAAACCCCAGCGCGCCGCCACCTCCTGCACCCCTTGGACCTGATCGCCGCTGCGCAGTTCACGGCGCACGGCATTGAGACGCAACGCCCGTAAATAGGCCACGGGGTTGATGCCCAGGGTTTCCTGGAAGCAATACTGCAATTTGCGCCGGCTGGCGCCGATGTGGTTACACAGGTCAAGGATCGACAGCGGCTCGTCGACGTGGGCCAGCGCGTACTCCCGGGCCCGGTCGACCATGCGTTTGCGCGCCGTGGGGCTGAGGGGCGGCGCCTCATCCGGAGCCACCAGTTCCAGCAGGTGGAGCATCACCGTATCCCGCAGGCCACGGCGGATCGACTCGTACCCCAGCAGTGAGTTCCGCCTCTGGTCGCTTTCCAACTCAGCGAACAATGTCGCCAACTCAGCCGGCAGTGTCGAGTCGCCGAGGCGGTAACACTTGGGAAGATCGGTAATTCGAAAACGACTGCCCTGGCGTTCCAACACATGGGCCAGCGCCTGCTCGTCGATGGCGACACCCAGCACATCAAGATGCTGGGGCGTACGCAGTTCAGGCAAATTGTGCCCACGGGCCACCAGCAAGCTGGGTTCGAGGATCGGATGCCCGCAGCAAACGACCGGACCGTCCGCCACCAGTGGCATGCTGAAGGTGATTGCCCCTTCCCAGGCCGTCCCGCGCTTGGTCATGGCCTGATTAGAGCGGTCGCGCACCAATTGCATCCAGTCGGAACGGAACTCGATCAACTCGCCTTCGAAGCGTCCGGGGGTCAACTGGTCGTAACTGACCTGCCAACCGCCCATGTTGCGGGCATGCTCGTCGATGTCGCCGGTACGGAACCGATTGACCGGTGCCGCGATGCTGTTGTTATTCATTGACCCGACCTTCATCGATTTCCTCGGCTTATGAACCAAAGATCAGGCAAGTTCCATTCCGCCTCCCAGGCAAACCGGACAATTGTGCCGAAAACGGATAATCGGCCGGGAATGGATCCCTCCTGCTGAGCAACTCCGGATGCAAGACAGCGCCGGGTTGTGACGAGGCTTTGGGATTGCGCGGATATCTGTGATTGTGTTGATCACGGCGACGTCCCAACGATGACTTCAGGAAGATGATTTCGTCCATGAGCAATGATCCCTACACACAGTTCAAGCGTTTCCAGACCCCTGACCCAGCCATCGGCCCGCGGGAACAGGCGCCAATGCTCGCCCAGGAGCTGGCCTGGGCCCGGGTCTATGCGGCCCATCACCGTTTCGACTGGCTCGTGGTGCTGATGGCGCCGCTGTGCTTCGGCCCCCTGCTGCCGCCCATCGCATTACTCCTGGGGGTGTTGCTCTATCGAACGCTGTTCGTCCCCGGCCCGGACCTGGACCTCATCATCGGTGAGTCCCTTGGCTGGCTGGTGGTTCCGATGCTGCTTTCCACGACGGCCTGGGCGCTGTGCAATTTCCTGCGGGACAAACACGACCCGACCATACGCTACTGGCAGTCCCTGCCGGACCAAGGACGGATCGAGCTTGAGCGCCATACCCTGGTCTCAGGTTTCTGCCTGTGGTCCAACGACTATGACCCGGACTGCAACACCCTCATGCTCTGGGTCAACGATAAAATCGAGCACGTGCAAGACAGCGGTGTAGCGCAGTGGATCCTGGCCAAGACCGAGGCGGGGCACTGGCTGGTGCTCAAGGAGCAGTTCCCGGGCAACTTCACTTATGATCGGATTGGGCAAACGCCTGCGCCGGGCAAGCTGCTTCAACCACGCGAGCAGCTGGCGATTGCCTTTGCCCCCGGCACCAACCTGCCACTGGGCCGGCGTTTCGACGGCGCACCGATTCCCTTGATCGACACGTCGTACTGGTTGTCTGGCGATGAACTCAAGCGCCTTGCCGAGGCCGCCCATCACTGGACCTTTTTCCCTCCGGAGCGCTACGCCGTGATCAACGAGCAGGATGCCGGATGGGTACAGCGGCTGGTGACGAAGGCGCAAGCCCACGTCGACCCCGAGGGATACGCTCCGAAAGGGGATCAGCCAGCCCGCAACGCTCAAGCGACCTTCCTCGACTCTTGATGCTCGGCGTGCTCAACCACGAACGCGCTGCAACGGGAGCGTAGCCAGCACTCTCCCGGATCATTGTGAGAAGCACCGCCCCAGACCATCGACAACGCGTGCTCAGGCAGGCGGATCGGTGCCGGTTCGGCCCTCAGGCCAGTGCCCATCGCCATTGCCTGGGCCACATAGTCCGGCACGATGGCGATCATGTCGCTGTGGGCCAGCAACACGGGCAAGGCGCTGAACTGTGGCACGGTCAGCACCACCCGGCGTTGGCGCCCGATCAGGTTCAAGGCGCGATCCGAGTCGTCGATGACATTGCCCATGGACGACACCACCGCGTGGGGCCGACAGCAGAACTCGTCCAGGCTCAGTTCGCCGGGCTGCGAATCGGCCCGCAGCAGCATCGGTCGAATCTGGCGCAAGTCCTTGCGCCGGGCGTTGGCCGGCAACTCCAGGGTATGGCTGATGCCGAGGGTGATTTCCCCGCTGATCAGCAACTGGGACATTTGCCATTGATCAGCCCGGCGCACCACCAAAGTCGTGCCCGGTGCCTCGACCCGCAGGCGGCGCAACAGGTCCGGCAGCAACGCGTATTCAACGTCATCGGACAGTCCGATATGAAAGGTCGCCTCACTGGTGCTCGGATCGAACGCCTGGCAGCGGCTCAGGGCAGCGGCGATGCCATCCAGCGCCGGGCTCAGGTTGGAAAATATCTCATGGGCCCGCGATGTCGGCTCCATCAAGCGGCCCGAACGGATGAACAAGGGGTCATCGAACATCAGTCGCAAGCGCGCCAGTGCACTGCTGATTGTCGGTTGACCGAGAAACAGCTTGTCACCGACACGACTGACATTTCGCTCATGCATCAGGGTTTCGAAGACAACCAGCAGATTGATGTCAGCACGACGCAGGTCATTTCTGTTCATCATAGTAGCCGTCCCAGGCGCCAGGCCATTGAGTCAGAGTGGACAGAATCGTCGCCGGCCCTTTCATCGAGACGCACCGGCGACGGTATGCCGGCAGGTTAAGCCCGCAGCCGCCCGCTGTCTGTTGTACCTAGGGACTATCCATTCAACCTTTAGGCAAGCTCACCGATACTTCGGTATGCAGCGCTTCAGGGCCGTGGCAGAATTTCAGGGTTTATGTCCTATCTGCATGATTTGCTTCGGAAACCCAATGACGCCAACCCACTCCACCTGCCAGGCCATCAACGACGAGCCGCTCGTCTATATCGTCGACGACGATCAACCGCTGCGCGAAGCCCTCGGCAGCCTGTTGCGTTCCATTGGCCTACAGGTCGCCTTGTTCGGCTCGGTGGCGGAGTTCATGCAACACCCTCGTCCCGACCAGCCCAGTTGCCTGGTGCTGGATGTACGACTGCGGGGTACCAGCGGCCTGGACTTCCAGGAGCAACTGGCAACGGCCAATATCAACCTGCCGATCGTGTTCATGACCGGCTATGGCGATATCGCCATGACGGTAAAGGCCATGAAAGCCGGGGCGGTGGACTTCCTGAGCAAACCGTTCCGGGAGCAGGACCTGATCGATGCGGTGTCCACCGCTCTCCAGCGCGACCGGCTGCGCCGCGAGTCCGACCGTAGCCGTCAGGAGCTCCAGGACTGCTACGCCACCTTGACGGCCCGGGAACAACAGGTGATGGCCCTGGCCGTATCGGGCTTGATGAACAAACAGATCGCCGGGGAAATCGGCCTGAGTGAAATCACGGTCAAGATTCACCGAGGCCAGGCCATGCGCAAGATGTGCGCGCGCTCGTTCGCCGATCTGGTGCGCATGGCCCAGGCGCTGGAGATGCACCGCGCCGGTTGAAGGTTCATACCCAGGTATAACTTGGCGGGGTGACAGGACAAGGTATCTTGCAGGGAAGACGGGGCCTTTATGGCGACCTGACATCACCTTCGGTACCTAAATGTCCAATACCGCAATTATTTCAGTGGTCGATGATGATGAGTCCGTTCGAGTCGCATTGGATGGTCTCTTACGCTCCAGCGGCTATACCGTTCGAACCTATGCCAACGCGTTGGACTTCCTGGCCTCCAGCGGCCCCGAACAGACCGCCTGCCTGATCTCGGATATCAGGATGCCCGGCATGAGCGGCATCCAGATGTATAACGAACTGGCCACCCAAGGCATTCACATCCCGGTCATTTTCATCACCGGCCATTGCGCCCCGATGCCCCGCGTCAAGGCTGGCGCAGCAGAGCCGGTGGCGTTCTTCCCCAAGCCGTTTCGCTGCGCGGAACTGATCGCCAGCATCGAGTCGGTGCTCAATCGCCCGGTTGACTGAATCCACCCATCCTGAAAAGTGAGGTGGTCAACTTTTTCCGGACACCTCAATCGGTGTTTTTCAGGCTGCTTGCCGCTCATACTGATTGGGCGGTAAATAGCCCAAGGATGAATGGATTCGCCTTCCGTTGTAGAACCGCACGATGTAGTCCGTGATGTCCTTGATCGCTTCGCCATGGTTGGCGTAATCCTTGCGCCAAACACGCTCCATCTTCAGATTCAAGAAGAAGCGCTCCATGACCGCATTGTCCCAGCAGTTGCCCTTGCGACTCATGCTGCAACGCATTCCATGTCGCGTCAGCAAGTCCTGGTAATCCGTACCGGCATACTGGCTGCCTCGATCCGAGTGTGCGATCAGGCCCGGTTCAGGTTGCCTCTGCGCGATGGCCAGTTGCATCGCACTGCATACCAACTCTGCCCGCATGTGGGGTGCCATGGCCCAGCCCACGATTTTGCGTGAGTACAGGTCCATGACGGCCGCCAGGTACAACCAGCCGCTGCGGGTACGGATGTAGGTGATGTCAGCGACCCACGACTGGTTGATGCGCTCGGGATTGAACTGGCGATTGAGCAGGTTCTCAGCCACCGGAAAATTGTGATTGCTGTCAGTGGTATGAACGAACTTGCGCTTCCAGATCGGGCGCAAATCCTGTTGTTTCATCAGGCGGCGGACCTTGTTCCGTCCAACGGAGACGCCAGTGTCACGCAGCGCTTTCACCAAACGACGACTGCCATAACAGTGTTCATTGGACACGAAGGCAGCCTTGAGCTGAGCGGCAACCGAGCACACAGGTTTTGGCTTCAAACGCCTCTGACGAGCTTCGTAAAACCCCGAACGACTGATCCGCAACACCCGGCAGATACGCGCCACCGGGTAGGCCTTGCATTGAATTTGGTGAACCAACTGGTGGATCACTTCAACTCGCGGGCAAAGAAGGCCGTAGCTTTTTTTAATATGTCATTATCCGTCTTCAGTTCGCGGACTTGCTGTTCAAGCTGGCGAATACGCTGCTGGTCGCTGGTCAATGGTTTGCCAATCCCCGTACCGCCCGACTGCTCGGTTTGATACTGCTGAACCCAGCGGCGCACGGCGGTGTCGCTCAGGCCTAAATCGGTACAAACCGAGTTCACGCTCAGACCTTGATCAACAATCATCTTGCAGACCTTCAGCTTGAACTCGGCGTCGAATTTTCTGTATTTCTTAGTCATGGAATATTCCTCAATGGGTGTAGTTTCACCCATTGAGGTGTCCGGGGCCATTAGACCAGCTCAGTGGGTCAGTTTGCATCGATGCTGGATGCGCCGCCGTCATCGCGAGCAGGCTCGCTCCCACAAGTACGGCGTCGTGCACAAACACTGCGTCAAGCGTGACCCCCCTGTGGGAGCGAGCTTGCTCGCGATTTCGGTGGGTCAGTTTGCATCGGTGCTGGATGTGCCGCCGTCATCGCGAGCAGGCTCGCTCCCACAAGGGATGCGGTGCATCCGTGGCTCTAACACCTTCGTATAGATCCTTCATACCCAGACATGTCCCCGCTGACCTTATGTAGAAGTGTCGGACGCCGAGCCGACGCATACCATTTCCTACAGCGAACCGAAGCTGAATGCATGAAGCCACGCACTTTCGGGTACTTCGCGACACGGTCACGCTGAAACAGCTGAACAATTCAACGTATCGATTTTGTCTTCGGGAGCACATCATGAAACAGCATATTCTGGTAGTTGGCGCAGGTTTCGGCGGGTTGTGGAGCGCTTTGAGCGCGGCCCGTCTGTTAGACCAGCATGATCGCAACGATGTGCAGATTACTGTCCTGGCGCCCCAGGCGGAACTGCGGATCCGGCCGCGTTTCTACGAGCCGGACGTCCATACGATGAAGGCCCCGCTGGACGATCTGTTCAACGCGGTCGGGGTGAATTTCGTGCAGGGCTCGGCCGAGAGCGTCGATGCCGATCTCAAGCAAGTGGGCTATCGCAACGCCTCCGGTGCCCATGGCACGCTGAACTATGATCGCTTGGTGCTCGCCGCCGGCAGCCAATTGATGCGCGCTGACTTCAAGGGTGTGGTCGAACATGCCTTCGACGTCGATGAAATCGAACAGGCAACCCGCCTCGAAGCTCACATCAAGTCCCTCGGCAACCTGCCGGACAGCCCAGCCCGCAACACCGTAGTGGTGGCCGGCGGTGGCTTTACCGGGATCGAAACCGCAACCGAGATGCCCGCCCGCCTGCGTGCCGCCCTGGGCGAACAGGCCAATATCCGCGTCATCGTCGTCGACCGCGCACCAGAGATCGGTGCTTCCCTGGGCGTAGGCATCCGCCCTTCCCTGATCGAAGCATCCGCTCACCTGGGCATCGAATGGATCCTCAACGCCTCGGTCGATTCGGTGGACGCCGGTGGCCTGACTCTGTCGGACGGCCAGCGCATCGAGTCGAAGACCGTGATCTGGACCGTGGGTTTCCGCGCCAGCCCATTGACCGAACACGTACCCGGCACCCGCGATCGCCAGGGCCGCTTGCACGTCGACGGCAATCTGAAGGTATTGGGCCAGGACCACATCTTCGCCGCCGGTGACGTGGCCTATGCCGCCACCGACACCGTGGGCAACTATGCGGCGATGTCCTGCCAGCACGCCATCGCCCTGGGGCGCTACGCCGGCAACAACGTCGCCGCCGACCTGCTGGGCGTGACACCGATGCCCTACAGCCAGCCCAAGTACGTGACCTGCCTGGACCTGGGCGCCTGGGGCGCGGTGTACACCGAAGGTTGGGATCGCCAGCTCAAACTGGTGGGCCAGGAAGCCAAGAGCCTCAAGAACCAGATCAACTCGATCTGGATCTACCCGCCTGCCGCCGACCGCGCAGCAGCCCTGGCATCGGCGGACCCATCGATTCCGGTGGCGTGATTCCACTTCTCTAGTCCCGGCCAGATCCCCTCCTTTCTGAGCCGGTCTTTCCCAGACACCCGCCATTGATGGTTAGGCGGGTGTTTTTTGTCAGCCAACACCGAGGTGACTGACAGACTCATCCACCAAAGCCACGACCTCAGGAACAAAAGCAAAACCCGCCGCTTCCCAGTCCCGCCAGTCGGGCGTCTCATCCGGCAACCAGGGCGACGGGATCGGCTCGATTGGCACGGCGGTCCATTTGCCGCCCACCTCAACCTGCCAATACCACCACGCGTCCACCTGGCCAGCCTGCTCCACAGCCAACGGCAGGAAGTTGTTGTCCCCGCGCTCCAGAGGGGCCAGCTTCCAGTCCGGACGCAGCTTCTTCCGGATACGAAGCAGACGTTGCGTCTGCAACGCCAGCAGCACGGCAGGCAACTCGTCATAGCTGCAACTGCGGCGCTTGTTTTCGGCGCCCACGAATTTGGAGAATCCCACTGACTGTTGCCCCGCGGCCAGTGCATCCAGCTCCTCACCGGTACGCACATGGAAAACAATGGCACCCAGGTCCAGTGCACTGTCGCTGAAATTCACCGCCGGCCCCATCTGCGCAAGAATGTAGAACTGGGCAGGAAATACTGCCTCCTTGAGATTCTTGTCGTGGATGATGTTCCACCGACAGGTCTTGTTCAGTCGCCAGGTGTCCGGTGACGCCGTGCTCTTGATTTCCAGGGTCACCCCCCAGGTCAGCTGCAGATCGAACACATCGCCGTGAGGCTGCACCTTGTAGTGTTTTTCAATGCTGTGGGTCAGGTCGCCTTTGCGCGGGGTATAGGTGGTCAGCGCCCGTACCGTATCGCCGACGATGTCGTCGCAGTGGGCAATCAACTTCTTTGCCACCAGGTACTCGATCAGCACGCCCCGTAATACGGGCACATTCATATTGGAGAAAGCCCACTGCCAGAAATCATTGGCGGTGTGGGGCGTGGTGGACTCACCTATGGAGAACGTCATCCCGGCATCGAGAAAGCGCTTCAGATTGTCGATTTGCATGTCATCCCTGTCGTTGATACCAATAGAGGCGAAATGATGGCGCTTTTCCATGAGCAATTCCACTTCGCCCATGTGCAGCGTTGGCTCAGACACTCTCCGGCACGTCAATCTGCAGCGACACCACCCGGCTCAGCGCTGCCTCCGATGGAGATACCGTGAGCGCTTCGACCAGTGCATCGACAGCCTGGTCCGCCAGCGTAACGACAGGATGAGACAGCACCGCCTGCACCAGCCCGGTCTTCAATGCGTCGCGCGTCAGCGGAGTCAGTTCATGGCACACCACCACCGGCAGTCGAAGTTGACGATCCTTCAGGTCACGCAAGGCTCGCAACATCCCGCCGATACCGCCTCCCGCCACGTACAGGCCGACAAGATCAGGTTCTGCCGTGAGCAGATCGAGGGTGTTGCCGTAAGCGAATTCATCGTCTTCCAGGGTCAGGCGCGAGGCGAGCAGCTCCCATTCGCTGGAATGCTCCGCCAGATAGCTACGGAAGCTCAGTTCACGCAGCTCCTGGCATTGGAAACGTTGACTGCTGAGCATCACCGCCGCAGTCCCGGGCCGATCGGCCAGACGGCTGATGAACCAGCCGGCCGTGCGCCCCGCGAGTCGATTGTCGAGCCCCGCATAACCTGTACCCGTCGTACCGGATAACGCGGACAACAGCGCCACGACCGCAACATCGGCTTCGCGCAACTGCGCAACCGCATCTCGCACCTTGGGATGGTCCACCGCCACCACCCCCAGGCCATCCACCTGATCACGCAACGCCAGGATGCGCTGCGCCACCGTGACCGGGTCGAGGTCATCCAGATAACCAATGACCACACGAATCCGCGCTCGCGTGCAGGTGGCGGCGGCATTCGACAGCGCGTGCGCCAGGCCTTGATAAAAAGGCACACCGCTTTTCTGCAACAGGAACCCCAGGCGCAAGGTGGGACGATCCGTGTGCAGCCGCTGTTCGATAACACCCTTGGCGTGGAAACCCAAGCGTGCGGCGGCCGCGGCAATGCGCTGGGCAGTGTCGGCCCGCACATCGGCGCGCAGGTTCAGCACCCGGTCCACTGTCGACAGGCTGACCCCGGCTTCACGGGCGACGTCGGCCATGGTCGGGCGCAATTTGCGTCGTGGCTGTTCTGACATGTCTTGA
The DNA here is from genome assembly GCF_026016325.1 of Pseudomonas sp. B21-056. Taxonomy (NCBI): domain Bacteria; kingdom Pseudomonadati; phylum Pseudomonadota; class Gammaproteobacteria; order Pseudomonadales; family Pseudomonadaceae; genus Pseudomonas; species Pseudomonas sp. B21-056. The sequence goes on from NZ_CP087203.1 coordinate 3,593,104, forward strand.
CACCTCCTTTCAGCATCATGAGAGGTTTTGACAGATTAAGCCACCCTTCCATGGCCGCCTCCCCGGCTACGCACTAGCATCAGCTCGAACGCAAGGCCTGTCCCCAGAACAACAACGCCGGAGTAAAGATGAAAATCGCCCTCGACCCCTACATGCACCGCCATCTGAGTTTGCCCGAGCTATGCCGCAAGACCGCCGAACTCGGCTACGAGTACCTGGAGCTGTCACCGCGCGAGGACTTCCTGCCCTGGTGGGTGCGTCCTCGTGCCCACAAGGAACGTATCGCCGAGTTCAAGAAAGCCCTGCGCGAGCACGATCTGCAACTGGCCTCGTTGCTGCCGATGTACCGCTGGGCCAGCCCTCACGAAGACGAGCGCCGTGCGGCGGTGAACTACTGGAAGGAGGCGATTCACATCGCCGTGGAGATGGGCTGCACCACGATGAACTCGGAGTTCGGTCGCGGGCCTTCTCCCGACCGCGGACACAAGGTCAGTTGCTGCGGCGGGCTGCACAGCCATGAATCCAGCGAAGCGGCCTGGTGGCGTTCGATGGAAGAGCTGGTGCCGATCCTCGAAGCCGAGGGGGTCACCCTGAACGTCGAACCCCACCCGGAGGACTGGTGCGAAACCCTGCACCCGGCCCTAGACATGCTCAAGACCATCGGCTCGGACAACGTGAAGTTTCTGTACTGCACGCCGCACACCTTCTATTTCGGCGACGACATGAAAGCCATGATCGCCGAGGCAGGGTCAATGATCGCCCACGTGCACATTGCCGACACCTATAACCACAAGGCCTCGTCGGGCCTGCGCTACATCGTCAACCCGCCCGGGGCGAAAGTCACCGTGCATCAGCACATGGACATGCATCAGGGCGAGATCGACTGGGACCTGTTCTTCAGTGAACTGGCCAAGACCGGCTTCGACGGCATCGTCACCGCCTGCGTGTTCGGCTGGGAAGAACGGGCGGACGAATCCGGTCGGTTCATGCGCAAGGAAATCCAGTCTTACGTCGACAAGTACTTCTACTAGTGGCCACACAGGCCACTAGGCCTGCCCCGCCTGCTCGATCAACGCACCGACCCCGTCCATCAGGAACGTGCAGGCGGCAGTATCTACCAGGCGCCCGTGCGCTATCTTTGCGGCCACCCCGCCGATGACAATCTGCGGGTAGGTCACCATCGCCGCCTGGATCGCCCAAAGCGTTTCATTGAGTTGCTGATGCGCCCGTACCCCGCCGGTAAACGCGGGCGAAGCGGTGAAACACAATACCGGTCGCCCTGTCAGGACCGACTTCCCGTGCGGGCGCGACAACCAGTCCAGAGCATTCTTCAGCACGCCTGACATCCCGTGATTGTATTCCGGTGAACCGATCAGGATTCCGTCGGCCTGGGCCACGGCCGCGCGCAGGCCGACCACCGCCGCTGGGGCGTGCACGCCGTCGTGGTCCTCGTTGTAGGGCGGGATGTTTTCCAGCCCATGAAGCGTCAGTCGAACCGGTCCGGCCAGCCGTTCGGCCACCGTGTTCAGGATCGCCGTATGGGCCGACTGCTGACGCAGGCTGCCCGACAGGCCGAGGAGATTGATCGTCGAGGTCATCTAGAGGCTCACCGTCTGCGGTTTGGGTTTGAGAAGGAAATGGGCCAGCGCGGGTACCAGGATCAGCGCCCCCACCATGTTCCAGACGAACATGAAGCCCAGCAGGATGCCCATGTCGGCCTGGAATTTGATCGGCGACAGTACCCAGGTGGTCACGGCCACGCCCAGGGTGATCCCGGTCATCACCACGACCTTGCCGGTCGACAGCAGCGCCAGGTAATAGGCGCTCGACAGGCTGGCGCCGCTGCGCAGGTGTGTGAGTGTCACACTCAGAATGTACAGCGCATAGTCCACGCCGATGCCCACACCCAAGGCAATCACCGGCAGGGTCGCGACTTTGACGCCGATGTTGAGCCCGACCATCAGGGCCTCACACAGCACCGACGTCAGCATCAACGGCAGCACGGTACACACCACGGCACGCCAGGACCTGAACGTGATGAAGCAAAGGGCAATGACCGCCGCATACACCATGAACAGCATCTGCACGTTCGAACGCTTCACGACGATATTGGTGGCGGCCTCGATCCCGGCATTACCTGCCGCATTCAGGAACTGGATCTGATCGCTGTCATGGGTCGCCGCGAACTGCTCGACGGCCTGTACCACGCGGGTCAGGGTGTCGGCCTTGTGATCGGAGAGATAGACATACACCGTCAGCAGGTCACAGTTCTGGTTGAACAGTTCCCGTGGCGCACGGGTGATGATCGCGTTCAACAGCCCCTGGTTACGCGGTATCTCGTACCAGGTCATGCTGCCTTCGTTCATGCCGGCGGCAGCCTGCTTGCTGAGGGCTGCCAGGGAGGTGGTGGACACCACCCCCGGCAATTGCTGGAGCTGCGCTTCCAATGCGTCGACCGACACCAGGGTCTGGTAGTTGGCGCAGTAGTACTGGGGCGTTTTGACCATCACCACATACTTGTCACTGCTGGCGGAAAAGTTGCTGACCATGAAGCGGTTGTCGGTGTTGTAGCGCGACTCGGGACGCAGCTCCGGCGCGCCGGGGTTCAGGTCGCCGATCTTGACATGGAGGCTGATGGCAAAGCCCGCCGCCCCCAGCAGCACCGCGACGATGATCGCGCCACCGGCCCATTTACGCTCGGTGAAACGGTCCAGGAAGGCCCAGAGCGGATGCCGGGCGTGACCGGCCTCCAGCCTGGAAAACTGCTCATTGGCCGCTTCCCGCCGGGCCGCCACCTTGCTGACGCCGGTGTACGACAGCAGGATCGGCAACAGAATCAGATTGGTGAAGATCAGCGCCAGCACACCGAGGGTTGCAGTGACGGCCAGGTCCTGGATCACCGGGATCTTGATGATCATCAGCACCGCAAACCCCACCGCGTCGGCGACCAGCGCCATCAACCCGGTCAGGAACAGCCGGCGGAAGGTAAAACGTGCCGCAACTCGTTTGTCCGCACCGCGTCCGATGTCCTGCATGATGCCGTTCATCTTCTGCGCGCCGTGGCTCAAGCCAATGGCGAACACCAGGAACGGGACCAGGATCGAATACGGGTCCAGGTCAAACCCCAGGGTGGGCAGCAAGCCCAGCAGCCAGACCACGGCAATGATCGAACACAACAACACCAGCACCGTGCTGCGTGCGCAGCGGGTGTACCAGAACAGCACAAGCCCGCAGATCACCAGCGTCGCGGCGAAGAACAGCTGCATCTGGCGCATGCCATCGATCAGGTCGCCCACGACCTTGGCGAAACCGGTGATGTGGATCCGGATGTTCTCGGTTTCGTATTTGCCGCGGATCTGTTCAAGCTGATTGGACAGTGCGTTGTAATCCAGAGGCTTGCCGTCCTCCGAAGCACTTTCCTGCAACGGCAACAGCACGATGCTGGACTTGAAATTGGCAGCCACCAGCCGACCGACTTCACCCGATCTTTCGACGTTCTGCCGCACCTGCTCGAGGCTGCGGGCCGAGCCGTCGTAATCGTCGGGAATCACCGGCCCGCCGTCGAAGCCTTCCTCGGTCACTCCGATCCAGCGTGTCGCCGGGGTCCACAGGGATTTCATATAGGAGCGATCGACACCCGGCAGCAGGAATACCTCGTCGTTGATCTTCTTGACCGTCTCCAGGTAGGTGGCATCGAAAATACCGCCTTGCCGGGCCTCGATCGCGATCCGCAGGGTGTTGCCACCCTCCCCCAGTTGGCCACGATTCTTCAGGTAGTTCTGCACATAGGGGTGATCCGTGGGGATCATTTTTTCGAAGGCAGCATTGAGTTTCAGGCCCAGCGCCTGATAACCGAACACCAGGCTGAGCAGCACACAGATGCCCAGGACGATGCCGCGATGATTGAACAACATCCGTTCGACCAGGGTGCCGGAAGCGGGGTCGAACGGTGCCGATGCAAGATCGGGCTGATGTTCGGCAGAGCGAGTAAAGCTGTTCATTGTCGTGGCTCCGACGGTTCCACTTGGATAGCTGACGACAGCATGCCCCGCGAACTGCTGATGATGAGTTCACCATTCGCTGCTTGCGCCATGCCGGTGAAGTAACCCGGTTGAGGTATCGGCACAGTGACCGCCTTGTCATGGCCGTCGGCAAAGCGCAGCACCCTGCCCGATTCGTCCGCCAACAGAACCGAACCATCCTCCAGCCGTAGGCCGCTGGTCAGTGTCACCGGCTCCAGGGTGTCGAGACGCTGCCAGGTCTCGCCGCGATCCGTCGATTCAAACGCCTTGCCCCGCAGGCCGAACATCAGCAGCGAGTGCTTCGCGCTGGCCTGCAGCCCGAAGACGGTGCCCTCATAGGGTGAGGTCAGCGGCTCGAAGGTCTGGCCCTTATCGCTGGAGCGCAACAGGACCCCTTGCTCACCGGCGATAAAGACATCCGCCCCGGCCTGCTCAATGCTGTAGAGATGCAGGCCGGAAGGGTTGTCGAGGCTGGAGCGGATCGACTGCCAACTGGCCCCGCCGTCATGGGTGACAAAAGCCAGGCCATAAGCACCCACCACCCAGCCATGACGGGCGTCCTGGAACAGTACGTCGAGAAAGGGTTTGTCCGGGCCCTCTTCCACCAGTTGTCGGGCCTGTTCCAGATGCTCCGCAGCGCCGTCACCGGTTTCGCTGGAGGTCTGGTCCAGCTCTATCCGGGCTGCCTGGACACCGTCGAGCTGTTTCTCCCACGTCAGGCCGCCATCGCGGCTATGCAGGACCGCGCCGGCATGCCCCACCGCCCAACCGAGATTGGCATCGATGAAGCGGACCTTGACCAGTGTCATGCTGACCGGAGAACCGACCTGCTTCCAGTGGCCACCGTTGTCATCGGAGACGAGAATGAAACCGCGCTCGCCTACCGCCACCAGGCGCTGCCCTGCGCGGGCAACGCTGAGCATGACCGATTGCGTGGCCATTGCACTGTGGATCGCCGGCTGCTCGGGCAACCCACTGGTCTGCGCCACGGCCGACGTGCCGTAGAGCATCGTCGCCACCCACGCACCGGCAATGAATGCCGTCAAGGGACGTGTATATGAAGTACGCATATCTGGACCTCGTTGATGCCATTCACGAAAGCGGCGACCCGGCACCGCTCCCAGAAAAACAAACGTATTGGCAAGCTGCTGCGAGGCTCAGCGAACCGATCCGGATGCCACTGCCGTGCCGGTGAAGAAGTTTTCCGGCTTGCGCGCAATAACGCTGTAGGTTTCTCCGTTCAGGCCCTGCACCACGCTGTAGGTCTTGGCCTGGAGGTTGTAGATGACCACCGGCTTGACCACCACTGCGGGGATGGTCGGTACCACGAACGGCAACACCTGGGACACCCGCCACAACTTGCCTTCGGCGTCGTAGCCATCCACCAGGGCAATCGTCCAGCTGTCTTCGTCAATGAAGAATCGACGCTTGGGCACCGCATGGCGCTTGCCCGGGGCAACAGTGGCTTCCAGCTCCCAGACCCGGTGCAGTTCCCAGCGCAATTTGTCCGGATTGAGGTGGTTGGCGACGAAGACGTCGTCGCGTTTCTCGGCGTGGAACTTGTTGTCGTTGTACGGGATGTACAGCTCTTTCTTGCCAACCAGTTTCCAGTCGTAACGATCCGGGTGACCGATGAAACCGTGTACCTCATCGAAATAGTTGGCCCCCGACGCCACGAAGTCCGGTGTGTCGTAGCCGACGGTCGGCGCACGGCGCACGCGACGCTGGCCCACCAGGTACTGCCAGGCCTGCCGGGGTTCCTCGGCGTTGATGCCATCGTGAGTCACCAGCGACTCACCGGCCTTGAACGGTGGTTCGCTGGTCAGGAAACGCAACAATGCATACTCCCCCGACCATTTATCCACGGCACCGTCCTTGTAGTAATACGGGTACTGCCAGTTCTCCACGCCTCGGCTGGCCAACGTCCGGGTTCCGTCGCTGTTGCCAATGATGTTGGAGTAGCCCATCTGAATGGATTCGGCTTCGACCCGCAGCAGGAAATTCCAGATCACCTCGTTGCCGGTCTTCGGTATCGGGAACGGGATACCGCCGTAGCAACCTTCGACGGACAAGCCATTGCTGGTGGTCTTGCAGCGAGTGGCGTTGGCGAAGGTGTTCTGATAGACGCTGTCCGGCGCCGCCGCGCTGCGGTGGGTCGGGTAGACATCGAGATGGAAGGTATCGGGGTACTTGGCCAGCAGGGCCTTGGTGCCCTCGCTCAGCTTGTCCGCGTATTGGGCAGCGTTCTTTGCCGTGATCTGCAACAGCGGCTTTTCGCCTGGGAACGGATCGGCCGGTACATCACCGAACTTGGCACCGGCGACGTCCTTGGTCAAACCGCCGGTCCAGGCCGGGATGGAGCCGTCGGCATTCCCGGCTTTTTCGGCGCCCATGGGCGTCAGGGTGGTCTTGAGTTTCGCCGCCTCGTCAGGGCTCACCGCCGCCGATGCGGTACCGATGGACAGGGAGATCGACAGCGTGGACAGCAACAGCAATTTTGTTTTTGTCATTATCAGGGCCCGCCTGTTTTTTGCTTAAAAGGTTCGCTGAATCGAGAACGCCACGAAGTCCCGGTCCTTCATGTTTTGCTGATAGGTGAATGAGTTCGCGGAGTTGATGACCGGCCCGGCCTCACCGAAAAAGTTGGTGTAGCTCAGCGAGGCGTACCACTGCTTCTTGTAATCGGCCTTGAGGCCCAGCGTCAGGTCGCCGCCGTGTTCCGGGCCGAACGCCTGGGGCGTCACGGAGGATCGTCCGGACGGGTTGTAGCCGACAGTGATCGGCGTCTGCACGTCGATGCCAGGGAAGACCTGGAAGTACTGCGGCTCAAAGGTGAAACGCAGGGCGAACGCATCGCGAGTGGTGTTGGGGTCCAACTGGTCGGCATTTTTGGTGACACTCAGCCGCCGGTTGAAGGCCACTTCGCCCACCAGGGACGCGCCGTCCCACAGCGCCGAGCCGCCATAGACATTGATCATCGACACCTGGGCATGCCACGACCGGCCAATGGGGTACGCCGCGTTGGAATCGTTGTCCGCATCCATCCCGGTGATGATCGTTCCGCCTACGCCCGCCAACGGCGTATCGAGCCGGATCGAGGTTTCACCGGCGATGTTGCTCTCACCCACCTGGGTACTGAAACTCGCGCCGAAAACCTTGATGTCTTCGGGGTAGACGTTGATGAACGAATCGTCCGCACCGGGTACCAACGCAGCCGGGCGGAAATAGAACACCGGGGTCTTCTCGTGATACTTCGCGGCGTAGAGACCAAACTCCCAGTCTTCGAGGGCGAACTTCAACTGGGCACCGAACTGCCCGGAATCCCTGGCATCCTTATCCTTGCCATGATGCAACTCGCCGGTGGGGAAAAATACGCGCTCCCCGCCTTCACCAACGAAATCCGCGCCGCTGAAATAGCTGCCTGCGGCGGGCAAACGGGTCTTGTTCCATTCGAATTGGTAGTAGGCGCCAACGCTCACCGTGTCGTTCAACTGCCAGTTGCCCGACACCTGTTTGGTGGGCATCAGGATTTCCTTGAACTGCGAACCGGGTACCGATTGCAGCTTGACCAGGTCGACGGTGGACTGGGCGTTGGCAATGCCGTTGGCACCGAAGAACAGGCTTTCGCCGTAGATCTGCGTGAACTGGCCGAGCCGTCCGGACAGCGTGGTGGTGCCAATGTCCCTGGCGCCATAGACGAAGGCATCGAGGATTTCGGTGCGCTGACCGTGAATCCGGCGGGTGTCGCTGGTGAACTCGTCGTGGTCGACACTCACGGAGTTGGCGGTACCCGGCGAATCGTTGTCGTTGTGCTGGTTGTAGACGCTGTCGTACCAGGACGCCGCGCTGAGGCGTGCACCGACGTCTTTGTACTTGATATCGAGCTCGGACAGGATGTCCAGGCGATTGGAGATGAGGCCGCGATCAAAATTGCGATCACCATCGTCCAGGTTGGGGTTGCTGTTCGAGGTTCCAGGCCCTGCGGCCACCTTGTGGTCGAGTTTGTTCACCCGCCAGGCGTTACTGTATTTGATCGTGTTGTCCCAGGTCGCCGAAAGGTCGGGATTACCCGTGTCGATCTGGAAGGCATGGACTTGCGTTGAGAGGCTCAGCATTACCGTGGCGCCGACGGCGCAGGCAAGGCCAGACATCGGCAACGGGCAGAACCGCTGGTTGGCTGTTTTCATCAGATGTTCCTGTTTTCTTGTTTTTGTAAAAGGTCATCCATCCACGGTGCTCGCCGTGAATAACGCAGGTACCACTCCACTCAATCATTATGCGCAAAACATATTTTTCTACACTTAAAAACACTTTGTGCACAAAAACTAATCCTGCACAAATTCAAAGTCAAGCGGATTCGGCCGCGGGATTTGCATCGGCTTCACAGGGCATGAAGGAAAGGGCATGGACAACATCTGTGGGAGCGAGCCTGCTCGCGAAGCGGTGGCACACCTGACATCTACTCAAACAGACACACCGCTATCGCGAGCAGGCTCGCTCCCACAGGGTTCTTTGCTGCCTGATTGATCCAGGAGAAAAAATCGGTCGACACGCAACCTTTGCACTAAACTTGTTTTTGCGCATAAAATCCGTTTGGTGCAAATTTCAGGATGACTCCGACCATGATCCTCTCCCCCGGCACGCCGCTGATTGATGTCGCGTTGACCAAGATGAAGAAAGCGATCGTTTGCTGTGAGCTGGCCCCAGGCGAGAAGCTCAAGGTCGCTGAGCTTTCCAAGACCTACGGGCTCAGCAGCTCGCCGATTCGCGAAGCGCTCAATCGGCTGACCCAGGATGGCGTGGTTGAAGCCAGCGATAACAAAGGTTTCAGGGTCGCGCCTATTTCAGCCAGCGACTTTCGTGACATCACCCGCATGCGCTGCCTGCTGGAATGCGAGGCGCTGGGTGATGCCATCCAGCACGGTGACGATGAATGGGAAGCGGATGTCCTGGGCGCTTTTCATCGCCTGAACCTGATCGAGAAGAAACTCGGCAGCGGTGTGCTGGTGCTCGATGACGAATGGTCGGCACGCCACAAGGCTTTCCACTTCGCGCTGTTCGCAGCCTGCCCGTCCCCGCTGCTGCTGAAGATGATCGACTCGTTGTTCGACCGTGCCGAACGCTACCGACGCTTTTCCGCCCAGCAGCGCACCACCCAGCGACACAAGGGCAATGAACATCAGGAGTTGATGGAAGCCGCGTTGGGGCGCGATCGTGAAAAAGCAGTGACCCTGTTGCGCGACCATATCCAGGAAACCCTGGGACGAATCGTCGAGGCCATCGAGCGCCGGCAAGCCACGCTTCAGTAAACCGGTCACGCGCTACTGGAAAGGCCCTTCGCCGCGCACTGCTTTCGTGGACAGTGCGCAGCGAAGGGCCTTTTTTCTTACTGGCTCAGCGCCTGGGCGAACCTGATGGTTTCGTCGCCACCCTGTTGCTTTGAAGCCCGTTCCGGCTGCCTGCCCCAAAGCGCCAGTTCCATACCTTCGAGCAGTTCCATGGCCCAGGCCACGGTCACCGCACCGCCATACACGTAGTGGTCCGGTCGCACGATCACCACATTGCAACCGCGCCGCTCGAGCCATTGGGCCAACAGGCCGTCGACTTCCTGGTAATCATCGGCCGTACGCGTCCCGGATTGTCCTGGTTCGACCAGCCGCACCACATGAATCGGCAGCCCCTTGAGCGCCTGGCTGCTGCGCAGGCAGCGGAGCAAGGCGCTGGCATCGAACCCCGGCGCAATGACCACGCGGAACGACTGACCGGTAAACTCATCGAGCAAGGCCTGCTTGCCTGCATGGTTGATAACCATCGGTTGCACAAACAACTCGCCGGCCGGCGCGACGTGGCCGATAAACCCTCCGGTCAATCCCGGAATCAGCGACTGACGGATGATCCCGCCGGGGTTCTCCTGCATCTGCTGGATCAACCGTGCATCCCGTATCGCCGCCCGGTCCTTGTCACGCTCACAGATCACACCCCCAAATTCCTTGGCCGCCAGGGTGGTCTGGCGGACATGGGGGACACGTTCAGTCTGGTAGGTGTCCAGGAACGCCGGGGCCGCCAGCCCGCCCTTGACCAGTGCCAGTTTCCAGACCAGGTTCAAGGCGTCACGAATCCCCTGGCACATGCCTTGCGCCAGGAACGGCGGGGTCATATGGGCCGCATCGCCGAGAAAGAACACCCGGTCGGCCCGCCACTGTTCAAGTATCAAGGCATGGAAGCGGTACGCCGAGGCTCGCCAGAGTTGGTAATCGCTCTCGGGCAACCAGCGAGCGATCAGTTTCCTGATGGTGTCCGGCTGGGAGATTTCCGACGGCTGCTCATCCGGGTTGATCATGAACTCCCAGCGGCGATGTCGACCGGGACCGACCACAAATGTGCACGGCCGGGCCAGTTCGCAGAATTGCACATTGGTCTGAGGCAGGTGTTCGCCCGCGCCTTCATTGAGGATGACATCGACCACCAGCCACGGCTCGTCGAAGGCCAGGTCGTCCATTTTCAAGCCCAGGCGGCTGCGGATCTGGCTGGTCCCGCCGTCGCAGGCCAGTACATGGGCCGCCGTCACGCTCCGCTCGACGCCATCCTTGGCGCGGATGCGCACCGCAGCATGGGACTCGCTGGAGTCCACCGCCAGCACTTCGGAGCCGAGCTCGACGGTGACCGATTTGAAACTGGCTATCCTGGCCCGGAGCGCCCGCTCTACGGGAGGCTGCGAGAAGACATAGTTGGGCGCCCAACCCAGTGGAAAAGGCGGTTGAGCGGCATCGATGCGCTTGATCAACTGCGAACCGGTGGTGCGGTATTCCGAGGGACGGTAAGGCATGACGTATTCGGCGATGTCATCCGCCAGGCCGATGTTGCCCAGGACACGCATCACCTCATGATCAAACCCCATGGCCCGCGGGTTGGCGTACACCGTCTCGGACTTGTCCACCACCAGGGCGTGGAGCCCCCACATGCCGGCCAGGTTGGCGCACAGCGCACCCACCGGCCCCATTCCAACAATGATGACATCGTAGTCCATCGTCTACTCCGCTTCTTGTTCTTGTCGATTGCCGGTTGATCAACGCAGGCGTTCATCAACCAGACTTTATCTGCAGCGAACGGAACAGGTGCCGGTCCTGTTCCCAGCCCTGATCAGGCGATGCGAACCCGCTGCTCTTCGATTTTCGCCCGGATGGATGCCATCCATTGCTCACGGGTCTGGAAGCCCGGGCGACGAAGGCACATGGCCTCGGTCTGGGCCAGGATGACCTCGGTGGGCAACTCCAGATCGAGCGGCTCCTTGCAGGGCTGGGCGGTATAGAACGGCGTGTCGACATACATCTCGATCGGGTTGCCTTCAGGGTCCTTGAAATAGATGGACCAGGCATTGCCATGGTCGACCTGTCCAATCCCCTGGATGCCGCTGTTCCTGGCGAACCGGTAGTAGGTTTGCAGATCCTCCAGCGAATTGAGCAGGAACGACAACTGATTGATCGGGTTGAACGGCAGGTCGACGGGCTTGCCATCGAACAGCACCACCTGATGATGCACCTCAGGGTTTTGCGTCATGAAGAACAGGCGGTGCCCGGTGGACGCCACGCCTTTGTCGCTGACGATGAAGCCCAGGGTACGGCAGTAGAAATCGACCATGTGATCGAGGTCTTCACAAAACACGCCGGTGTGGGTGAAGTTGATAGTCGGTAATGCGGGCATCTGGAACCTCCGGTTTTTATGATTGTGTAGAGGGCAACACTCAGGCTTCGTCAATCACGCCGTTCGATAGCGTCCCGATCTCGGTGATGACCACTTCGAATACATCGCCGGGCTTGAGGAAAATCGGTGGCTTTCGCTTGAAACCGATACCGCTTGGCGTACCCGTTGCCAGAATGTCCCCCGGGTTCCATGGCAAGGCTTTCGACACGTAGGCGATCAGATGCGGAATGTCGAATGCCAGCTCTGAAAGGCTGCCTTCCTGCAGTTGTTCACCGTTGAGGACACCGCGCACCACCAGCCTACGGTAATCGGAAATCTGCGCCGCTGGAATCAGCCATGGACCCAGCGCACCGGTTTTCCTGAAGGTCTTGCCCATGCCGTACTGATGCGTATGGAACTGCCAGTCGCGCACGCTGGCGTCGTTGAAGCAGGTGTAACCCGCGACATGGTCCATGGCATCGGCGGGATCGATATGCGCCCCACCCTTGCCGATCACCACGGCCAGTTCGGCTTCGAAGTCGAACTGCTCCGACACCCTGGGCCTGACCAGCGCCTCGCCATGGGGAAGCAGGGTCTCGGCGAAACGCTGGAAAATCACCGGGAACTCACCCACCTTGCGGCCGGCTTCTTCGGCATGGGCGACGTAGTTGATGCCAACGCAGATGACCTTGCCGGGGTTGGGAATGACCGCGTCCAGCTGGACGCTGGAAAACGGGTAGTCAGCCTGTGCGGTTTCCAGCGCTTGCCGGGCCTGGTCCAGACAAGACGGATCGGCCAGAAAAGACGCGAGGTCCGGCACCTGTTCGAAACGGCGGGTCAATTCGACCACGCCGTCATCGACCAGAACGCCGAAGTGAGCCTTTCCTTCTTTACGGTACGAAATCAGCTTCATGTTGCCCCTCCTGTTTTTATGCACAAAAACAATGTTCTTGCACCATACATCATTAAATGCATAATGCGAAACACCACTTCAAAAAATAACGAGCCACTGAGGCTCACGGTTCCTGGAGGTCAGGCATGTCGCTGGTGATGGTTCGCAAGATCAAACTGGACATAGAAGAAGTCTTCCACGAGGGTGGTCCCCGTTCCCCGCAACCCCTGAGGATTGCAGTCGCGACTGCAGTGGTGGCCAACCCCTATGCCGGCAGATACGTCGAGGACCTGCTGCCGTTCATGCAGCAATTGAGGGGCCTGGGTGCCGAGTTGTCCGAACGGCTGATCCATGCATTGGGAGGCGTCGATAACGTGCAGGCGTATGGCAAGGGCGCAATCGTCGGCGACGACGGCGAGCTGGAGCATGGCGCGGTCTGGCATGAGGCCGGTGGCTGGGCCATGCGCGAAGCGCTGGGCAATCCGAAGGCCATCGTTCCCGCGGGTAAAACCATCGGCGGCCCCGGTTGCCGGGTGATGATCCCGCTGGGGCACATCCAGGCAGCTTATGTGCGCAGCCATTTCGGTGTGGCCGAGATGACCGTGTGGGATGGCCCTCGTCGCGGCGAAATTGCCTTTGGCCTGGCCATGGCCAGCGGCGGCAGGATCCATGCACGCCTGGGCGGCCTGGCGGCGGCGGATGTAAAAGGTGAGGACGGTTTGCGCTAGAGCGGCTGAAGCAACAAGAGGTTGCGTTCCACTACAAAAACAAGACAAGTGCCGGAGAACATCATGACGACAAGCACAATGCGCGCCGCACGCCTGTATGAAGGCGGCAAACCCATGGTCATCGAACACCTGCCCGTCCCGCAGATTCGTCCGACCGAAGTCCTGGTCAAGATCAAGGCCTGCGGGATCGTGCCGAACCTGCATAACATCCTGACCAACTGGGTCAAGTGGTTCCCCCACAATCCGCTGCCGAAATTACCGGCCACGTTCGGTCTGGACCCTACCGGAGTCATCGAGGCAGTCGGTCCCCAGGTGTATGACTTCAAGGTCGGTGACCGGGTCTATGTCAATCCGGGACGCCACTGCGGTTCCTGCCGGGCCTGCCGAGCGGGCAACACCATTGCCTGCTCCGCCTACACCTTCAATGGTTACTTCGGTTTCACCCCGAAAAGCCCGCGGATGTTCGAAGACTATCCCTACGGCGGCCTGTGCGAATACATCCCGGCTCCGCAATACAGCCTGGTCAAACTGCCCGACAACCTCAGCTTCGAGACCGCCGCGCGACTGGGCTACCTGGGCACCGCCTACAAAGCGATGATCAAGGCCAATGTCGGCCCGGGCAGTACCATCCTGATCAACGGCATCAGCGGGACACTCGGCCTGGGAGCGGTCGCCATTGCCCTGGCCATGGGTGTGCGGAAAATCCTCGGCACCGCCAGGAACCAGGAGCTGTTCCAGCGCGTGAAGGATCTCGCGGCCCCGGGCCGGATTGAAATCCATACCCTGGGCACGACACCCACCCAGCAATGGGTCAGTGAAGTCACCCAGGGCGAAGGCGTCGATGTGGTGATCGATGCCCTCGGCCCGGGGGCGCCACACGAGACACTGACCCAAGCGCTCAAATCCATCCATCGCGGTGGGCACCTGATCAACATCGGCGCGATTGCCGGCGAAGTGCCCATCGATCTGCACTGGATCATGGACAACGACATCCAGATCAGCGGCTCCGCGTGGTTCACCACCGGACAAGGGCAGGACATGGCCGACATGGTGGAATCCGGCGCCCTGGACCTTTCCTTCTTCGAGAACACCGCGTTCAGCCTGGAAGCCGTCAACGAGGCGATTACCGGTATCGAAAATCGCAACGGTGGCTTCAGCAACTACGTCATCTGCCCTTGAGGCTGATCGCAACCGTCCACGCAACGGCGGGCACAGTGATGCCCGCCCATCGATTTCAGGGAATGTCATGAAGATTCGCAGAGTTGTCACCGGGCTGGACAGTGCAGGCCAATCGGTATTTATCAGCGACGAAACGGCACCGCGCGCGCGTGCCTTCGAGTCGATTCCCGGCCATGCCATGGCGCATCTGTGGTCTACCGGCACGGCTATCGGATCGTTGGCTACGCAAACAGATCCCACCCTTGAATACCCTCCGCTGGTCCCTGGACCGGGCGAAACCAGTCTGGCGATCTATGACTTCCCGCCGGACCCGGTCATGCAGAACCCCATCGATGTCGCACAGATGCTCGAAGAGCTGGGCGGTGCCCTGCCCGGCCTGTTCGAATGCTTCGAGCCCGACCATCCGGGCATGCACACGACCCCGACCATCGACTACGGCATCCTCCTCGAGGGGGAACTCTGGCTGGAACTGGACAATGGCGAACAGAAACGGATCCTGCCCGGCGACGTAGTCATCCAGCAAGGAACCCGGCATGCCTGGCGTAACAAAAGCGACCGGATTGCCCGTGCGCTGTTTGTGATGATCGGCGCGAAGTGCGATTAACCGCTCGTTCGCGGATTTCCAAGGGTCCAATATGACCATGCATTACATCGCAGTTATCGGTGCAGGGACGCAAGAATCTGGACCGACAGGTGGCCAAGGGCACCCTGCCCCCGGAACAGGCCAGCGTCACGGCCGGTTTGCTGGGCAAAAAGAGCGGTCGGGGCTTTCATGTCTATCGCTGAGAACCGCAGCGGGTACGACGCAATCCGCGAGCAAGCCGTGATGCTTTTCGTCAGCAAGGGATTCGGCCAGGTCGGTATGCGCGAGCTGGCTCGTCACGTTGGTATCGCCCCGGCCTCGCTGTATCACTACTTTCCCAGCAAGCAGCAGCTATTGTTCGACCTGATCGACGAGTTCTACGAAGAACTTCATCTGCTGGTCCGCGAGCTGACCCCTCGACGGGCTGGCGACCGGAGCAGCCCATCGTCGATGACGCCTGGGCTGACCTGGTGGCGCGAATGATCGAGTGTTTTGAATCTGGCTGCCATGGCTTCAGTCCAATAGCTGCACAATCTGCGACTCGATCCGCCCTGCCCGTCAACAAACCGATGCCTCAGAACGACCAGGCCACCAATACCTGTCCATAGAGATTGGTATGGCTGTTGCCCACCTGTGCACCACCGTCGGCTGCGCTGTACTTCGGCTTGTAGAGACCTGCCAATGGCATCAGAGTCCAATGCTTGTCGATCGCCCATTCGGCATAGACGTTCGCTTCGTCGGCGTCGAGCCGAACACGACTGTCGTCCAGGGTGCGGAAAGAATAAAGCAGCATTCCCAGCTTGATGTCTTCAGCGGCGGATATCTTCAACCCCACCTGCTGAATGGCGGCGTTGCTGTTGAACGGCCCGGCATAGTTGGCCGCCACCTCCCCCTGGAACCAGGTCCCAAGCGCCCGTCCGTTGCCATAGAACAAAGGATCGTAGCCCTCGGAAAAACGGCTGTACCGGTAGTTGATCGACGGTGTCCCGACAACGTCGGCAAAGGTCCAGCCGGCCTCAAGGTACCAGGCATTCTCCCGGGCCCCGTCCTTGCGCTCCCAAGCGTACTCACCGGCCAGGAACAGCCCGGGGATACCCGCGTTCCCCTGGCCGCGCACGCTGTGAATCTGCATCCCCTTGCGCCTGGCATTCAATAGTTCGGACAGGGTCTGGTCGGTGTCAGTGACTTTCAGGTAAGTCAGGCCAAGAGTGCCCAGTTCGCTGACATGCTCCAGCGTGCCGACCGCCATTTCCGGGCGCGATTGTGCCGGGTTATCGGACTTGATCCACATCAGGTCACTGCGCAATCCCTCTTGGCCACCCAGTCGCAGTACAGCAGTACGATCAAAGGCCTTGCGAGCGCTCAGGTAGTACGCACCGCCGCGGTTGGCCTTGCCGCCCACGAACTCCTTGCCGAAGTTCAGCGCGTCGCCGCTGACCAGGAAACCGTCACCGATCACGATGTTCTGGCGACCGAACGACAGATCCACACCGTTCTCTCCCAGCGCATCGAACAGCGTACCGGAGCGCCAGCCTGCATAGGCGTCCTCGATTTTGGTCGTGCGCTCACTCCCGGCGGTCCAGCCGGCCGGGTCACCGTCACCGAACGTGGCGCTGCTGACCCAGTTCAGCGACCCATAGAGTTTCGAGCCGGCATCCAGGGTATGGCGTGCATCAAGACCGTACTGCAACGCCGCCTCCTGCCAGCGGCTGGAACCTTCGCGACGAGTTCCTGATTGTGAGTAATTCTCGCGGCTATAGAAGGCACCCGCCAGGGCCAACAGACGTGCATCGACTTGCGTACCGTCTTCGTTGTAGAGCGGCTGGGCCATTGCAGGCACGCAGACGCAACCGAGGGAAAACGCAACCAGTGTTTTTTTACAGGCAAGCATCGGCCGTACTCCAGCTTATCAGGGAGAAAAAAGGCGCTGTCAGGCAGCGGATCAGGTCATGAATGAAGCGGTATCAGCGGCGACCGTTGCGGTAGCCCGCCAGTTGATGACTGGCCTTGCCAAGAGTGCAGATCAGGTTGCGCCAATGCTCCTTGCCGGGAATACGCGCGCGGGGGATTGCACTCATCACATCCCAGTGACGCGAGCCACGGGTCATTCCATCGGCGATCACGTGACTGACCACGTGGCTGGGGGTGACGCCAAAGCCGGAATAGCCTTGGACAAAATAAGCGTTGTCGCGTCCTGGCAAAGTGCCGATCTGCGGGAAGAGATTGGCACTGCACTCCATGGGGCCACCCCAGGCTAGGTCGATCTTGACGTGGGCAAGGTAGGGAAAAACCTTGAGCATCAGCGCGCGGTTCCAGGCCTTGAGGTCGCCCGGAATGTGCTCGATCAAGCGCGTGGCGGAACCGAACAACAGGCGGTTCTCGTTGGTGACCCTGTAGTACTCGATCACCGGCCGGATATCACTGAAGGCCCCACGAATCGGGCTGATCTGCTCGATCAGCTCGACGGGCAACGGCTCGGTCACCAGCTGAAAGGCGTAGGTACTGATCATCGTCTTGTGCAGCTCGGGCTCCAGGCGGTCGAGAAACGCACCGCATGACCAGAGGATCTTCTTCGCCCGTACCGAGCCTTTGGCGGTGCGAATCGTAATGGTCTCGCCGTAGGTGACCTCCAGCGCCGGGGTGTTTTCATAAATTCGCCCACCCAGCCCCACCAGCGCGTGAGCCGCCCCGAGCAGCATGTTCAACGAATGGATATGCCCGTTACCCATATGCTTCAGGGCACAGCTGTAGACATCGGAGCCGACGATATTTCTGACCTCGGCTCCTTCCAGGTACGCGATCTCATGGTCCGGGTTGAGCAGCTTGAATTCCTTTTCCCAGGCTTGCAGCAGCTTACCTTGCCGCTGGTTGAAACCCAGGTAGCCGTAGCCATGGCGAAAGTCCGCATCGATTTGATAACGCTCGATACGATGCTTGATGATGGACGCCCCCAAGTCGCTGATCTCGAAAATTGCCTGGAGCCCCTCCTCCCCGACACTCTTGCGGATTTTCTCCAGATCGTGGCCGATGCCGGCCATGACATGCCCGCCATTACGCCCCGAACCGCCAAAGCCCAGGTAGCGGGACTCCAGCACCACGACGTCCGTCACCCCACGCTCGGCCAGCTCAAGCGCGGTATTGATCCCGGAAAAGCCGCCACCGATAACGACCACTTCGGCTTCGAGGTCCTGCTCCAGATCGGAAAATTTCAGATCGTACTTGCGAGTGGCGGTGTAATAGGTGGTAGGTGTTTCAACGGACAGCATGGTTGTTCCTCTTGCTTTCTTATTGTTTGAAAACCCTTGGCCGGGGCTCAGTGCTGGGAAACCGGAGGTGACATGGAGGAACGATCCTGTACCAGCCGCCGATAGGCGTAGAGCACCAGCGAAACCAAGAGTACCGCGATGGCAATCAGCACTTCCTTCACACCGCCGTACCCGGCCAGTTCGGCTGACAACGCGCCTACCACGACCACAACGGCGGTAAACAGGCTCAGCAACCAGGCCACGGGCGTCCAGCACCGCCCCAGGCGTACCGGACGCGCGTGTTGCGGCGCGTCCTTGCGCAGCAGGAGGAACCCCGAGAGTGCAAAAAAGATCGCGACCAGGTAGCCAATGTTGGCCGTCACCAGGATGGCCAGGGGCGAGGACAGGAAAAAGATCATCGCCAGGTTCAGGAGCACCGCCACACTCATGCAGCGCCCGGGCACCTGATGCTTGTTGAGTACTCCCAGTTGCTTGATGGTCAAGCCTTCCAGCGCTGTGCCGTAGAGTGCCCGGGAGCCATCCGCCAGCGCTGCGTTCAATGCCATGAACAGGCCCACCAGCAGAGTGATGACAAAGAAACTGCTCCAGCCGGATCCGAGTACTGCATTAAAGGCGCCTATGTAGAAACCGCTGGGGTTGTCCAGGGCGGCCTGGGGGTCCACCAAACCGCCAAGGCCCAAGGCCACTGCCGCGAAGGCCAGTACGGTGTAAAGCCCCGAGCTGGTCAGGGCCAGGCGCATGTCCCGCTGACTGCGGTACTCGGGGCCGAAGGCTGCGCACATTTCGGTGCCATAGGCGCTCCAACTGATCAGGAACAACCAGACCAACGTGGTGCGCAGGGTTTCCCAGTCAAAGGGTTTGTGGACCTGCCAGGCCGAGATGAATCGTCCCAGGCTCCAGTCATGGGCGACCAGCGGAGCCACCGCCAAGACCAGGATCGGCACCAGCAGCAATGTCCCCATGTATTTGGAAACCGACGCCGCCAGATGAACCCCGCGGCGGTTGAACTGCCAGAAGATCAGGATCAGAACCGCCCCGATCATCTGTGGCAAGCCAATGCTCGATAGCCCGGTATCAATGCTCCAGGTCTGATCGGCAAACCACTGGGCCTGTATCAGCGCCCCGGCGCTGACGCCGATGATCGACAGCACGGCCGACCAGCCCATCCAGTAACCGAACGCCGCCAACGGCCCGACCCACCCGCAGCGCTTGCGCCAGCCTTCGGTGGCAATCATCGCGATGCCTCCGGGTTTGTCGGGGAACATCGCGCTGACTTCAAGGAAAATCCAGTTCTGACAGGCGCCGATGGCGGCGGAGCCGACCCAGAGCAGCAACGCCGCGACCGGTCCGAGGGCACCGAGGGCGAAGCCGAAAGAGGCGAAAATCGAGCCTGACACGGCCATCGACAAGGCGAAGGCATCTGTCCAGCGCAAGGTTTTTAGCAGGTGGGATGCCGAGGCATCGGTATTGTTATGAGTATCCACGGGAACAAGCTCCAGCCGAGTAGAAAAGCATGGCCCATTTAACGCCCCCTTCACTGAACAGGGACATGGTTGAGAATGTCATGCACATGTCCGCCAATGCCAAGGGCGGGACGATGCTTGCGTTTTCAACAGGCGTATTACTAAATGCTTATGACGCCGGCTTAAGCTGCCAACGGCCGATACCACAATAAAAACGACCGGCGAGCAGCCGGCAGGTGAGGTAGCGATGCACAGCACTGGGCAAACAGAACCGTTTTACACGGGCCGCCAGGGCTTTGAAGCCTGGCACCACGACCTCGCGGAAAAATGCGGCACATTCCATGCAGAACCACCCACTGGATCCGGCGCCACGAGTTTTACCGGCGCCATGCAGAACCTGTCGGGCAGTCACCCCGTCCTGGACGGCTCGCGCATTATCAGCAATTGCCGGCATTTGCATCGTGCCCGTCAGGACATTCGCGCCGACGACAAGGACTTCTACTATCTGGTACTGCAAGTAGGCGGCAGGGCAAAAATGTGCCAGGCCGACAATCAGGCCAGGCTCGGCGCGGGTGACCTGGTATTACTGGATATCACTCAGCCATGCGACTTCTACTTCGATGACCTCAGTGACCAGATGTCGCTGATCATCCCGCGACATGCGTTGCAGCAGCGCCTCGGCCAACGGCAGCCGTTGTTCAACCAGCCCTTGGGCGCCACCAGTACCCTGGGCAGCATGGCTGGCCTGCTGACACAACGCCTGTTCGATTCCTCGCGGCTGCAACCGGAAGAGGCCTTCGCCCTGTTTGATGCCCTACTGGCATTATTGCGTCCCGGTATCAGCACCGCGCCCGAATGCGAAAACCCCGGCGTCCAGGCCCAAAAGCTCGTCAAGGCAAAAGTACTGATCGAGCAATACCTGCGTGATAGTGAGCTTTCGCCGGAACGCCTGGCCAAGGCCATCGGCACCTCGGTCAGGAACCTCCACCGGCTGTTTGCCCAGCACGACACCAGCGTCGGACGCTACATCCTCGAGCATCGGCTGCAACGCTGTGCCGAATCCATTGCTCGCGCAGCCCCGCAGGAGAAAATCACCGCCATTGCCTATGCGTGGGGATTCAACGATGTCAGCCACTTCTCCAAGGCATTCAAGACGCGCTTCGGAGTGTCCCCGCGTGACTATCGCTACCAGAACGCTGCAACGGTCGCGCAAGGCTGACGGGCACCAGTGAGCATGGCGGGAAATCCGGCACTCCTGCACAAGCGATGGCACCCCACGCCAAGATTTCCAGGCACCGGCCCTCTAGCATGACCCTTCAATCGGCACTGTCCGTGAATCGAGGAAGCGTTGTGAGCTATCAAATCGAACAGGAACTGAAGAACCAGCCATTCGTACCC
This sequence comes from Pseudomonas sp. B21-056, assembly GCF_026016325.1. Lineage (NCBI taxonomy): Bacteria > Pseudomonadati > Pseudomonadota > Gammaproteobacteria > Pseudomonadales > Pseudomonadaceae > Pseudomonas > Pseudomonas sp. B21-056. Next base: position 3,614,315 of record NZ_CP087203.1, read on the forward strand.
CGGGCCCAGTGGCCGACGCTGGAAGAAATGGCTGAGGGCTTCAATGAGTACAAATACCCCGCCACCCTTGCCCTCGTCGGACAAAAGGCCAATCTGCGCTTTGACAACGGCTGGTTGATCGAGCATCACTTCGTCGATGACCATACGTTGACCTGGACCATCCTTGAAGGCGAAGGCTCCGGCGCCTCTGAGACGGAAACCTACGAAGCGGTCGAAGTACGTCCGGGTATCTTCTTCGTCGAATTCCTCAAGCCCGAGCATCAGGAGTCAGCCACGCTGGTCTGGAAATTCGAGACCGGTGATGTGCTGGCCGCGGTTTCCGGCTTCTACGATGAAAAGGATGAAAGACGCACGCGTACCGATTTCGTGACTGCCGTAGTCGATGGCAAGCCCGGCGGTTCGCCCATTCTCCAGACATCCAGCCTGGTGGGTAAGCGCGTGCTGTACCGCTACAGCGCCGATGACTGGTACGAACACGTCTATTTCGGTGCGCAAACCATGGCGTGGCACTGTGTGAACGGTGCAGAGAAAGGCATGGGGGATGTCGAGCGTTGCACCTACTTCGATGTGGCGCAGGATCTCCACGTGTTGTTCTGGACCGAAACAGTCATGCCCGTAGAGTCGGTGGTTGTGGTTGACCTTGCCCGGATGCGCTCGATTGGCCGGTTCTTTTGCTGGGACCCGAAACCGGCAAAACTGATCCACTTGACCTTCGGCTCGAAAGCGACCTTGCTGAACGAAACGCGATACCCCGCCTCATTCCAGTAATCGACGGACAACGCTACAGGGGCGCCTGGCTGAATGGCGTACCTGTAGCCGTCCGGCAACAGGCTCTGAATCCGCACGATTGCTTGCAACATTTTCCTTCGTCGATACCCGCTTCGGCATTTCGCGCCCTGGCTTTACTGCTCTTGTTGCCCAGTCGGATGTATCGAAGGCTGTACCTGCCTCGTCGAAGTCAGCTAACGTGCTGATTTCGGATAAGATAGGCTGCGCATCCATGGTGCGCAGACACAGTCGTAAAGGAAATGTTGATGCTCGGAAGCAAACGGCCGGAGCCAGGGAGCGAAATCCCCGTCGAGGACTTCTCCCCCCAGGCTGCGCGGCCAGGCGCGGCATTGAGGCTTACCGTCAGTTTCATGCTGGTGGTGGTGATAGCCTTTCTGTCCGTCGAAGGCTGGAGGACATGGCGTGACTACCGTGCGGCGTTTTCGGCCGCCCGCGATTCGGTGACGAACCTGGCGCGGGCGACGGCCCAGCACGCCGAAGACACCATCCGCCAGGTGGACGTGGTCACCGCGGCACTCAGCGAGCGGGTGGAAGGCGACGGGCTCGAAAACATCGACATTGCGCGCATCCATAAACTGCTGGTGCAGCAATCCGCCATCATGCCGCAACTGCACGGGCTGTTCATCTACGGGCCCGATGGGCAATGGGTGGTCACCGACAAGGAAACGACTCCGGAACCTGCCAACAACGCGGACCGTGACTATTTCCAGTATCACCGCACCCACACCGATCGAAACGTGCGCATCGGCGAGGTCATCAGGAGCCGCTCCACCAACGACCTGATCATTCCCATTTCCCGACGCCTGAACAACCCCGACGGTTCGTTCGCCGGTGTGCTGCTTGGAACGATCAAGGTCAGTTATTTCGTCGACTACTACGGTGATTTCAAGATCGACGACAAGGGCGCCCTGGTCCTGGCCATGCGCAACGGCACCGTTCTGGTACGGCGCCCCTTCGTCGAGACGGTGATCGGCAAGAGTCTGGTCAACAGCGTGATCTTCAAGAACTTCCTGCCGACCTCGAACCAGGGCACCGCCGAAGCCCGGGCCGTGATCGACGACACCGAACGCCTGTATGGCTACCGCGCCCTGACCACCTATCCGTTGGTGGTCGAAGCCGGCCTGTCCCGGGAGTCCATCATCGCGCCCTGGCGGCGTGACCTGCTCAAGACCGGTTTCGTGCTGGTGTTCCTGATCGTCACCCTCGTCGGCTTCGGCCTCATCGTGCTGAGCCAGTTGCGCTACCGGATGACCATGGAAAAGCAGATCCGTCATGCACACCAGAGCATGCGGGACATGGCGCTGACCGACAGCCTGACCGGGCTGGGCAACCGCAGGAAGCTGGACCTTGCCTTGGCCGATGAACTGCGCTTGGCCAGGCGCCAGGGCTCTTCCCTGGCGCTGATCATGCTCGATGTCGATTATTTCAAGCGTTTCAACGACAAGTACGGCCACGCCGCCGGGGATGAGTGCCTGCGTGGGATTGCCGGTGCGATCCAGGACGCGGTCAAACGGCCGGGGGACCTGGCGGTCAGGTACGGCGGCGAAGAGTTCACCGTCCTGCTGCCCAATACCGACGGCACGGGTGCGACCAAGATCGCGCAGGATATCCTCGACGCCATCAGGGCGCTGGACATCGAACACGCTGATCATCCGTTGGGAATCGTCACGGCCAGCGCCGGCATCACCACCAGCCAGCCGGGCACCATGGACGTGACGCCCGCCATGCTGATCAAGGCCGCCGACGCCTTTTTGTACCTGGCCAAGAACACCGGGCGAAACCGCTGGTGCAGCGCCAGCGCGACGTCGGGCTGATCTGCCCGGACAGCCGCGCATCGGTCCGGAACGTGCAAATCCAAGTCCACAGGTGCCGGCGAGGCGCCTGGCGGCTACAATGGTCGCTTCGACCGTGACCAGCCTGACTAAAAAACACATGTCCTTGCCCAAACATCATCTGGAATTGCTCAGCCCTGCCCGCGACGTGACCATCGCCCGCGAGGCCATCCTGCATGGCGCCGACGCCGTGTACATCGGTGGCCCGAGTTTCGGCGCGCGTCACAACGCCTGCAACGAGGTGGCCGATATCGCCCGGCTGGTGGAGTTCGCCCATCGTTACCACGCCCGGGTGTTCACCACGATCAACACCATTTTGCATGACAACGAGCTGGAGCCGGCCCGCCAGTTGATCCACCAGCTGTACGATGCGGGTGTCGACGCGTTGATCGTCCAGGACCTGGGGGTGATGGAACTGGACATTCCGCCGATCGAGCTGCACGCCAGTACCCAGACCGATATCCGGACCCTGGCCCGGGCCAGGTTCCTCGATCAGGCCGGTTTTTCGCAACTGGTGCTGGCCCGCGAGCTGAACCTGCAGGAAATCCGCGCCATCGCCGACGAAACCGATGCTGCCATCGAATTCTTCATCCACGGCGCGCTGTGCGTGGCGTTCTCCGGCCAGTGCAATATCTCCCACGCCCAGAACGGTCGCAGTGCCAACCGCGGCGACTGCTCCCAGGCCTGTCGGCTGCCCTACACCCTCAAGGACGACCAGGGTCGGGTCGTCGCCTACGAAAAGCACCTGTTGTCGATGAAAGACAACAACCAGAGCGCCAACATCCGCGCCCTGGTGGAGGCCGGTGTGCGCTCGTTCAAGATCGAAGGGCGCTACAAGGACATGGGCTATGTGAAAAACATCACCGCCTACTACCGCCAGCGCCTGGACGATGTGCTCGAAGACCGTCCGGACCTGGCCCGTGCATCCAGCGGCCGTACCGCGCATTTCTTCGTGCCCGACCCGGACAAGACCTTCCACCGGGGCAGCACCGACTACTTCGTCAGCGAGCGCAAGATCGACATCGGCGCCTTCGACTCACCGACCTTCACCGGCGTGCCGGTGGGCGTGGTGGAAAAGGTCGGCAAGCGCGACCTGCAAGTCGTGACCTTTGACCCGCTGTCCAACGGCGATGGCCTCAACGTGCTGGTCAAGCGTGAAGTGGTGGGCTTCCGGGCCAACATCGCCGAGCCCAAGGGCGAGTTCGAAGAAGACGGCCAGAAGCGTTATCGCTACCGGGTCGAGCCCAATGAGATGCCGGCCGGCATGTACCAGTTGCGCCCCAACCATCCGTTGAGCCGCAACCTGGACCATAACTGGCAGCAAGCGCTGCTCAAGACCTCATCCGAGCGCCGTGTCGGCCTGGCCTGGGTCGCGCGCCTGCGCGAAGAGCGCCTGGAACTGACCGCCACCAGTGAAGAAGGTATCAGCGCCAGCGTCGGCCTGGACGGACCGTTCGGCGTGGCCAACAAACCGGACCAGGCCCTGGAGCAATTGCACGACCTGCTCGGTCAGTTGGGTACCACCGAATACCACGCCACCGCCATCCAGCTAGATGCGCCCCAGGCGTTCTTCATTCCCAACTCGCAGCTCAAGGCGCTGCGCCGCGAAGCCATCGAAGCCCTGACCGCCGCCCGCGTAGCCGCTCACCCTCGCGGTGGCCGCAAGGCCGAGACCAGTCCGCCACCGGTCTACCCGGAGTCGCACCTGTCGTTCCTGGCCAACGTCTACAACCAAAAGGCCCGGGACTTCTATCATCGCCATGGCGTCAAGCTGATCGACGCAGCGTTCGAGGCGCACGAAGAAACCGGTGAAGTGCCGGTGATGATCACCAAGCACTGCCTGCGCTTCTCGTTCAACCTCTGCCCCAAGCAGGCCAAGGGCGTGACGGGTGTACGCACCAAGGTCGCCCCGATGCAGCTCATCCATGGGGATGAAGTGCTGACGCTGAAGTTCGACTGCAAACCCTGCGAAATGCACGTGGTCGGCAAGATCAAGGGCCACATCCTCGACCTGCCGTTGCCGGGCAGCACGGCGCAGTCAGTGGTCGGTCACATCAGCCCTGAAGACCTGCTCAAGACCATCCCCCGCGCACCGCATTGAGTCACCGCTACACCCTCTTTGTGTGGGAGCTTGCTCCCACAGTGGTTCTCGGATGTACGCGACATTTGGATACGCCACCTGACCTGTGGGAGCGAGCCTGCTCGCGATAGCGGTGGGTCAGCTTGGGATGATGTTGGATGTGCCGACGTCATCGCGAGCAGGCTCGCTCCCACATGGGCTGCCTACCCTTGTTTTTCATTTCTGCGCCGTTTTTGCTTGAGTGTGCGACAAATCCACCGCATAGACTCCCCGCCAGTTCACTTGCAATGTTAGGTTGCGTAGTTGTTTCGCCAATGAAACATCTTCCTCCAACTCCCTGCAAAGGAATGCCCCCTGTAATGGACTTCTCGCTCAAGCACCTGGCTGTGACCACCCTGCTGCTGTCCAGCTTCGCAACGTTCTCTGCGCCAGCACTCGCCAATATCACCGCGCAGCAGAGCGCGACCCTGGTCAAGACCCTCGCTGACACGTCGGTCACCGACTTCAGGCAATTCCTCGGCAGCGTGGCCAAGAGCGACCTGGCCAAGACCGCTGACCTGGGCCCGGCCATCAGTGCTTTTCTCGACAACAAGACCTTATCGGCTGAACAGCAGAATGAAATCCATCGCCTGCTGGGCATCTATGCACGGGTGAAGTACGGCAACGCGGCCACCAAAACCCTGAAGGAACTGGTGGCGATCCCGACCTTCCGCAAGGACGGCGTAGCCCAGCACGAGAATCCCGAATTCCTCAAGATCGCCGACAAGATCAAGAGCCTCGCCCAGGCCTTCAACCTGAACTTCCGCAACATCGACAACCGTGTCTATGAGATTTCCCTGGAAGGCAGTGGCGACGAAGTCGTGGGTATCCACGCCCATGCCGATGTGGTGCCGGTGACGCCGGAAAACTGGGTGCTGAAGGACGGCACGCGGCTCGATCCGTTCAAAGTCACCCTGGTGGGCGACCGCATGTACGGCCGGGGCACCGAGGATGACAAGAACGGCATCGTCGTGGCGCTCTATGCCATGAAGATCATCAAGGAAGAGAAGCTGCCGCTGGCGCGGAATTTCAAGCTGCTGGTGGACACCACCGAGGAAACCACCGGTGACGCGATCCCCTACTACTTCGAGCACAACCCGACGCCCAACTACAATCTGGCGCTGGATGGCGGCTATCCGGTGGTGATTGCCGAAAAAGGCTACGGCACGGTCATGGCGAACTTTGCCCGTCGCCCCGCGCAGGGCAAGGGCGCCGAGATCACGGCGCTGACCGGCGGCCTGGCGACCAACCAGATTCCATCGACATCGGTTGCCACCTTCGTCACTGACAAACCCGCCGAACTGGCCGCCAGCCTGCTCAAGGCCGGTACCGAGTATGCCAAGCACAATGGCGGCAACTTCGAAGTCACCAGCAAGGTCGTCGGCAAGGACGTCCAACTGACCTTTACCGGCGTTTCCGCTCACTCTTCCGAGCCCGAGTCAGGCGTCAACCCGGTGGCGCGGATGCTGGTCTTCATCAACGGCCTCGACGGCAAGGTCGCACTCAAGCACAACCACATCACCGACGCTGCCCGCTACGCCACCGACAACTGGGGCCTGGACTACCTGGGCAAGCAATTGGGGATTGGCTTCTCCGATGCCTTCATGGGCCCGCTCACCGCGTCCCTGACCTATGTCGGCATGGATGAGAAGACCTTCAAGCTCGCCGTCAACCTGCGGGTGCCGGTCGGCAAGTCCACCGACGCGCTCAAGACTGACATTGCCGATAAGCTGGCGGCCTGGAGCAAGAAGTCCCACGTAGCGGTGGCTTTCGACTATTCCATCGACGAGCCGATGTACCGCAACCCCGAAGGTGAATGGGTCAAGGCGCTGCAGGCCGTGGCCACCGAAAACCTGGGCATGGAGCACAAGTACGGCACCTCCGCGGGCGCCACTTCGGTCCACGACCTGCCCAACGGCGTGCAATTCGGCCTGGCGATGCCCGACGTCAAGTACACCGGTCATAACGACAACGAGTTCAAGACGGTCGAGCAGTTCATGCTGGACCTGCAGATCGTGACCGAGATGATGGGGCGGATTGGGCAGATGCCGAAGCTCTGAGTACACCCGATCCACTGTGGCAAGGTAGCTTGCTGCCTCGCCACAGTTCTGGTTACTCCTTCAGGTTTCAGTGCAAACCATAGGAATAGATACCCCCATCGTTATTGTCATACCCGTTGCCTTTGGCCCAGATCACCCGATCCTCGCTGGGTTGGAAGCCGAGGATGCCCAGGTAGCCGTCGATGGCGAGACGCTGCCAGGAGTGCCCCCAATCCGTGGAATAAAACACCCCATTCGCGGAAATGCTCGCGTCGGACCACCAGTAGAGCCAACGCGGTGGCCGGTGTTCGCTGGAGGTGTTGATCAACAGGCTGTTCTGCCCCAGATAGAAGTTCCCCTCGCGCAGCCGGGTATCCGATGCCAGCGGGTCGAATACGCTGGGAAGATCACTCAAGGGACGCCAGCTCAGTGCCTTGGTATCCAGTTCGGCGACAACATCCTGCCCATGGTCACCCTGGTCGATAAGACCCACCACCCGCCCGGCGTCGTTGTGCGCCAGCGCGTCGATAAACAGGCTGTCGTCACGCTGCACATCCACCACTTGCCACAGCGCCGCCTTGCGTTGCAACTGGGCCCGGGTCGTGACGTTGAAAGCGACATTGTCGCCTTCGCCGTCGGGGTTGCTGCCCCAGAAACGCTGGGACACCCAGATATAGGCCCGCTGCGCATCCAATTGGATGACATGGGTGCGCGTCTCACCATAGGTACCGTCGCCGGTGCGCCATTGTGTAACGTCGGGGCGCTTGACCTGCACATACTCGGCGGTCACCAGCAGCGACTCCGCCGCGACGATCGGCGTGCTGTTCATACCCCGGTTGGCGGAGTAGTAAACCCCGGTGGAAATCGCCCCTGGGGTGTCTTCGTCACTCTCCTCGTCAACGCCGCTCGGCTTACCCCAGGCCCAGACCTCATCCGAGCCATGGAAATAGGGCTCGAGGTTCCAGGCCAACTGATCGGCTTCGGGAAACCAACCGTTGGCCAGCCAGGTCCAGCGCTTGCCTTGATCATCACTGCGAAACACCACCGTCTGGCCGACACCATCGGGGGATGCGGCTTCAGGCCGGTCGAGCCCGGTGAGCAGGAAGACACTGGACCCGTCGGGGCTGGCAACCAGGCAGGCCGCGGCGCTGACATGGGCCACGAGCTGGAATCGACCCTGGGCGTCCAGCCGGGAGATGAAAGACGTTTCCTTTCCACCACCGGATAGGAGGCCGGCAAAGGTACCGGAACCTTCCGGCTCCAGATCTTCATCCCGCTTGCCATACGCCACCGTATCCAGGTCCACGCTATCGGCAGCGGCTTCGAGCTGCCCGGCCTCCCCCTCCATGCGTGCCACCAGCCAGGTGCCCTGCGGGGTCGCCACCACCCCCGTACAATACTGGGTCGCAGCCCGTTGCCGGGTATCCTGCACGGCCCCCACCTGCTGCTGATCGGGGCTGGCGCCGCCCCACTCCAGCTTGGCACGGGTAATCATCCACATGTACCAAAGGCCTGCGCATACAGTAATTGCGACAAACAAGGTAGTGAACAGCTTTGATCGAGGCATGAAAGGTCCATATCCATGGGAAAACTGAGAAGCTTTTCTCATTTCTTTCATCGGTAGTAAATTTTAATCGCACCAAAACGATGGAACCCGGTCGCATGTTCTTCATTGCTGTGACTCAGGTGGCATTCCGAGGCCGCCAGGTGCGCACTGAACCACAAGGAACACCCGATGCCCCCACGCGCCAGCCTGGATAGCACTCCCCCACAACCCGAACGCAGCGGTTTCGTCCGGGTGCGTGGCGCCCGCGAGCACAACCTCAAGAACATCGATGTCGATATCCCGCGCGATGCCCTGGTGGTGTTTACCGGCGTATCGGGGTCCGGCAAGTCGTCGCTGGCCTTTTCCACGCTCTACGCCGAAGCCCAGCGTCGCTACTTCGAATCCGTCGCGCCGTATGCGCGGCGCCTGATCGACCAGGTGGGCGTGCCGGACGTGGGCAGCATCGAAGGACTGCCGCCGGCGGTGGCGTTGCAGCAGCAACGCGGTACCCCCAGTGCGCGATCTTCGGTGGGCAGCGTCACCACGTTGTCGAGCCTGATCCGCATGCTCTACTCCCGGGCCGGCAGCTACCCGGCCGACCAGCCCATGCTCTACGCCGAAGACTTCTCGCCCAATACGCCACAGGGCGCCTGTGCGCAATGCCATGGCCTGGGCCGGGTCTACGAAGTGACCGAGGACTCCATGGTGCCGGACCCTTCGCTGACCATCCGCGAGCGTGCCGTCGCGGCCTGGCCGATGGCCTGGCAGGGGCAGAACCTGCGGGACATCCTGGTGACCCTGGGCTATGACGTCGATATTCCCTGGCGCGACCTGCCGAAAAAGCAGCGCGACTGGATCCTCTTCACCGAAGAAACACCCACCGTCCCCGTGTATGCCGGGCTCACACCGACCCAGACCCGCAGCGCTCTCAAACGCAAACTCGAACCCAGTTACCAGGGCACCTTCAGTGGTGCCCGGCGCTACCTGCTGCACACGTTCATGCACTCGCAAAGCGCCCAGATGCGCAAACGCGTGGCGCAGTACATGCGCGCCAGTGCCTGCCCCGAATGCGCGGGTAAACGCCTCAAGCGCGAGGCGCTGACCGTAACCTTCGCCGGCCTGGACATCGCCGAACTGTCGCAGCTGTCCCTGCTGGAACTGGCCGATGTGCTCAAGGGCGTCACGGCCCCGGGTTATCTGGAGCAGCCCGAAGAGTCGGCCGACGTCCTCACCCACCGGCAGACCAAAGAGGCTCGCGAACAACGGGCCGCCAGAGGCGACAACCCCCACGCAGGTGGGCCGGACGCGCGCCATACGCCCAACCTGTCCCTGGAAAAGCGCCTGGCCGCCCAGCGCATTGCTGCCGAACTGCTGGAGCGGATCGTTACCCTGATCGACCTCGGCCTGGGCTACCTGGCCCTGGAGCGCAGCACCCCGACGCTGTCCTCCGGCGAGCTGCAACGCCTGCGCCTGGCGACCCAGCTCAACTCGCAATTGTTCGGGGTCATCTACGTACTGGACGAGCCTTCCGCCGGCCTGCACCCTGCCGATAGCGAAGCCCTGTTCGATGCGCTGCAACGCCTCAAGGCCGCGGGCAATTCGGTGTTCGTGGTCGAACACGACCTGGACACCATGCGTCGCGCCGACTGGCTCATCGACGTGGGCCCGGATGCAGGTGAACAGGGTGGCCAGATTCTCTACGGTGGCCCACCTGCCGGTCTCGCCCAGGTGCCGGAATCACGAACCCGCGCCTATCTCTTTGCCGAACAGACCCTTGCCGCACGCAGTCCTCGAACGCCGGGCGACTGGCTGCGCCTGGAAGGTATCACCCGCAACAATCTCGACAATCTGAGCACGGCCTTTCCCCTCGGCTGCTTCACTGCCGTGACCGGCATCTCCGGCTCCGGCAAATCCAGCCTGGTCAGCCAGGCCCTGTTGGACCTAGTGGGCGCTCACCTGGGCCAGGCCAGCCACGACGCAGAACCGGATGAGGCAAGCCTCGAAGACGAACCCGAACAAGCCAGCGGCGGACGCGTCGCCGGGCTGGACGCCGTCAAGCGCCTGGTCCGGGTGGACCAGAAACCCATCGGTCGCACGCCGCGCTCCAACCTCGCCACCTACACCGGATTGTTCGACCACGTGCGCAAGTTATTTGCCGCGACAGAGCAGGCCCGTGAACTGGGATTCGATGCCGGGCGGTTTTCTTTCAACGTCGCCAAAGGCCGCTGCGAAACCTGCGAAGGTGAAGGCTTCGTCAGTGTCGAGTTGTTGTTCATGCCCAGCGTGTATGCGCCCTGCCCGACCTGCCACGGCGCACGCTACAACCCGCAGACGCTGACAGTGAACTGGCAGGGATTGAACATCGCGCAAGTGTTGCAACTGACCGTCAACCAGGCGCTCGAGGTGTTTTCCGGGCAAGCGGCGCCAAGACGGGCATTGCAGGTCCTGCAGGACATCGGATTAGGCTATCTGCGCCTGGGCCAACCGGCCACGGAGCTGTCCGGTGGTGAGGCTCAGCGCATCAAGCTGGCAACGGAACTGCAACGCAAGGCCCGAGGGGCTACGTTATATGTGCTGGATGAACCCACCAACGGTTTGCATCCACAGGATGTGGATCGGCTGCTGGTGCAGTTGAATCGCCTGGTGGATGACGGTCACACGGTGGTTGTGGTGGAGCACGACATGCGGGTGGTGGCGCAAAGCGACTGGGTCATCGACATCGGTCCGGGCGCGGGTTCCCAGGGCGGGAAAGTGGTGGTGTGCGGGACGCCCGGCCAGGTGGCCGAGTGTGTGCAGAGTCGAACCGCAGGGTTCCTGAAAGGCGTGTTGCACGCCTGAATGCTAAAGCTTTTTTCAATGTCACTGGCCGTATCGGAAAGGTTGTCTATACTGCTTTCCAGTTAATCGTTTCAGTACGTGTAGTTTAACTGCAGCCTCACGGTTCTTGGATATGAGGCAGTACTTGCCAGGAGGCACAATGACATCGATCCACTGCTTGAAACAGCAACATCGCAGGGTGCCGGAACAGCATGATCACCCTCTGAAGCGGTCCGAGATGAGCAAAGCCCTGAGCCATGTGTGTCGTTGTTGATGTTGGCTTGAAAAACTTCCACCACCATTTGACGACTCTAAAGGTATAGAGCCTGGCTACGTCAAAGTCTTACATTCAAATTTTCGAGCTCGTTCATTATGCTCAAGCCCATTTCAAGCCATCTGTTCAATTTGATCCAAGAGGTGGAGAACAACATCTCAGGCGTAAGCGAAGAGGAATATACCGAGGTACTCGGATGGATATTCTCCAAGCTGGGGATCGAAAAATTCGCCTACGTCCATCTGGAACCCACACCGTCCAACAGTTCCAGGATTGCCATCTACAGCAACTACCCCTCCGAATGGGTGGACACCTACCGCAGGAACTCACTCTACAAAGCAGATCCTGTCATGGCGAACACGGCCATCACCGCAACGCCTTTTTTCTGGAATGAAATACCGGAGGAAATCGACAACAACGCCGAGATATTCGACCAGTCGGCCTCCTACGGGATCAAACAAGGCTACACCGTTCCCATCCATGAGCCCGGTCGAGCATTCGGTTCCCTTCACCTGTCTTCCGAGGAGAATGATCCCGACTTCCCCACCATCATCCGTGCGAACCTGTTCATCATCAAGAGCCTCAGCGTCATCGCCAATCAATATCGACCCATGGAAACCGCCGTTGAAAGCAATTTGAAACTATCGCCCAGGGAGAGTGAGTTCCTGCGCTGGCTCGCGCTGGGGAAGAACTACAAGGAGATAGGCCTGATCATGAACATCACCGAACGAACGGTAAAGTTTCACGCCAAGCAGATGACCGAAAAAATGGATTGCACCAATGTCAAGCAAGCGATGATCAAAGCCGTACAGCTCAACTTCGTTTGATTCCCTTCCTTATACCCCGCCCTCTAACCCAGGCATCTGGCGACGGTCTTATCAAGACCCGACGCCCTACTTGCCATTAGCGCAAGCGCGCACATTCAGGCGAATACCACCTGCGACGCGATATTGAAAAGCATGCCGCATGCGAACAAACCAATCACCAACGAAATGGCCCGACTCAAGAAGCGGCCGGAAACAATGCTGTGGAGTTTACGCCCACAGAATGCCCCGACCGCGATCCAGACCAACCCGACCGGAAATATAATGACCGTAAACAGCGCCATGAATGACAAGTAGTTGTTCAACGACAAAAACGTTCCGGTCGGTGCAACGAAGGAAACGAAAAACAACCCTTTCGGATTGGTCAATGTCGCGACAAAAAGGTCAGGCACATTGATACCCACTGAGCTGCCGGGCAGATGATCCTTTACCGAGAACCACAGCTTCAAAGAAATATAAAACAAAAAACACACTGCAAAAATCTTGGTCGCAATGACCACCCAGGAGTGATCGGTCATCAAAAGATCGATAGACACCCCCCACATCGTCATCTGAATGACATAAGCCAGCCATTCCGCCACGACAAACCTCATGGAGCGAGCATTCAGCCCTCTATTTATTCCGGTTTGCAGCAGCAATGAATTGGTCGGCCCCGGAACCAACAGGACAGTCATCAATGAAAGCGCGATATAAGACATAAGGTCATCCATGCCAGGAGCCACGATGGCTCTATTTTTTCAGGTTCGGACAGGTCTTCCTACACAACATCAACTTTTTAGTTGTATGACATCAGACCAATTTTTCACACTTAGAGCAGTTACACTAAAGTCGCGCTGGTCGGCTCGAACTCTTCGCTCACTACTCATACAGCCGTTTAAACTTCCAGCATGGGCTCGACCCTGCTACTTAAAAACGCTCCCATACCTTTATTGCAGCTTGGTTACTTACTTCGCTCCCGAGTGTCAATTTTTCGACCCGCAGTTTATCAGTACGTTATCGGCGCTTAAGCCAGCCGTCAAAAAATACACACCCATTGACCGCCCAGATACGCCATCTTTTTGCTTGTCAGCGTCATCTACCGGCTATTCCAAGCCGGTACTTTTTTGGACTCTAGACGGTACTAAACCGCCCTCCCGCCATCCTCTTCCAGAACAGTATCCGTCGCACTGAGCCAGCAACTAATTAGACTATACACTCTACAACATCCCGCACTGTACTTTAGGACAGTTGAAATGATTTAGTGCAAAGTTAACAGTAGCTCCACCCACAACAAAGAAACGTCATTCATGAACTACTCATCCTGTATTCATCATTTTTCCGGCGTATCTACCCGCATCGAATCTTACTCGAAAATCCCGCCCCAAACGCTGCAACAGATACTTGCCATTCGCAAAACCGCGTTCATCGACAGAAAGAAGTGGGACATTGAAAGTTATCAAGGCACCGATTACGAGTGGGATGAATATGACGATCCTGACGCGACCTATATTTATGCTCACGAAAATGAACGGGTCACCGGTTGCGTGCGACTACGTCCGTCCAGCAAACCGACGCTCATGAGTGGTGCTCTAAGCTTCATCCTCCCCACCGACAATATCAGGCCTGGTTTAACTTACTGTTGGGAAGCTACCCGATTCGCACTTTCGGCAGATAAATCTTCAGCAAGAGAACTCACCCTGGCCAACATGGACGTTCGCACGGTGGCACTTTTCCTGTCAATGATAAAGTTTGCACAACTGCAAAATATAGACATCTATGAAATTGTCGTTGACACCCTGATGGAAAAAATTCTTAAACGCTCCGGCTGGACCATTGACAGGCGCAACACAGCGCTGGGCTCAAAGGGAGAAACCATCATTTACGGCACACTGCCATGCACGCCTGATGCTTATAAAGAAGTGCTCAGAAAGAACGCCATTCAGACCATCACCGCCTACGAACAACTCCTTACGGCCAACCGTTCGTCAGACACATCCCATAAACTCTTTGATATCGACAGAACCGCCACCGGCCGAAACATTCCAGCAAAAAAACAAATGCACACTGAGTTGCATCTATAACACCAAGACTCTGGCATGAAATTGGAGAAAGGATGAACCTACAACGACTATTCCCGCATGTTGGCAAAGTGATTGCCAGTACTGGAAGCCGCAACTTTCCCCGCTTGTTGCACGACTTGATACTCACCGAACTACCGGTCGATGCAACGCATATTACCGAGCAAAGGATAGGCTCGAGCCATGTTTCTGAACCCAGCACATCCAGCATAGGCGGCGTTGGCATGGACAGCGCCTGCATCGACGCAGTCATGGATGCTCATACCGCAAAGCCTTTTTTCCTGGCCGATGACATTTTTTTCGAGGATTCGACTCCGCAAAAGGTCCCCAATTTTTCTCGCTGCCTGCTCAATCGGGCCCCATCGGACAATCCCCTCTGCCACGACACAACCAGTCAGTTACATCTGACCACTCGTAAAAATGGTATTCGCTATGTCCTTTCCGTATACCGCTCACCCTTTTCCAAAGGATTTACCGCACAGGAACACGCCCTGCTGAAAGATTTTTCCTGCCTTCTATTGCCCATGGTCGAAGAACATGTTGCCGCCCTGGTGCCAGCGGAGGTCAATCGACAAGACGCTTGCCTCCAATTGGAGGGACCGGAAAACGGCGGGATGGAAGCATTACGCCAGAGATTTGCCGATCGCCTGGCTTTGTCCGGATTGAGCTTGTCCTCCCGTGAAACCGAAGTGTGTGTAGGTTTGCTGGCCGGACGCACGGCCCCTGAACTTGCCGAGCAACTCAACCTTAAAGTCAACACCGTCGAAAGTTATCTGAAACGTGCCGCGATAAAAATGGGTATTGGCGGACGCCGCTCGCTCATTCGCTGGATGCACTCGATGGATGCCACGCCCTCGGGCATCGAATGGAGCGGTATTCCCGCTATTCGCCAAGCCGTATAAAACGTCCCCCCAACCTTTGCTCGGTCACCGCAATCGAGCGGGTGTTGGGGGATGATTTACCCCCTCGTATTCCCACCCTCCATTATTTCTCCAGTCGACCGGCGCGTGCAGCGCTTCAGCCACTCCAGCACATCGTCGACATAAGTGAAAATCACTGGCACCACCAACAGGCTCAACAGCGTCGAAGTCAGCAAGCCGCCCATGACCACCACGGCCATCGGTTGCCTGAAACTGGGGTCTTCACCCATTCCCAGGGCAGTTGGCAACATGCCGGCGCCCATTGCGATGGTGGTCATCAGAATGGGACGGGCACGCTTGTGGCAGGCGTCTACCAACGCGTCATATCGACCCAGGCCATAATCGCGGCGAGCCATAATGGCGTACTCCACCAACAGAATGGAGTTCTTGGTCACGATCCCCATCAACATCAACAAACCGATGACCGAAGGCAGGGAAAAGCTGAAATTGCACACCAACAAGGCCACCAGCGCACCGCCCAGAGAGAGTGGCAGCGCCGAAAGAATCGTGGCCGGCTGCAGGAAATCGTGAAACAACAGCACCAGGACCGAGTAGATACAGAACACCCCGATGGCCATGGCCAGGCTGAAGCTTCCGAACAGTTCAGTCATCAGTTGCAATTCGCCCTGCTCCACCCTTTTTACCTCAGGTGGAAGATTGCGCATCGCCGGTAACTGGCTGGCCTCGGCCATGACTTCACCCAGATTGCGCCCGTTGAGTTCGATGGACAGGGTGATGTTGCGCAAGCGATCGAGCCGGCTGATCTGCGCCGGCCCGCTGCCCATACTGATGTCCCCCAATGAGGACAGCGCGACCTGGCCGTCGCGGCCCGTGACCCGTAGCTGGTTGATGCTCTGCAGATCATCGCGCAGCAGCGAATCCATGCGCACCCGCACATCCACCTGGCGCTGGGACAAATTGATTTTTCCCAACTGCGAGGAGTATTCGCCGTAGGTCGCCATGCGCAAGGTATCGGCGATTTCCTGGCTGGTGATGCCCAGCTCCGCCGCGCGGGCAAAGTCCGGGCGCATCTGGATTTCCGGACGTTGCAGCGCGCTGCTGGAAGTGACATTACCGATCCCGTGCAACTCACGCAGTTGCGGTTCCAGGGCACTGGCCGTGCGCTCCAGCAGGTCGCCGTCGTCGCTGGCCAGGACGATATTGAGTTTCTCACCGCTGCCGTCGCCCCCGACATTGATACGTACCCCGGGCAATGTGCGCAGCGCCTCGCGCATCTGCGCTTCGACTTGGACCTGCTTGAGGTCGCGCTGATCCCGATCCACCAGATCGACCGTCAGGATGGCATCGCCGGCACCGGTTATGTCGGCCGGCCCGCCCGAGCTGCTGGCCGTCCCTACGGAGATAAACACATGCCTGACCTGCGGCATCGCACTCAGCCTTTCGCTGGCCTGCAACGCCATCGCGGTGGTTTGCTCCAGGGTCGTACCGGGCGGCATCTCCAGGGTGATCCGGCTGCGGCCAACATCCTGGGCTGGCAGGAAACTGGTGGGCAACAACGGCACCAGCGCCAGGGCACCGATGAAAAACAGGCTGGCCAGAACCATCGTGGTTTTGCGCCGGGACAGGCTGGCATGGATCCAGCCCAGATAGCGGGTCATCAATGGGCCGTCGTGGTCGGTATCGTTTTTTGCCTTGAGGAAATAGGCCGCCAGCATCGGGGTCAGTACCCGCGCCACCAATAATGAAAACAGCAGCGCCACCGAGGCGGTCACGCCAAACTGGCGGAACAGTTTTCCAGCCACCCCGCCCATGAACGCCGTGGGCAGGAAGACCGCGACCAGGGTGGCCGTCGTGGCGAGCACCGCCAGGCCGATTTCATCCGCGGCTTCGGTGGCGGCCTGCAGCGGCGTCTTGCCCATGCGCAAGTGCCGTGCAATGTTCTCGATCTCGACGATGGCATCGTCCACCAACACGCCGATGACCAAGGCCAGGGCCAACAGGGAGACGGCGTTGAGCGTGAACCCGGCCAGGTACATCACGCCAAAGGTGGGAATGATCGACAACGGCAACGCCGTGGCGACGATCAACGTGGCGCGCCAGTCCCGCAGAAACCACCAGACCACCAGCACCGCCAGCAGCATACCTTCGTACAAGAGGTTCATCGAGTCGTGATAATTGGCGAGCACGGCCTTGACCGTATCGCTGGCCTCGTCGATGTGCACATTGGGATGCTGCTGCACAAACTCGGTCATGCGCTGGCGCACATCGTTGGCCACACCGATGTCGGAGAACCCCAGAGACCGGGTGATCTGGAAACCGATCACCGGCTTGCCGTCGCGAAAAGCCCGGCTGCTGCGCTCGGCGTGGGTGTCGCGAATGTCCGCCAGTTGATTCAACGCCAGCAGGCGCCCATCGCCGCTGGGAATATCGATGGCACCGAGGGCAGCCGGATCGTCGATGGCGCCCAGGGTGCGCACGGCCTGCTGGCCGCTGCCCAGGTTGCCCTGGCCGCCGGAGTTGTCCTTCTGCATCGCCCGCAGTTGCGCAGCGACGTCCGCGACACGGATACCCAATCCGGCCATCAAGGCCGGATCGAGATTGACCTGGACTTCCCGATCAACCCCGCCGATCCGCGAAATCAGAGCCACGCCCAGCACCGACAACAGCTGTTTGCTCAACTCATTATCGACAAACCAGGACAACGCTTCCTCGTCCAACGCGTCGGAATCGATGACGTAGGTCAGCAGCGGCGATGCGCTGGTGGTCAGCCGCGACACCGAGGGCGTGTCCAGGCTGGCCGGCAACTGCGGCATGGCACTGTCGACGGCATTGCGCACTTCGTTCAGCGCCTCGTTGCCGTCCTTGTCGATGTCGAAACTGATGCTGATGCTGACGGCGCCGTCGGTGATCACCGTGGTCACATGCTTGAGCAGGCGCAAGGACGTGAGCTTGTCCTCGATCTTGCGCGCCACCTCGGTTTCCAGCTGTTCGGGGGCCGCCCCCTCCAGCGAGGCGCTGACCACCACCACGGGCAAGTCCATGTCCGGGAAGTCCTGGATGGCAAGCTTGCCAAAACCCAACAGGCCGAAGAGCGTGAGCAGAATGAACAACATGACCGCCGGGACCGGGTAGCGGATCGACAAGGCTGAAATATTCATGGCTGGGCGACCTGGGACTGCACGAGGGTCACGCTCGCGCCGTCATTGAGGAAGGCGCCGCCGGCACGCACGATACGGGCCGCCTGATCATCCAGGCCGCTCAGGATCTCTACCGCCTGATGCAGGCGCCTGCCCACCACCACTGGTCGCTGGACCACATGCAGGTCGTCGTTGAGGGTGAACACATAGGAGCGCCCGTCACGCAGGATCACCGCCGTGTCCGGTACCGTAAGCGCTTCGCGGGGGGCCAGTTCGATCTGGCCGCTGGCATACATGCCGGCCTGGGCTGGGCTGTCGGTGGGCAGGGCGATGTACACCAGTGCCCGGCTGGTCTTGGTACTCAATGTGGGCGATACCAACCGTACCTGCCCTTCCAGGCTTTGGCCGCCAGGCAACGTCAATCGGGCAACCTGACCGGCCTGGACCTGGGCCAACTGGCGGGCGTCCAGTTCGGCCTGCCATTCGATGCGACCGTCGCGCACCAGGCGAAACAGCTCGTCGCCGGCGGACAGCACTTTGCCGAGCAGCGCCGTGCGCGCGGAGACGATGCCATCGTCCACCGCCACGATACGCGTCTGCCGCAACCTGATGCGGGTGCTTTGCAATTCCGCCCGAGCCCCGGCCAGGTCGGCCTCGGCCAGCGCCACCTTGATGCGATAGTCTTCGCGCTGCTGCTCCGACAAGGCACCGCCCTGGCCGACGACACGGGCACGGCGGTCGTTGGACCTGGCCTGTTCCAGGTTGGCCACCGCCTGGGCGACCAGCGCCTTCTGTTTGCTTTCCTCGGCGAGCACGGTGTCAGAGGCCAGCGTCGCCAGCAACTGCCCCTTCTTTACCCGACTGCCTACGTCGGCTTCGAGGCTGGCGATGCGCAGGCCACTGGTCTCGGCATTGATGACCGCTTCCTGCCAGGGTGCAAGTGCGCCGTTGGCGAACAGCAGTTGCGGCCAGAGCTGGAGCCGGGCCTGGACCACCTCCACGCTCAAGCTACTGACACTGGGCGCTGCCTCGACCGGCTCAGCGCCACGGCGCAGCGTCATCAGGATTGCCACGACCCCGAGCACGGCGAATGCCAGCAGGATTTTACGCAACGTCGCTCTCACACGCCCTCTCCGTTCGATGCCGGGTGCCGAGCCAGCGGTTGACTGGCTTGCCATCCGCCGCCCAATGCCTTGTACAGGGCGATCCAGTAGCGAACCTGATCCTGTTGCAAGGTGATCAATTCGATTTCAGCCGTCAGCGCCTGACGGCGGGCGGTTTCGCGATCCAGCAGACTGACGCTGCCAGCCTGCCAATTGCGGTCGATGGCCTCGAACGACTCGCGAAAGCCGGCGGTGGAACGCTCGACATCGGACTCCCGTCGCCGCGCCGCATCGAGGCGCACCAGCGCCTGTTCGACTTCCATGACACTGGTGCGCAGCGTCTGGCGATAAACCGCGAGGGCGGCGTCGTAAGAGGCCCTGGCACCGTCCACCGCCGCGCGCCGTTTGCCGCCGTCAAGCAGTGGCACCGTCAACACCGGGCCCAGCGACCAGGAGCGGTTGCGCTGCCCCACCGTGTTGCCTACCGAAAAGGTGCCGGACAGGCTCAGGCTCGGCAGCCGGTCCGCCTGGGCTACGCCGATCTCGGCATTCGCCGCCGCCAGTTCCCGTTCGCGGGAGGCGACATCCGGGCGCTGGCGCAGCATGTCGGCGGGGATCTGCTGCACGTTGAGCCCGGCAGGTTCGGGCAATTGCGCCGGGGTCTTGCCGAGCACGCCGATCACTCGCTCTTCATCGCCGCCGGTCAGCGCCACCAGACTCTTGAGCAGCACCGCGCATTCACTCTGCTGCTGGACCAGGGCTGCCGCGCTGCTGGCGGCACTGGCATCGGCCAGGGCGGCGTCGGCGGACGAGGTGAAGCCGGCACCGAACGACTGCCGCGTGATGCGCGCCGTGTCCTGTTGCGACTGGGCCTGGTCCTTGTAGGCCAGCACCAGTTTCTGGCAACCGCGGTATTGCACGTAGTAGTCGCCCACCTGTGCCGCCAGGGAAACCCGTGCGTCATGCCAGTCATCCACCCGCGCCTCGACACGTGAACTGACCGCTTCGTTATTGCGCCGCAGCTTGCCGAACAGGTCGATCTCCCACGCCGCGTCCAGCGCGGCGGAAGAACCCGAGCCACCCAAGCGCTGGGGTCCCGTCTGTTGGCCGCCACGACCTTTGGATAACCGGCCATCGACCCTGGGCATGGCATCGGCTGCATCGCTGTCTGCGGTCGCCCGTGCCAGCGCGATATTGGCCCACGCCTGGTCCATCGACGGGCTGTCGGCTTCGGCCAGGCGCAGCAGCTCGGCCAACGCCGGGTCATCGAACTGCTGCCACCAGTCAGCCAGGGCGGCCACGGACGCTCCATGGGGCAAGGGGGCTTGCCACCGGGTCGCGACCGGGACGACCGGCGTCCGATAATCCGGCCCTAATACGCAGCCGTTCAGGACCACCGCACACAGTGTCGCCAGCAGTAGGTTTTCCCGGGGCTTGAAGACATGCATAGGTTTTTTTGGAGGCCTGGCAAAAGTGAACGAACCGTTCAGGGACGCGGCAGATTTGATTCGGTTATTTAACCCTGGGGGCGGTTTTGTGTCTGGCGTGGGAAACGGGGACAGGTGCCGGCAAGAAAGTTCGCGAGAAGTGCGCAGGCCTGCTGAAATGCCCCGGACCCGCGAATATCTCCCCCTGTGGGAGCGAGCCTGCTCGCGATAGCGGCGGTACATGCACCATCGATGCGGCTGCCCTACCGCAATCGCGAGCAAGCTCGCTCCCACAGGGTCCTGCGCCTCCCTTTCCATAGCCAACGGATGATCGAACATGGAAGCACTCAGTTACCTCGAAAATGTCGAGTCGAATGCGCGAACCTATGCGCAGGCTTTCCAGCGGCTATTTGTCAGCGGCAAGGGGATGCGGATCAAGGACGCCAGCGGCCAGGAATTTCTCGATTGCCTGTCGAATGCCGGCACCCTGGCCTTGGGGCACAACCCGCCGCAAGTCCGGGACGCCGTGATGGATTTTCTTGCCGGCGATCATCTGCAGCAGGCGCTCGACCTGGCGACACCGGCCAAGCATGCCTTCGTGCAGGAGCTGTTCTCGATGCTGCCGGCAGGCATGCGCGAGACCAGCAAGATTCTGTTCTGCGGGCCCAGCGGTTCGGATGCGGTCGAAGCAGCCATCAAGCTGGCACGCCACTACACCCGGCGCTCGCCCCTGATGGCGTTTCATGGCGGCTATCACGGGATGACTGCCGGGGCCTTGTCCGCCATGGGCAACCTGTCGCCCAAGAGCGCCGAAGGTCTCATTGCCCAGGGCACACACTTCTTGCCGTTCCCCTATCGCTTCCGCTGCCCGTTCGGCACCGATGGCGAACATACCGATCAGTTGTCCATCGACTACATCCGCACCGTACTGTCGGACCCCGAAGGCGGCGTAGCCAAACCGGCGGCGGTGATCGTTGAGGTCGTGCAGGGTGAAGGCGGCTGCATCCCGGCCTCGGCCAACTGGCTGCGGGCTCTGCGGGAAATCACCCTGGAGCAGGACATCCTGCTGATCGTCGACGAAGTCCAGACCGGCCTGGGTCGTACCGGCAACACCTTCGCCATTGAGCACGCGGGTATCGTGCCCGACATCCTGGTGCTGTCAAAAGCCATCGGCGGCGGCTACCCCCTGTCGGTCATCGTGTATGCCAGGCATCTGGATACCTGGGGCCGCGGCATGCACGCGGGCACGTTCCGCGGCAATCAGATAGCGATGGTGGCGGGTGCTGCAACCATGCGGCAGATCAGGAAAGACAACCTGGTTGCCAATGCCGCGCGGATGGGCGAGCGGCTGAAGAACGGCCTCCAGGACATCGCGCAACGGTTTTCCTGCATCGGCGACATCCGTGGTCGCGGCTTGATGATCGGCGTGGAAATCACCCAACCGACCGCCACCCAACGCGCCGGCCAGGCCGACGGAGCCCTGGCACACGCCATCAAGCTCAACTGCTTCGACAATGGCCTGATGATGGAAACCGGAGGGCGCCACGGCGCGGTACTCAGGTTCCTGCCGCCCCTGACCATCACCGAGAGCGAAGTCGACATGGTCCTCGACCGGTTTGAACAGTCCCTTGGAAAAATCGCCGAAACCCGCCCGCGTGTGGCACGCGAAACGGCCTGAGGAGCAACACCTTGTGGGAGCGAGCAAGCTCACTCCCACAAGGGATTCGGGGGGACGCCGGGTTTGTGCCCGACACCAGTCCCATTGTGGGAGCGAGCCTGCTCGCGATGAGGCCTTCAGCTTCAGCGATTTCTCGCCTATTGGTGCTGCACCTGCACCATCGAGTTCACCTGCACCCGCGCCTGCATCTGCTCTGCCCCACCACCCCGGCGCATGCCACGTACCGGGCAGGCGTCGAGGTAGTCCAGGCCGACCGCCAGCTTCAGATGCCGGTCGGGGCGGATCAGGCGGTTGGTCACGTCGAAGCTGTACCAGCCATTGTCCAGCCAGGCTTCGGCCCAGGCATGGCTCGCCAGATGCGTTTCATCTTCGGTGTACAAATAGCCGGAGACATAGCGCGCTGGAATGCCCAGGCTGCGCGCGCAGGCCAGGAACGCGTGGGTATGGTCCTGGCAGACGCCCGTACCGCCGGCAAACGCCTCGGCGGCCGTGCTGCTGACAGCGGTCGTGCCAGGGCTATAAGGCATGCGCGTCGCGAGTCCCTCCATCAGATCGCTCAGCGCTGCACGATCGCGTCGCCCCGCACATTGCTCCACGGCAAATGCGCTCAGCGCATCATCCGCCTGGGTCAGGCGGCTGCTGCGCAGGAACGGCAGCGGCGACTGCGAGTCCGGTTCCATCTCCACCGCCTGATGGATCTGCACCTCGCCATAAGCGGTCAGCACCAAGGCGCCGTGGGGCTCGTCCATGGTCATCACATGCAGGATGTTGCCATAGGGGTCGAGCTGGCTGCGCACCAGACGGGGTAATTCCAGATGCCATTGCAGGACGCGCTGGCGCTGGCTGTCCCTCGGGGTCAGGCGCAGGAACTGGATGCTGGTGCAGACATCGTCGGTGTAACGGTAGGTGGTGTCGTGGCGTATGGACAGTTTCATACGACCTCCAGATAGGACTCGTGAACGGTCTGGCCCAAGTGACGGATCTGGTCGATGAGATCGGTCAGCCAAAGGTGCAGGCCCGACGCCAGGATCTCGTCGATCCCGGAATAACGCAGGCGCGCATTCAACTCCGCAGCCAGGCGCTGGGCCGGGCGGCCGTTGTGACCTGGCAGGCCGGCGAGAATCTGGTCCAGCTCCTCGATGCAGGCATGCAACGAACGCGGGACATCGGCGCGCAGCAGCAACATTTCCGAGACTTGCTCGGCATTCGGCGCGTTGCGGTAGATCTCGTTGAAGGCCTCGAACGACGACAGTGCCCGCAGCAAAGCGCTCCACTGGTAATAGCCGCGGGCCGAATTGTCGCTGACCTCTTCCGATTCCTCGCCGAACATTTCGTAGCGCGCATCCAGCAGACGCAGGGTGTTGTCCGCCCGCTCGATGAAGGTTCCCAGGCGAATGAAACTGTAGGCATCGTTGCGCATGATGGTGCCCGACGTCGCGCCGCGGAACAGGTGCGAGCGCTCCTTGACCCATTCGCAGAAATGGCTGATGCCGTAGCGACCCAGGCCATTGCTGGCGATGTTGCGCATTTCCAGCCAAGTGGCGTTGATGTTTTCCCACATGTCGGCGGTGATCCGCCCGCGCACCGCATGGGCATTGGTCCGCGCTGCTCGCAGGCAGCTATAGATGCTGCCAGGGTTGGTTTCATCGAGTGCGAAGAAATGCAGCATGTGTTCGCTGTTCAGCTCGCCATAACGTGCGTTGTAGTCGTCCAGCGTGCCGGCCGCCAGCAGCGACATCGCCAGCTCGGCATGACCGTCGCTGCGCCCGGCCTGGGGCATCAGCGACAGCGAGTAACTGACTTCGAGCATGCGCGCCAGGTTCTCGGCGCGCTCCAGGTAGCGGGACATCCAGTAGAGGTCCGAAGCGGTTCTTGAAAGCATGTCTTAATCCTCCACTACCCAAGTGTCCTTGGTGCCGCCGCCCTGGGACGAGTTCACCACCAGCGAGCCTTCACGAAGCGCCACGCGGGTCAGGCCACCTGGCACCAGGCGGGTTTCCTTGCCCGACAGCACGAACGGCCGCAGGTCGATATGGCGCGGCGCGATGCCACTTTCGACAAAAGTCGGGCAAGTGGACAGGCTCAGGGTCGGTTGGGCGATGTAGGCTTCGGGACGGGCCTTGAGTCGTGCACGGAAGTCTTCGATTTCCGCTGCGGTGGCCGCCGGCCCCACCAGCATGCCGTAGCCGCCGGAGCCCTGGGTTTCCTTGACCACCAGATCGGGCAGGTTCGCCAGCACATGGGACAGTTCCTCGGGCTTGCGGCACTGCCAGGTGGGCACGTTCTTCAGGATCGGTTCTTCAGTGAGGTAGAAGCGGATCATCTCGTCGACATAAGGGTAGATCGACTTGTCATCGGCGACGCCGGTGCCGACCGCGTTCGCCAGCACCACGTTACCGGCACGGTAGACGGCGATCAGGCCCGGCACGCCCAGCATCGAATCGGGGTTGAACGACAATGGGTCGAGGTAGGCATCGTCGAGACGCCGGTAGATCACATCCACCTGCTTGGGACCGGCGGTCGTGCGCATGTAGACATGGTCGTCGCGCACGAACAGGTCGGCACCCTCCACCAGTTCCACGCCCATTTCCCGAGCCAGGAACGCATGCTCGAAATAGGCACTGTTGAAGCGACCCGGGGTCAGCACCACGGCGGTGGGATTGTCCAGCGGGCTCGAACTCTTGAGGGTGTCGATCAGCAGGTTCGGGTAATGATCGATGGGGGCCACGCGCTGGGCGGCGAAAAGCTCGGGGAACAGGCGCATCATCATCTTGCGGTCTTCGAGCATGTAGCTCACGCCGCTGGGCGTACGCAGGTTGTCTTCCAGCACGTAGTAACTGCCGTCACCGTCGCGAACCAGGTCGACGCCGGCAATGTGGGCGTAGATGCCCCGGTGCAGGTTCAGGCCCTGCATCGCAATCTGGTAACCCTCGTTGGCCAGCACCTGCTCGGCGGGAATGATGCCTTCCTTGAGGATGTGCTGGTCGTGATAGATGTCGGCCAGGAACATGTTCAGGGCCTGGACCCGCTGGATGCAGCCCTGCTCGACTTTCCGCCACTCACTGGCCTTGATGCTGCGGGGAATGATGTCGAAGGGAATCAACCGCTCGGTGCCCTGCTCGTCTCCGTACAGGGTGAAGGTGATCCCGGCTCGATGGAACAGCAGGTCGGCTTCGCGTCGACGCTGATCGAGCAGTTCGACCGGCGTGTCCGCCAGCCAGCGTGCGAAGGCTTGGTAATGCGGGCGGCAGTCACCCTTGGCGTCGTACATTTCATCAAAAAAAGCTCGGGGCATAGCCAACTCCCAGCCGCGTTCTACACGGCATTTCTTATTACTTCGTCATTCCAATGGTCCGGCCTTGCCTTGCGTTAATGAGCCCTGTTTTTTCTGAGCACCTCGATAGACATCCGTCTCTGGTGTGGCCTTTGCGTCTGGATGACGTGCGCCCCCGTTTATATCTGCGTAATGAATGTCTCCGCTTTATCGAAGCCATCGGTGCGATGACTTTGTCTCAGGAACCATAGCAAAGGCTGTGCCTAGCCACGGAATATGCGCACGCAAACTGGAAAAAACGGCCTGAACGTACGCTAAAGCGAAATTTATTTTCATTCTGGCGACTGAAAGGCTGTTCAAAGGCTGAAACGATTAGTTCGGCGCGCTGTAGCGTGTAGCGGAACGAGTCGAATCGGTGCATCGAAACGGGTAACAGCCATTACCTGCCCTGAAATGGGGAAATTTATACTCACTGCCGTCATCCCGACGTCTTGCACGCCCCTTGGGAGCTGGCCTTCTGTCGCCTCCCCGCGAACAAACTCAACAGAGGGACTTGCGCTCACAGTATTATGGTATACCATCATACGCACAGACATCTTTCACCCCGTCTACGGAGCAGCTCATGAGTTTCGAAATTCGCAAGATCGTCAGCTATGTCGAAGAAACCTTTATCGAAGGTGGCAAGGTCACCGATAAGCCGGTAACCATGGTCGGGCTGGCGGTGGTCATGAAGAACCCTTGGCTGGGTCGTGGCTTCGTTGAAGACCTGAAGCCGGAAATCCGTGCCAACTGCTCCGATCTCGGTGCATTGATGGTCGAGCGCCTGGTGGGCATCATCGGCGGCGCAGAAAAAATCGAAGCCTACGGCAAGGCCGCAGTCGTCGGCGCCGACGGCGAAATCGAGCACGCTTCCGCCGTGATCCATACCCTGCGCTTCGGTAACCACTACCGCGAAGCGGTCAAGGCCAAGAGCTACCTGAGCTTCACCAACAAGCGCGGCGGCCCAGGCACCTCGATCCAGATCCCGATGATGCACAAGGACGACGAAGGCCTGCGTTCGCACTACATCACCCTGGAAATGCAGATCGAAGACGCACCGCGCGCCGACGAAATCGTCGTGGTGCTGGGTTGCGCCGATGGCGGTCGCCTGCATCCACGCATCGGCAACCGCTACATCGATCTGGAAGAACTGGCCGCCGAGAAGGCGCAGTAATCCAGCCCGGCCCCCACAACAAGAAAAGGCAAGCAGGAGCGCTCCATGATTCGGCTCACCGCTGAACTCACCCCGGCCGGCACCAGTTACCTGGCGACCGGCCAAGGCCAGCCCGTGGTCTTGATCCACGGCGTGGGCCTGAACAAAGAAATGTGGGGCGGCCAGGTCGTTGGCCTGGCCACGAAGTACCGCGTGATTGCCTACGACATGCTCGGCCATGGCGCCAGCCCACGCCCCGCCAATGGCACCGGTCTGCTCGGTTATGCCGACCAGTTGCTGGAACTGCTCGAGCACCTGCAACTGCCTCAGGCCACGGTGATCGGTTTTTCCATGGGCGGCTTGGTGGCACGTGCCTTCGCCCTGCATTACCCGCAGCGCCTGCAAAGCCTGGTGGTGCTCAACAGTGTGTTCAACCGCAGCCCCGAGCAACGCGCCGGGGTCATCGCCCGGACGGCCCAGGCCGCCGAGCATGGCCCGGATGCCAACGCCGAAGCCGCACTGTCGCGCTGGTTCAGCCGCGAATACCAGGCCGCCAACCCGGCACAGATCGCCGCGCTGCGCCAGACCCTGGCGAAGAACGATCCCCAGGGCTACCTGACCACCTATGAACTGTTCGCCACCCAGGACATGTACCGCGCCGACGACCTGGGCAGCATCCAGGCCCCCACGCTGATCGCCACCGGCGAGCTGGACCCGGGCTCGACCCCGGAAATGGCCGAACAACTGGCCGCGCGCATTCCCGGTGCCGCCGTTGCCGTGCTCGCCGAGCAGCGGCATATGATGCCGGTGGAATCGCCACGCCTGGTCAACCAGTTGCTGCTGGAATTTCTCGACAAGGCGTACGCCCAACCCAATCCAATAAAGGGGATCGTTGCATGACACTCGCACGTTTCCAGATGTGCATCGGCGGTGAATGGGTCGATGCCCTGTCCGGCAAGACCTTCGAAAGCCTGAACCCGGCCCTGGCCCAGGCCTGGGCCGAACTGCCCGATGCCGGTGAAGCCGATGTCGAACGCGCCGTCCAGGCGGCACAAACGGCGTTCGACAGCCCTGCCTGGCGTGGCCTCACCGCGACCGCCCGGGGCAAGTTGCTGCGCCGTCTCGGTGACCTGATCGCCGAGAACAAGGAACAACTGGCCCAGCTGGAAAGCCGCGACAACGGCAAGCTGATCCGCGAAACCCGGGGCCAGGTCGGCTATCTGCCGGAGTTCTTCCACTACACCGCGGGCCTGGCCGACAAACTCGAAGGCGGCACCCTGCCCCTCGACAAGCCGGACATGTTTGCCTACACCGTGCACGAAGCCATGGGCGTGGTGGCGGCGATCATTCCCTGGAACAGCCCGCTGTACCTGACCGCGATCAAGCTCGCCCCGGCACTGGCGGCGGGCAACACCATCGTGATCAAGCCGTCCGAACACGCCTCGGCGACCATCCTGGAGCTGGCTCGCCTGGCCCTGGAAGCCGGATTTCCAGCCGGCGTGGTCAACGTCGTGACCGGTTATGGCCCGAGTACCGGCGCCGCCCTCACCCGTCATCCGCTGATACGCAAGATCGCCTTCACCGGTGGCGCCGCCACGGCTCGCCATGTGGTGCGCAGCAGCGCGGAGAACTTCGCCAAGTTGTCCCTGGAGCTGGGGGGCAAGTCGCCCAACATCATTTTCGCCGACGCCGACCTCGACAGTGCCATCAACGGTGCGATTGCCGGGATCTATGCGGCGTCGGGCCAGAGCTGCGTGTCCGGCTCACGGTTGTTGGTGCAGGACGAGATCTACGATGAATTCGTCTCGCGCCTGGAAGAGCGCGCCAAGCGCATCCGCATCGGCAACCCGCAAGACGACAGCAGCGAAATGGGCCCGATGGCCACCGCCCAGCAACTGGCCGTGGTCGAAGGCCTGGTCGCCGATGCCATCGCCGAGGGTGCGCGGCTGCGCCTCGGTGGCAAGCGCCCGCAGAACCTGGGTGACGGCTGGTTCTACGAGCCGACCCTGTTCGAATGCGACCGCAATTCGATGAAGATCATGCAGGAAGAAGTCTTCGGCCCTGTGGCGTCGGTGATTCGCTTCAAGGACGAAGCCGAAGCGCTGGCCATCGCCAACGACTCGCAGTTCGGCCTCGCCGCCGGCATCTGGACCCGCGACCTCGGCCGCGCCCATCGCCTGGCCCGGGACGTGCGTTCGGGCATCATCTGGGTCAACACCTACCGCGCCGTCTCGGCCATGGCACCTATCGGTGGCTTCAAGAACAGCGGCTACGGACGTGAAAGCGGCATCGATTCGGTGCTGGCCTACACCGACCTGAAAACGGTGTGGATCAACCTCTCTCAGGCACCGATGCCTGACCCCTTCGTGATGCGCTAGGAGACTGCCGCCATGATCGAACCCGGCATTTACAAAGAAGTCATGGGCTCGTTCCCATCCGGCGTCACGGTGGTCACCACCCTGGACCCTGAAGGGAACATCGTCGGCATCACCGCCAGTGCGTTCAGCGCGCTGTCGATCGACCCGGCGCTGGTGTTGTTCTGCCCCAACTACGCCTCCGACACCTATCCGATCCTGCGGGACAGCAAGCAGTTTGCGATTCACCTGCTGTCCGCCGACCAGACCGCCGAAGCCTACGCCTTCGCCGGTAAAGGCAAGGACAAGGCCAAGGGCATCGACTGGCACCTGAGCGACCTCGGCAACCCGATCCTGGCCAAGGCCACGGCGATCATCGAGTGCGAACTGTGGCGCGAATACGACGGCGGCGATCACGCGATCATCGTCGGCGCGGTGAAGCACCTGATCCTGCCCGAGCAGCCGGTTACGCCGATGATCTACCACAAGGGCAAGCTGGGCGCCCTGCCCGCGCTGGGCTGAACGGCGCAAGAAGAACCTGAGCCGAACACCGTTGTGGCGAGGGGATTTATCCCCGCTGGGGCGCGAAGCGGCCCCAAAAGCTCAACCTGACACACCGAGCTGGCAGGTCTTAGGGCTGCTCCGCGGCCCAGCGGGGATAAATCCCCTCGCCACAGGGGGCCAGAAGTGACTTTTCTATCTTTATTTCAGGAGCCGGCATGAGTCCAGCAGCCTCGCAACTGTTCCGCCAACAAGCCTACATCGACGGCCAATGGCTGGAGGCACCTGATGGCGCCTGCCAGGAAATCTTCAACCCGGCCAATGGCGAGTTGATCGGCCGGGTGCCGAACCTGGGCGCCGAACACGCCCGCCAGGCCATCGCCGCCGCCAACAAAGCCTGGCCGGCCTGGCGCGGGCTGCTCGCCAAGGAGCGCAGCCAGATCCTCAAGCGTTGGCACGGGCTGATGCTTGAAAACGCCGATGCACTGGCAGAGATCCTCACCCTCGAACAAGGCAAGCCACTGACCGAAGCCAAGGGCGAGATCCTCTACGCCGCCAGCTTCATCGAATGGTTCGCCGAAGAAGCCAAACGCATTTATGGCGACACCATCCCCAGCCACAAGGGCGATGCCCGCATCGTGGTGAGCAAGGAGCCCATTGGTGTCGTCGCAGCCATCACCCCGTGGAACTTCCCGGCGGCGATGATCACCCGCAAGGCCGGGCCTGCCCTGGCCGCCGGCTGTCCCTGCATCGTCAAGCCTGCGCCGGAAACGCCGTTCTCGGCCCTGGCCATGGCGGCCCTGGCGGAACAGGCCGGTATTCCAGCAGGGATCTTCAACGTGATTACCGGTGACGCCGTGGCCATCGGCGGCGAACTGACCAGCAGTCCGTTGGTACGCAAGCTGTCGTTCACCGGCTCCACGGCCATTGGCAAACTGCTGATGGCCCAGTGCGCGCCAACCTTGAAGAAGGTCTCGCTGGAACTGGGCGGCAATGCCCCCTTCATCGTCTTCGACGACGCTGACCTGGAGCGCGCAGTGGAAGGTGCGTTGATCGCCAAGTTCCGCAATGCCGGGCAGACCTGCGTCTGCGTCAATCGCTTCCTGGTGCAGGACGGCATTCATGATGCATTTGTCGCACGCCTGTCCGAGCGCGTAGCGCAACTGAAAGTCGGCAGCGGTTTCGAGACGGGCGTCAGCCAGGGTCCGCTGATCAACGAACGGGCCGTCGCCAAGGTCGAGGATCACGTCCAGGACGCCCTCGCCCACGGTGCCCGGGTGCTCTGCGGCGGCGAACGCCATGCCTTGGGTCACGGGTTCTTCCAGCCGACGGTGCTGGCCGGCGTCACGACGCAGATGAAAGTCGCCCGGGAAGAAACCTTCGGGCCGCTGGCCGCGGTCTTTCGCTTCGACAGCGAGGCCCAGGCCGTGGAGATGGCCAACGACACCGACTCCGGGCTCGCCGCCTATTGCTATACCCGCGACCTGGGCCGGGCCTGGCGCATGAGCGAGGCGCTGGAATACGGCATGGTCGGCATCAATGAAGGGCTGATCTCAACCGAGGTGGCCCCGTTCGGCGGCGTCAAGACCTCGGGCCTGGGGCGCGAAGGCTCCAAATACGGCATCGAGGACTACCTTGAACTCAAATACACCCTGATGGGCGGGCTCTGAGCCCCACGGGAGACATGGAAAATGAGCAACGAAAAATACGCGAAAGGCTTGCAGATCCGCACCCAGGTGCTGGGCGAAGCCTATGTGAAGCGCTCCATCGAAAACGCCGACGACTTCACCCGGCCGTTGCAGGAAATGGTCACCGAATACTGCTGGGGTCACGTCTGGGGCCGCGAGGGTTTGTCGCTCAAGGAACGCAGCATGATAAACTTGGCCATGATTTCGGCCCTCAATCGGCCTCACGAGCTCAAACTGCATGTGCGCGGTGCCTTGCGCAATGGCCTGAGTCGTGAACAAATACGCGAAATCCTGCTTCAGGTCGGTATTTATTGCGGTGTACCCGCGGCCGTCGACAGTTTCCGGCTCGCCCGTGAAGCCTTCGCTGAAGCCGATGCCGAGGCCTCCAGTTAACCTTGGCTGTGTCCGGAAAGAGCACGTGATGGTGATCGACGTGCTCTTTTTGTGTGGACAGCCACCTAAAGAGCAACGCCCATGAAACGCCTGCCACTCGACGACAGCTTCAAGGTCAATCGCAACCCCGTTACCCTGCGCGAGATCGTGCTGGATAAACTGCGAAGCGCCATCATGAACTTCCAGCTCCTGCCGGGGGATCGTCTGGTCGAGCGCGATCTGTGCGATCGCCTGGGTGTGAGCCGCACGTCGGTACGCGAAGCCTTGCGCCACCTGGAGTCCGAAGGCCTGGTGGAATTCGCCGATGCCAAGGGCCCACGGGTAGCGATCATCACCCTGGACGATGCCGGTGACATCTATGAGCTGCGTTGCGTGCTCGAAGGGCTGATCGTCCAACTGTTCACCCTGCGCGCCAGTGCCAGGGACATCAAGGCCCTTGAAAACGCCCTGAAGGAAAACCGCGAGGCCCTCAAGGACGGCGAGCTGCAACAGGTGCTGGATTCGGTGCAGGGTTTCTACGACGTGCTGCTCGAAGGCTCCGGCAACCATGTGGCGGCCACCCAGTTGCGCCAGTTGCAGGCGCGCATCAGCTACCTGCGGGCCACCTCGGTGTCCCAGGAAAACCGTCGCGGCGCCAGCAACCAGGAAATGGAACGTATCGTCGAGGCCATCAAAAGCGGCGATCCGCTGGCCGCCCACCAGGCTTCGGTGGACCACGTACGGGCCGCGGCCAAGGTTGCGCTGGAGTACCTCAAGCGTAAGCAGGAAGAGACCGGCGACATTCCTGAAATCACCGCCCCCATCGCCTTGAAAGAACCCCGTATAGGACACTGACATGTTCAGCCCGAGCTTTTGTCCAAAGTGTGGCGGCAGCGACCTGAGTCAACGCCTGCCGGCGGGCGATACCCATGAACGGCTGATGTGTGGCGGCTGCGGCTACATCCACTACGTCAACCCGAAGATCATTGCCGGCTGCATCATCGAGCAGGACGGCAAATACCTGTTGTGCCAGCGCGCCATTCCTCCACGCCCCGGCACCTGGACCCTGCCGGCCGGTTTCATGGAAGGCAACGAGACCACCGAGCAGGCGGCGCTGCGGGAAGTCTGGGAAGAAACCGGCGTACGCGCCGACATCGTCTCGCCCTACTCGATCTTCAGCGTGCCGAAGATCAGCGAGGTGTACATCATCTTCCGCGCCGTCGCGCTGGAAATCACCGGCCAGTTCGGCCCGGAAACCCTCGCCTGCCGGTTCTTCGCGCCAGAAGACATTCCCTGGGACAGCATCTACTACCCGGCCATCCGGCAGATCCTCGAGCGTTACATCGAGGAACGCCAGGCCGGGGTGTATGGCATCTACATCGGCAACGACGACAGCGGCAAGATCCATTTCATCCGCTGACGCTTTCCCACTGCCTGCAGGTGCGGTGTAGGAGCTGTCGAGCGAAGCGAGGCTGCGATCTTTTAGGCGTTCGCTTGCGATGCAATTGCCAGGGTAAAGATCGCAGCCTCGCTTCGCTCGACAGCTCCTACAGAGGCGGCACCCCCTCGACGATGATCACCTCGGCCCGGGCCACATCCTGGCGGTGACGCTTGGCCTCCTGATACTGCTCCGAGTGATAACAGGCCAGCGCCTGCTCGTAGGAATCAAATTCAATCACCACGCTGCGCTGCGGCGTGGCCCTGCCCTCCATCGCCTCGCTACGCCCCCCCCGCGCCAGCATCCGACCACCGTACAAGGCAAACGCCGCCGGAGCCCGTTGGGTGTATTGGCTATATTGGTCGGAGTCGGTGACATCCACATGAGCAATCCAGTACGCCTTCATAGTGACCTCTCGGGTTAATTTGTATTATGGTATACCACAAGCGGTTTCCATCATGCATCCCATCCGGACAAAGAGAGCCCTACATGGCCTTTAACAGTATTCAAGAAATCATCGAAGACTACCGCCAGGGCAAGATGGTGTTGCTGGTGGACGACGAAGACCGGGAAAACGAAGGCGACCTGCTGCTGGCCGCCGATTGTTGCAGCGCCCAGGCCATCAGCTTCATGGCCCGGGAAGCCCGCGGGCTGATCTGCCTGACCTTGACCGACGAACACTGCCAGCGCCTGGGACTCGAGCAGATGGTGCCGAGCAATGGCAGCGTGTTCAGCACCGCGTTCACCGTGTCCATCGAGGCCGCCACCGGCGTGACCACCGGCATCTCCGCCGCCGACCGGGCGCGCACCGTGGCCGCCGCGGTTGCCGCCGATGCCGGCCCCAGCGATATCGTCCAGCCGGGGCATATCTTCCCGCTGCGCGCCCGCGAAGGTGGCGTCCTGACCCGTGCCGGGCATACCGAAGCCGGCTGCGACCTGGCGCGCCTGGCCGGTTTCACGCCCGCGTCGGTGATCGTCGAAGTGATGAACGACGACGGCACCATGGCCCGCCGCCCGGACCTGGAAGTGTTCGCCCGCAAACACGGGATCAAGATCGGCACCATTGCCGACCTGATCCACTACCGCCTGAGCACCGAACACACCGTGGTACGCATCGGTGAACGGGAACTGCCCACCGTGCACGGCACCTTCCGGCTGTTCACCTTTGAAGACCGCATCGAGGGCGGCGTACACATGGCGATGGTCATGGGCAACATCCGCCGGGAAGAACCGGCCCTGGTGCGGGTCCACGTCATCGACCCGCTGCGGGACCTGGTGGGCGCCGAATACAACGGACCGTCCAACTGGACGCTCTGGGCGGCACTGCAACGGGTCGCTGAAGAAGGTTGCGGCGTGGTGGTCGTGCTGGCCAACCACGAATCCTCCCAGGCCCTGCTCGAACGCGTGCCGCAACTCACCCAGCCACCCCGACAGTTCAGCCGCTCCCAATCGCGCATCTATTCAGAAGTCGGTACCGGCGCGCAGATCCTCCAGGACCTGGGCGTCGGCAAGTTGCGCCACCTGGGGCCGCCGCTCAAATACGCCGGTTTGACCGGGTATGACCTGGAAGTGGTGGAGAGCATTCCGTTTACCGGCTGAGTCCCAGCTAGCCGGGAACACCCTGTGGGAGCGAGCCTGCTCGCGATAGCGGTGGCTCAGTTACTGCAAGGCCGAATGACAGGCCGCCATCGCGAGCAGGCTCGCTCCCCCAGGGAGAGTGGCCGCCTGAAAAAGATCCTGGAAAAAAATCTGCTCCAGACGGATAGCCGGTACGGCAAAATGCTTGCAGAAAGTTTGGAATACCATAATATGATATTCCATAGACCGAACGCTTCAGCCAGGTGCACCCCGCAGGGATGGCACAGAAAAACTCAGCCCTTGGCGCGGTCGCGGTAAGGCCAGAAGGACCTAAGCTCCCTATAAAGCGGGCACACACAAGCCCGCTCAATAAACACAACAATGAGGGCGTGAAAATGGTGTTGAAGAAAAGTGCAGTAGCCGTTCTTTTTGCTGGCTTGCTGGGTGTCGCCAGCCAGGCGACGATGGCGGCCGAAAGCGTCAACTTCGTCAGCTGGGGTGGGACTACCCAGGATGCGCAGAAACAGGCCTGGGCCGACCCGTTCAGCAAGGCCAGCGGCATCACTGTGGTGCAGGATGGCCCGACCGACTACGGCAAACTCAAGGCCATGGTCGAGAGCGGCAACGTGCAGTGGGACGTGGTTGACGTCGAGGCTGACTTTGCCTTGCGCGCCGCCGCTGAAGGCCTGCTCGAACCCCTGGACTTCTCGGTCATCAAGCGCGACAAGATCGATCCACGCTTCGTTTCCGACCACGGTGTCGGCTCGTTCTACTTCTCGTTCGTGCTCGGCTACAACGAAGGCAAGCTCGGTGCCGGCAAGCCCCAGGACTGGTCCGCGCTGTTCGACACCAAGACCTACCCAGGCAAACGCGCCCTGTACAAATGGCCGAGCCCAGGCGTGCTTGAACTGGCCCTGCTGGCCGACGGCGTTCCCCAGGACAAGCTCTACCCTCTGGACCTGGATCGCGCCTTCAAGAAACTCGACACCATCAAGAAAGACATCGTCTGGTGGGGCGGCGGCGCCCAGTCCCAGCAACTGCTCGCGTCCGGCGAAGCCAGCCTCGGTCAGTTCTGGAACGGTCGCATCTACGCACTGCAACAGGACGGCGCACCAGTGGGCGTGAGCTGGAAACAGAACCTGGTCATGGCCGACATCCTGGTCGTGCCAAAGGGCTCGAAGAACAAGGCCGCCGCCATGAAGTTCCTGGCCAACGCCAGCAGCGCCAAGGGCCAGGCCGACTTCTCCAACCTGACCGCTTATGCGCCGGTCAACGTCGATAGCGTCGCGCGCCTGGATTCGGTGCTCGCTCCCAACCTGCCGACCGCCTACGCCAAGGATCAGATCACGCTTGATTTCGCGTACTGGGCCAAGAACGGTCAGGACATCGCGACACGGTGGAACGAATGGCTGGTCAAATGAAAATGTCGGCAACGACAACCCAACACACCGGGAGCGCCCCTGGCGCTGCCGGTGTGGCAACCGCCAAGGCAGCGACGACCCCGTCGCTGTCCCAGCGCTGGCGCGGGGCCGGCAACCTGGCCCCCGCCCTGCTGTTCCTTGGCCTGTTCTTCCTGGCGCCGTTGATCGGTCTGTTGCTGCGTGGCGTGTTGGAACCGGTTCCCGGGTTGGGTAACTACGAACAACTGTTCGCCAACTCGGCTTATACCCGAGTGCTGCTCAATACCTTTTCGGTGGCCGGCCTGGTGACGCTGTTCAGTCTGCTGTTGGGCTTCCCCCTGGCCTGGGCCATCACCCTGGTGCCGCGTGGCTGGGGTCGTTGGATCCTGAACATCGTGTTGCTGTCGATGTGGACCAGCCTGCTGGCCCGGACCTACTCCTGGCTCGTGCTGTTGCAGGCTTCCGGGGTGATCAACAAGGCACTGATGGCCCTGGGGATCATCGACCAGCCGCTGGAGATGGTGCACAACCTCACCGGCGTGGTGATCGGCATGAGCTACATCATGATCCCATTCATCGTCCTGCCGTTGCAGGCGACCATGCAGGCCATCGACCCGATGATCCTGCAGGCCGGCTCCATCTGCGGTGCCAGCCCCTGGACCAACTTCTTCCGGGTATTCCTGCCGCTGTGCCGGCCGGGGCTGTTTTCCGGTGGCCTGATGGTGTTCGTGATGTCCCTGGGTTACTACGTCACCCCGGCGCTGCTCGGCGGTGCGCAGAACATGATGCTGCCCGAGTTCATCATCCAGCAGGTGCAGTCGTTCCTCAATTGGGGCCTGGCGAGCGCCGGTGCCGCGTTGCTGATCGTCATCACGCTGGTGCTGTTCTACTTCTACCTGAAGCTTCAGCCGGAATCCCCGGTTGGCGCCAGTAACGCGAGGTAAATCGTCATGCTCCTGACTCCCAATGCCATGAGCCGGCGCATGCGCTTCGGTCTGTACTTCACGACCGGGTTGATCGGGCTGTTCCTGCTGCTGCCGATCGTGTTCATCGTGCTGCTGTCGTTCGGCTCATCCCAGTGGCTGGTCTTCCCGCCACCGGGCTGGACGTTCAAATGGTACGGCCAGTTCTTTTCCAACCCCGATTGGATGAGCGCCGCACTGGCCAGTCTCAAGGTCGCGGTACTGACCACGATCTGTGCCGTGGCCCTGGGCCTGCCCACCGCGTTTGCCCTGGTGCGTGGTCGGTTTCCGGGACGGGAAATGCTCTATGGCCTGTTCACCCTGCCGATGATCGTGCCGCTGGTGATCATCGCCGTGGCGGTGTATGCGCTGTTCCTCAAGCTTGGCTACACCGGCACGATGTTCGCATTCGTGGTCAGCCACGTCATTGTCGCGTTGCCGTTCACCATCATCTCGATCATCAACTCGTTGAAACTGTTCGACCAGTCCATCGAAGACGCCGCCGTGATCTGCGGCGCGTCACGCCTGCAAGCGGTGTTCAAGGTCACCTTCCCGGCCATCCGCCCGGGCATGATCGCCGGCGCCCTGTTCGCGTTCCTGGTGTCGTGGGACGAGGTGGTGCTGAGCGTGATGATGGCCAGCCCGACCCTGCAAACCCTGCCTGTAAAGATGTGGACCACCCTGCGCCAGGACCTGACGCCTGTGATCGCCGTCGCTTCGACGCTGCTGATCGGCCTCTCGGTATTGGTGATGGTGATCGCCGCCGCCCTGCGCCGGCGCAATGAAATCAGCGCCTGAGCGCCTAGGAGAACACAATGAGTGCCGTCAAAGACCCCGCACAACAGAACAACAAGACCCTGGTCAGCCTGCGCAGCCTGAACAAACACTACGGCGACTTTGCCGCCGTCGACGATATCGCCCTGGAGATCCAGGACGGTGAGTTCCTGACCTTCCTCGGCTCCAGCGGCTCGGGCAAGAGCACCACGTTGTCGATGCTGGCCGGGTTTGAAACCCCCAGCAGCGGCGAGATCCTGGTGGACGGCAAATCCCTGGTCAACGTCCCGCCGCACAAGCGCGACATCGGCATGGTGTTCCAGCGCTATTCTCTGTTCCCGCATCTGTCGGTGCGCGACAACATTGCCTTCCCGCTGGCGATCCGCAAGCTGGCGCCGGCCGAGCGTGACCGTCGGGTCGATGCCATGCTCAAGCTGGTGCAACTGGAGCAGTTCGCCCATCGCCGCCCTTCGCAACTCTCCGGCGGCCAGCAACAGCGCGTGGCGATTGCCCGGGCGCTGGTCTACGAGCCACGCATCCTGCTGATGGACGAACCCCTCGGCGCCCTAGACAAGAAACTCCGTGAAGACCTGCAGGATGAGCTGCGCCAGTTGCATCGGCGCCTGGGCATCACCATTGTCTACGTGACCCACGACCAGGAAGAAGCCATGCGCCTGTCCCAGCGCATCGCGATTTTCAGCCACGGCAAGATCGTCGGCCTGGGCACCGGCTACGACCTCTACCAGAACCCGCCGAATGCCTTTGTCGCGTCGTTCCTCGGCAACTCGAACTTCCTCAAGCTCAAGGCCCAGGGCAACGCAGTGGCGACATTCGAAGGCCAGTCGCTGTCGATCCGCCTGACCGCCGGCCTGAAAACCGACCAGGACGTGCTGCTGATGGTCCGCCCGGAAAAGGCCCTGGCCCTGAGCACCGAACAGGCCGCTCAAGAGCCCCTGGCGGCAGGCTGGAATGAAGTCTCGGCCAAGGTCGTCGAAGTACTGTTCCTCGGCGAAAGCCAGACCTGCAGCGTGGTGACCTCCGGCGGCACCGCCATGACCGTCAAGGCCCTCTCCGCCGCCGGCATGCCGCTCAAGGCCGGCGACCCGGTGCGCGTGCGCTGGGCCACGGCGGATGCCTGCGTGTACACCGAATGGGCCGAAAGCGATTTGAACAAGGCTGCCGGGGCACACTGATCCCCTACTGGCCCACTTCGGTGGGCCGTCTCAAAGATGTCACCCTCAAGGTCGCCGCAACGTCGGGTTGCGGCGGCCTTTTTTTGTTTGGTGATCGGGTGGGATAGCTTCCAACCCGGCTATGCGGGAGCCGAGCTTGCTCGCGAGGGCGCCGGGTCAGCTTGCATCTGTGCTGAATCTACCGCCGCCATCGCGAGCAGGCTCGCTCCCACAGTAGCTCCGAGTGTTCCTGGTATTTTTGTTCACACCACAATCCCCTGTGGGAGCGAGCCTGCTCGCGATGGCGCCGGATCAGCTTGCATCAATGCTGAATGTGCCACTGCCTTCGCGAGCAGGCTCGCTCTCACAGTATCTTCAGGTGTTCCAGATATTTGTATTCACACCACAATCCCCTGTGGGAGCGAGCCTGCTCGCGATGGCGGCGGATCAGCTTGCATCAATGCTGAATGTGCCACTGCCTTCGCGAGCAAGCTCGCTCCCACAGTAGCTTCAGGTGTTCCAGATATTTGTATTCACACCACAATCCCTTGTGTGGAGCCTGCTCGCGATGGCGGCGGATCAGCTTGCATCAATGCCGAATGTGCCACTGCCTTCGCGAGCAGGCTCGCTCCCACAGGGTCCAGCGCTGGTTCAGAGGACTGCGCCCCAAACAAAAATGCCCGGCAAATAGCCGGGCATTCGATCAACAGTGCTTCAATCAGTCGGTATAACCCAACCGCGCCGCCATGCTCCGCTGAGCCTGCCCACGGGTCGCCAGGCAATAATACAACGGGCAAGTCACCACCAATCCCACCAGCCACGACAGGTCCGCACCTTCGATCAGGTTGGCATAAGGCCCGACATACAGCGAAGTATTGGCAAACGGCAGTTGCACGATGATCCCGATGAAATACGCCACGATCGCATGCAGGTTGAAACGCCCGTAAACGCCACCATCGGCCTGGAAGATCGAGGCAATGTCGTACCGGCCACGCTTGATTACATAGAAATCGATCAGGTTGATCGACGCCCACGGCACCAACACCAGCAGCAACGCCAGGATCAAGCCAATGAATTGCGCGATGAAGTCCGCCGAAGCGCCCAGCGCCACGACACAGCAGCCCGCCAGCACCACGCTCGACAACACCACCCGAACCTTGATGCTCGGCGTCCACTGGCTGGCGAAGGTCTGGATCGAGGTGATGATCGACAGTACCGCGCCATACAGATTCAAGGCGTTGTGGCTGATGATATTGAGCAGGAACAGCACCATCAGGATCGGCCCCAGCCAGCCGGTGGACTGCTTCACCGCAGCCATCGCCTCGGTGCCTTCAGGGGTCGCCAGCACCGCTACCGCACCGAAGGTAAACGACAGGATGGTGCCCAGGGTCGCACCCAGGTAAGTGGCCAGGAATGGACGGGCAATGCCGATATCCGCCGGCAGGTAACGCGAGTAATCCGAGACATAAGGCGAGAAGCTGATCTGCCAGATGATCCCCAGCGATACCGTGGCCAGCCAGCCGGACAGATTGAAACCGCCCCGGGTGAAGAAGTCCGCCGGCAGGTCATGGGCAAAGATATAGAGGAAGCCGGCGAGCAAGGCGCTGCCCATCACCCAGGTACCAATGCGGTTGAGGGTATGGATGAAGCGATAGCCGATCACACCGATGGCCGTGGCGCTGAGGGCGCCGATCAGGATGCTGGCCGGTGCCGGAACCGATGGTGCAATGCCGACAATGGATTTACCCGCCAGCACGATGTTGGAAATGAAGAAGCCGACATAGATCAGCGCCGCGAAGAACACGATCAGCAGCGCGCCATAACGCCCGAACTGACCACGACTCTGGACCATTTGCGGGATCCCCATGCGGGGTCCCTGGGCCGACGCCAGGGCGATCACCAATCCACCGACCAGATGCCCCAGGGCAATCGCCAGCAGCCCCCAGAACAGATCGAGGTGAAACACCTGGATCACCATGGCGCCGGTGACGATGGGCAGCGGCGCAATGTTGGTGCTGAACCATAAAGTGAACAGATCGCGGGCCTTGCCATGGCGCTCTGCGAGGGGGACGTAATCGACGGTGTGATTCTCGATCAACGGGTCTTGCCGGGACATCTGGGACATGTGCATGAACTCGAGTTTGTCTGTTCTTATCTTTGTACAAAGCCAAACCGGGACGCTCTACGGCGCCACTCAGATGAACACCATATTATGGTATTCCAACATTTTCACAAGGCTGAACCGCTTTCTGAACGCCCATCTGATCTGCGATTTCGCCCCGATCAACCGCCTGCGGTTCCCGGGATAACCCCGTATTTATTGGCCCAAACGCTCCCCTGTACGTTTTATCGGAACGTCGAAAAAGCCCTTGCAATGATTGTATTACGGTATACCATCAGACCTACAAACCTATAAAACCGTGCAACACCACGAGGACAGTTCAATGATCGACGCCGCCATCTACAAACAAGTCCTGGGTTCATTCCCGTCCGGCGTCACCGTGATCACTACGCTGGATGACGACGGCCAGATCGTCGGCCTGACTGCCAGCGCGTTCAGCTCGCTGTCCATGGAACCGCCCCTGGTGTTGTTCTGCCCCAACTACAGCTCCGACTCCTATCCGGTACTGATCAAGAACAAGCGCTTCGCCATTCACGTGCTTTCCGGTGGCCAGCAGAGCGAAGCCTATGCGTTCGCACGCAAGGGTAAAGACAAGGCGCAAGGCATCGAATGGACCATGAGCGAACTGGGCAATCCGATCCTTGCCAACGCCACGGCGGTGATCGAATGCGAACTGTGGCGCGAATATGAAGGCGGTGACCACGCGATCATGGTCGGTGCGGTAAAGAACCTGATCGTGCCCCAGCAGAGCGCCGGGCCGATGGTGTATTGCCACGGCAAGATGGGTGCCCTGCCCGTTCCGGCTTGATGGCCCGGGCAGAAATATTTTGCAGACATTCCGTATTATGGTATACCAATAATCAATCAGCCAGGCCGCCGCAACCACGACGCGCCCAGCCTGGCGAGAACACCCGGGAGCCCTGCGCTCGTCCCAGGCAACAGGCCCGCAATCGACAGGCCGCCAACAAAAGATCCGAGGTAAGCGTCATGAAATTTTCCCTGTTCGTACACATGGAACGTTGGGACGAAAGCGTCAGCCACCGCCAGCTGTTCGAAGACTTGACCGAGCTGACCCTGATGGCCGAGGCCGGTGGTTTCAGCACCGTCTGGATCGGTGAACACCACGCCATGGAATACACCATCTCGCCAAGCCCGATGCCGCTGCTGGCCTACCTGGCGGCCAAGACCACCACCATCCACTTGGGCGCCGGCACCATCATCGCGCCGTTCTGGCACCCGCTGCGGGCGGCCGGTGAATGCGCATTGCTGGACGTGATCAGCAACGGTCGCATGGAAGTCGGCCTGGCCCGTGGCGCTTACCAGGTCGAATTCGACCGCATGGCCGGCGGCATGCCAGCGGCTTCCGGGGGCCAGGCCCTGCGGGAAATGGTTCCGGCGATACGTGCGCTGTGGCAAGGCGACTACGCCCATGACGGCGACATCTGGAAGTTCCCGACGTCCACCAGCGTGCCCAAGCCGATCCAGAAGCCGAACCCACCGATGTGGATCGCCGCTCGCGACCCGGACTCGCACAACTTTGCAGTCGCCAACGGCTGTAACGTCATGGTGACGCCGTTGATGAAGGGCGACGAAGAAGTCCTCGACCTGAAGAACAAGTTCCAGAACGCGCTGGACAACAACCCTGGCGTACCACGTCCTCAGTTGATGGTGCTGCGCCACACCCACGTACACTCGACCGACAATCCCGAAGGCTGGAAAGTCGGGGCCAAGGCAATCGCGAAGTTCTACCGCACCTTCGATGCCTGGTTCGGCAACAAGGAAACCCCAGTCAACGGCTTCCTGGCGCCAAGCCCGGAAGAAAAATTCGCCGGTCGCCCAGAGTTCGAACTGGAGAGCCTGCACAAGACCGCCATGATCGGCACCCCGGAAGAAATCATTCCGCGCATCAAGTACTACCAGGAACTGGGCGTCGACGAGTTCAGCTTCTGGTGCGACAACAGCCTGCCCCACGCGGAGAAGAAGAAATCCCTGGAGCTGTTCATCAAGCACGTGGTGCCGGCGTTTCGCTGATCGCGCCGTCCAGTCAGACCGCTATCGCGAGCAGGCTCGCTCCCACAGGGGATCAGGGTGAACACAGAATGAGTACACACCTGCAAGCAAATGTGGGAGCGAGCCTGCTCGCGATGGCGCCCTGAAGCAAAAAGACGAAGCAAAAAAATGCCCGGGCTTGAAGGTCCGGGCATTTTTGTTTTCAAGGATCAGAACGTCACGCTGGCGCTCAGGCGTGCGGTGCGCGGCTCGCCGACGTTGACCTGCAACTGGCTGCCCGTAGAGGATGGGTAGTACTGCTTGTCGAACAGGTTGTCCACATTCAGTTGCAGCGATGTCTTGTACCCCAGCACCGGCAACTCCCAACGCAAGAAGGCATCGGCGACGGTGTAGCTGCTGAGCCAGAAGTCGTTGGCGTTGTTGGCGGCACGCTCGCCGACGTAACGAGCGCCACCACCAGCATGCCAGGCGCCGAATTCGGCGGGTACGTTCAGGTGGTGGGACAGGTACAGGCTGGCGGTGTGCTTGGGCGCGTCCGACAGGCGATGGCCTTCGTTCTTGGGATCATCGAGTATTTCTGTATGGGTGTAGGCGTAGGTGCCGATCAGGTCCCAGCGCTCGGCCAGACGTCCGGTGACGTCGAGCTCCAGGCCTTGGGAGCCGACTTTGCCGGCGGCTTCTGCAATGGTTTTCCCACCGACTATGGTGTTGGTCACCACATTCTTTTTTTCGATATCGAACAAGGCGAGATTGATATTCAGCCCAGGCAAGGGATCATATTTGGCACCGACTTCGTAACTACGCCCTTCCTCCGGCTTGAAAGTGCTGAGGTTGTCATCGACGGTATCGTTGGGTTTGAACGAACGGCTGTAATTTCCGTACAGCGACAAGGTTTCATCGGCTTTGTAGACCAGCCCCAAAAACGGAACAAAGGCATCGCCGTTATCGTCGCGAACAGGCACCCGCTTGATCATGCCCGTTTCACTGAACTGGTCGTAATGCTGGTAGCGTCCGCCAAACACCAGAATCCAGCGATCATCCAGGTGCCAGTTGTCCTTCAGGTAAACAGAACTGGAGGTCAGTTTGTTACTCAGGTTGCTTTGAGCAGCATTTATTTTGCTTGGCTCTGCCAGACCACCATAAACCGGCGCGGTGATATCGAACCCTTCTTGTGCAGTGCCACGGTAGGTCTTGCCACGGTATTGATCGGACACCTGATTATCGACACCGATCAGCAGATCATGGCGATGACCGAATAGCTCCTGCTTACCAATGAAATCCCAACTGGCGTAACGCGTTTCATCGTCGTAATGCGCACCATTGGCGGCACGCTGAAACTTACCGGCATTTGACAGGCTCGGCTGCGCAATCGAAAGACTGTACCGATCATTGTTCCAGCCATAAGTCACGCGAGTCTTCCACGCCTCACTCAACTCATACTCGAAACGCGCCGTCGCCGTCTCGCGAATCCCTACGCTCTTGGCCCAGGGCTCGTCGAGGCGCTTGTCATAATCGATGTCGGCCGGATGCCCGTTGGTGAACACCGTGCCACGGTCGAACGGGTTGGAATATTCGTTGTATTCGTAGCTCAGGTTCAAGGACGCGCGTTCACCTGTCCAAG
Organism: Pseudomonas sp. B21-056; assembly: GCF_026016325.1. Lineage (NCBI taxonomy): Bacteria > Pseudomonadati > Pseudomonadota > Gammaproteobacteria > Pseudomonadales > Pseudomonadaceae > Pseudomonas > Pseudomonas sp. B21-056. The sequence continues at coordinate 3,659,296 of NZ_CP087203.1, forward strand.
CCAGGGATGGGGCAACCAGTGTGCTTTCATTGACCCCATAGTTACGCCAGTAATCTTCGTGCTTGCGCTCGGCAATCAACCGATACGCCAGCCCGGTATCCCCCAGCGGTCCGGTGGTGTCCACAGCCATCGTGCCGCCGCCTTCGCTGTAGGCCGAGCCGCTCAACGTAGTGCTTTGGGTGTATTCAGGCTTTTTGCTGATGACGTTGATCAGGCCGCCAGGCTCCAGCGCGCCGTACAGCATCGAGGCCGGGCCCTTGAGCACTTCGACCCGCTCGGTGGTGGCGCTGAAGTTGTGCCCCAGGTTCGAGCGCACGCCGTCGCGCAGGATCGAGCCGTCGTCGTTGGTGCCGAAGCCGCGCTTGATCAGCGAGTCCCGCGAACCGCCCAGGGTATTGCCCTGGCTGACGCCGCTGACGAACTTCATCGCATCGCCCAGCGAGCGTACCTGATAGTCGTCCAGCGTCTGCTGGGTCACAACATTGATCGATTGCGCCTCTTCCTTGATCGGTACATCGCTTTTGCTCGCCGTGCTGGCTTGCGACGCCATATAGCCTTCGTCCTGAGTGATGCGGCTGCCCTGGATGTCCGTGGTGGGCAGTTCGAGTACGTCCTGGGCCCACAGGGGGCTTGCGATGAAACAGCAAGACAACGTCGGCAATACACACTTGATGAAGACGTTGCGATTAGCGGGAGGGGTGGAACGATTCAAGACGCAGCACTCACACAGGGGACGTTAATGCGAGCGAATATACTTTGAGAATGATTCCCAGTAAATCTTTTCCAGGACCTTATTGCCACGGCTAGCCCCTGTGGGAGCGAGCCTGCTCGCGATAGCGGTGTATCAGTCACAGACTGTCTGGAGGTGAGGCCCTCATCGCGAGCAGGCTCGCTCCCACAAGTCCTCTGTACACCAAACGAGCGAAGTAATATCAAAACGCCCTAAATCGCTAAAGCTTTGGTTCTCTCGGTCGAATGTATTCCATTGAGAGATTTTTTTGCCCAGGAGCTATGGCATGCAGACGTTGAAGGCTTTGTACGAGTCCATCGAAACGCAGTTTTTCGATACGCTCACAAAAAAACTCTCGAGCCTTTTCCTGCTGGTCGCCGTCAGCGGGCTGCTGTACTGGGTGGCCCTCAGCGCCCGCGCCGACATAGTGTTGCAATTGCGCAACGCACAGTTGGATAGCGCCCTGCTGGGGCAGATCGAGGGTCGGCTCGACAGCCTGACCCAGGCCCTGCTCTTCGGTGCCCTCCTGACGCTGTGCATGATCAGCTTCATGGTCTGGTACTTTCGCCACCTCATCGTACGCCCCGTCACGGCCATGACCCGGGCACTGGAAGAAATCGCCAACGGCGAAGGCGATCTCTCCAGGGACCTGCCGTTGGTGACCCACGACGAAATCCGCGTGCTGGCCGGCACCTGCAACCGGTTCCTGGCCAAGCAGCGGGAAATCATCAGCAACGTCCAGGCGCTCACCGTGCACATCGCCGTCGAATCGGCGCGCTCGCTGAAGAACATCAGCGACTCCAGCGACAGCGCCACCCACCAGGCACGCTTCGCCAGGGAAGTGATGGAGCAGAGCAACTCCGCCGTGGACCGCATCGAAGAAGTCTCGCGCCAGACCCAGGGCATCTCCAGCACCACCGCGCAGAACCTGAGCATGGCCCGCGACTCCTATGCCGAATTGCTGGAAGTAACCGGCAACATCGGCGAGATCTCCGGCAGCCTCAGCGAGTTCGCCACCCTGGTGAGTGCGTTGAACCAGCGTTCCTCAAGCATCAAGTCCATCGTCGGGTTGATCCAGCAGATCTCTGCCCAGACCAACCTGCTGGCCCTCAACGCCGCCATCGAAGCCGCCCGTGCCGGCGAGAGCGGGCGGGGTTTCGCCGTGGTAGCCGACGAGGTGCGGACCCTGGCACAGAACGTCAGCCGGGCCACCGACGACATCTCGCGCAACATCGACGCCATGCTCGAAGAAGTCGGTTCCACCCATGAACAGACCACCCAGATCAGCCACAGCGCCCGGGAAACCCAGAAAGTCGTGGAGCGCGCCTCCGGCCACTTCGAGAGCATGATCGTCGACTTCGAATCCACCCACGGCAAACTGGCCGACATTGCCGGGCACATCCAGCAGTTCGCCGATGCCAACACCGGCATCAACGAACGGGTCACCCGGATCCACGCCGACAGCCAGTCCATCGACCAGCGCATGCAGCATTCGGCGACGGCCACCCGTGACCTGTCCGGTGTCGCTGAAAAAGTGCAGGCACTGTTGGGCCGGTTCGTGCTCGGCCACGGCAAGCTGGACGCCGCCATCACCCGCGCCAGCCAGTGCCGCGACACCCTCCAGGTACGCCTGGAAGCGCTGCACCGCGAAGGCCTCAACCTGTTCGAGCAGAATTACCAGTTGGTCCCCGGCACCGATCCCAAGCAGTACATGACCGGCTACACCGAACGCTTTGCCCAGGTCTGCCAGGAAGCCTGCGACGCCCTCACCCGCAGCACGCCGGGTGGCAAGGTTTCGTTCATCGTCGACTCCAAGGGCTACTGCCCGGTGAACAACAGCTGGGTCTCGAAACCACCGACGGGGGATCGCGCCGTCGACCTGCCGGTGTGCCGCAACAAACGGATCTTCAACGACCCGATCGGCCTGCGCGCAGCCGGCAACGTCCAGCGCTTCCTGCTCCAGACCTACCTGCGCGATACCGGGGAAATCATGACCGAGATCGACGTGCCGTTCTTCTTCGACGGCCGTCATTGGGGCAACTTGCGGGTGGGGTTCGATGCGGCGGTGTTGTTGGCGGAGTGAGAGTGAGCCAGCAAGTAGCATTGTGGGAGCGAGCTTGCTCGCGATAGCAATGGGTCAGTCAGCATCATGTTGTCTGACAAACCGTCATCGCGAGCAGGCTCGCTCCCACAGGGGGGCTGTGGCGTACCTGAATCTTGAGACCACCTAAAAACCAATGTGGGAGCGAGCCTGCTCGCGATAGCGGTGGGTCTGTCGACATCTTCATCGACTGAGCCACCGCATTCGCGAGCAAGCTCGCTCCCACAGGGGGTATTACAAGGCCTTCAACAGCACTTCGGCCCACCCTTGCCACCGTAACGGGCCTCCTGGCGTTCGCGGAAGAACGCCTCGTAGTCCATCAGCGGTTTGTCCGGGTGTTTGGTTTGCATGTGCTCGACGTAGTTGTCGTAGTCGGGCATGCCGACCATCAGGCGGGCGGCCTGACCGAGGTATTTACCGAGGCGACTCAAGTCATTGAACATCGTTGCAATCCTCGTTTCAGGCGTCCGGCAGGGCCTGGAATGGCGCTTCTTTATCCGTGCGCTCTTTCGTGCCCCAGGCGGCGACGCCGACCTTGAGCGCGTAGAACAGGATGCTCAGCACCACAAACAGGAACAGCGCCGTCAGCGTCGCATTGGTGTAGGCGTTGAACACCACGTGCTGCATCTGCTCGATGCTCTTGGCCGGGGCCAGGACCTGGCCGGCCGCCAGGGCCTCGTTGTATTTGCGCGCCAGGGCCAGGAAGCCGATCGCCGGGTTGGCGTCGAACAGCTTGATCAGGCCCGCCGTGGTGGTGCAGATCAGCAGCCAGGCCGCCGGCAGCAGCGTGACCCAGATGTAGCGCTGGCGCTTCATCTTGATCAGCACCACGGTGGCGAGCATCAGGGCGATACCGGCCAGCATCTGGTTGGAGATGCCGAACAGCGGCCACAAGGTGTTGATGCCGCCCAGCGGATCGATCACGCCCTGGTACAGCAGGTAGCCCCACAGCGCCACGCAACCGGCGGTGGCGATCAGGTTCGCGGTCCAGGATTCGGTGCGCTTGAGCGATGGCACGAACGAGCCCAGCAGGTCCTGCAGCATGAAGCGCCCGGCACGGGTGCCGGCGTCTACCGCCGTGAGGATGAACAGCGCTTCGAACAGGATCGCGAAGTGGTACCAGAACGCCATGGTGTTCTCACCCGGCAGCACCGAGTGCAGGATCTGCGCGATACCGACCGCCAGGGTCGGTGCACCGCCGGCACGGGCCAGGACGGTGGTTTCGCCGATGTCCCGGGCGACCGCCTGCAGCGCATCGGGGGTGATGGCAAAGCCCCAGCCGCTGATGGTCTGGGCCACGGCCACGACGTCACCGCCGACCACCGCCGCCGGGCTGTTCATGGCGAAGTACACGCCCGGCTCGATCACCGAAGCGGCGACCATCGCCATGATCGCCACGAAGGACTCCATCAGCATGCCGCCGTAGCCGATGTAGCGGGCGTTGGTTTCGTTATCCAGCAGCTTGGGCGTGGTGCCCGAGGAGATCAGCGCGTGGAAACCCGAGACCGCGCCGCAGGCGATGGTGATGAACAGGAACGGGAACAGCCCGCCCTTCCACACCGGGCCCATGCCGTTGGTGAACTGGGTCAGCGCCGGCATTTTCAGCTCGGGCATGGTGATCAGGATGCCGATCGCCAGGGCCACGATGGTGCCGATCTTGAGGAACGTCGACAGGTAGTCCCGCGGGGCGAGGATCAGCCACACCGGCAGCACCGCCGCGACGAAGCCGTAGCCGATCAGCATCCAGGTGATCTGGATCCCGGTGAAGCTGAAGGCCTTGGCCCAGACCGGGTCGGCGGCGATCTGCCCGCCCAGCCAGATCGAACCGAGCAGCAACAGCACACCGATCAGCGAGATTTCACCGATGCGGCCCGGGCGGATGTAGCGCATGTAGATGCCCATGAACATCGCGATCGGGATGGTCGCCATCACCGTGAAGATCCCCCACGGGCTCTCGGCCAGGGCCTTGACCACGATCAGCGCCAGCACCGCGAGGATGATGATCATGATCAGGAAGCAGCCGAACAGCGCGATGGTGCCGGGAATGCGGCCCATTTCCTCACGGACCATGTCGCCCAGGGAACGGCCGTTGCGGCGGGTGGACAGGAACAGGATCATGAAGTCCTGCACGGCCCCGGCCAGCACCACGCCGGCGATCAGCCAGAGCGTGCCGGGCAGGTAGCCCATCTGCGCCGCCAGCACCGGCCCGACCAGCGGCCCCGCGCCGGCAATGGCGGCAAAGTGGTGACCGAAGAGGATGTGTTTATTGGTCGGGACGAAGTCCAGGCCATCGTTGTTGAGCACGGCGGGGGTGGCCCGGCGCGCATCGAGTTGCATCACGTTGTTGGCGATGAAGAGGCTGTAGTAGCGGTAGGCGACCAGGTAGATGGCCACGGCTGCGACGACGATCCAGAGGGCGTTGATGGGTTCGCCGCGGCGCAAGGCCACGACACTCAACGCACAGGCTCCCAGAACAGCCACGGCAAACCAGGCGAGGTGTTTAACCAGACGGGTTGTCATTGCGTGTCTCCTGCCGAGGTCCAGTGGACTGCGGCGATTGTTTTTATAGTGTGCCCCGGCTATTCGGAGCGGGTCCAATATCCCTGTACGTCGTCAATAAATAAATCCGTAGTACTACGTAGATGCACACTGCGTACTACCCCCTGTGGGAGCGAGCCTGCTCGCGATGGCATTGGCTCAGTCAACAACAATGTCGACTGACACACCGTCATCGCGAGCAGGCTCGCTCCCACAGGTTTTATGTTTGGCATATGATGCCGACCATCCACCTCCCCCCGTCAGGCCCTGACAGGAGTACCGATGCTGCTCAAACACAAAATCGTCGCCCTCGGGATCCTGCCCCTGGTCCTGGCGATCGCCGTCATCTGTGCGCTGGTGATCTCGCTCAACCGCCAGTTGGGCGATCAACAGGCGCAACTGATCGAAGACAGCATCCTGGCCAGCAAGCGCGCCGAGCTGAAAAACTACGTCGAAATGGCGCAGAGCCTGATCGCTCCGCTGTACAACGGCGGCCTTGGCGACGAACGCGCGCAACAACAGGTGCTCGAAGAGCTGCGCAAGCTCAGCTTCGGCATCAACGGCTATTTCTTCGTCTATGACCGCCAGGGCCGCAGCCTGATGCACGCGCGCCAGTCGGAACTGGTGGGCAAATACCTCTGGGACATGAAGGACCCCCACGGCCTGCCCGTCATCCAGGCCTTGATCAAGAGTGCCGAGACCGGCGAAGGCTTCCAGCGCTACGCCTGGAACAAACCGTCCTCCGGCCAGGTGACCGAAAAACTGGCCTACGTGGTGATGCTGGATCGATGGGGCTGGATGCTCGGCACCGGGATCTACCTGGAAGATGTCGAGCGCGCCACGCAGCAGGCCCGCGATGAAGTGGCCCATGGCATCCACACCACCATGCAGGCCATTGCCGCCATCGCGCTGGTGGCGGTCCTGCTGGTCTTCGCCGGCGGCATGACCCTCAACGTGAGCGAACATCGCCTGGCCGACAAGAAACTGCAGCGGCTGAACCAGCGCATCGTCAGCTTGCAGGAGGAAGAACGCTCGCGAGTGTCCCGCGAACTGCACGACGGCATCAGCCAGTTGCTGGTATCGATAAAATTCCAGTTCGAGCTGGCCAGTCATGTGCTCGAAAACGGCCAGGAAAACGGCCTGGGCATCCTGAAGAACGCGACGGATCGACTGGGTGAAGCCATCGGTGAAATCCGCAGCATCTCCCACGACCTGCGCTCTTCCCTGCTCGACACCCTGGGCCTGCCCGCCGCCATCGGCCAGCTCGCGGCCGAATTCGAACAGCGCAGCGGGCTCGATGTGTCCTACAGGACCAACGAATTCGATTGCCGGCTGGAGAACGGCGCCCCGGTCTCACTGTTCCGCATTGCCCAGGAAGCCCTGACCAATATCGAACGCCACGCCGGGGCGAAACGCGTCGCCATCACCTTGTTCGGCTCTGCTCAATCCTTGCGCCTGACGGTGGTGGACGACGGGATGGGCTTCAACGTCCCGCAGGTCGAACGTGGCCATGCCGGCATCGGCCTGCGTAACATCCGCGAACGGGTCGAGCATTTCGGCGGGCGCCTGGAACTGACGTCGACGCCGGGGCGCAGCGAACTGGACGTCCTGTTACCCATGGACCTGTCGACGACAGAAAGCTGATGCGCACTCCCTACACCAAGAGCACCTGCCGATGAACCTGCCCCCTGCGATCCGCATCGCACTGGTTGACGATCACTCCCTGGTCCGCGATGGCATCCGGGCCTTGCTGTCCGTCATGCCCCAACTGGACGTGGTGGGCGAGGCCGAGAACGGCGCGCAGGCAATCGAGATGGTCGGGCGCTGCCAGCCGGACCTGTTGCTGATGGACATCGGCCTCAAGGACATGAACGGCCTCGAGTTGACCCGGCTGCTGGGCAAGCAGTACCCCAGCCTCAAGATCCTGGTCCTGAGCATGTACGACAATCATGAATACGTGAGCGAGTCGGTGCGCTCCGGTGCCAGCGGCTACGTGCTCAAGAACGCGCCCTCGCGGGAAATCATCGCCGCCATCGAAGCCATCATCAGCGGCGGCACTTTCTACAGCGCCGAGATCGCCCAGCGGCTCGCCACCGACCCCGGCACCGATGACGAACTGACACCCCGTGAGCGCCAGGTACTGCTCAAAATGGTCCAGGGGCTGAACAACAAGGAGATGGCCCGCGAGCTGGACATCAGCGTGCGCACCGTCGAGACCCACCGCCTGAGCATCCGCCGCAAGCTCAACATCGACAAACCCGCGGCCCTGGCGAAGTACGCGATCGACCACGGGATCATTTCGCGCTAGACATCCTGTTCAACCCACGTAGTAACCCGGTTGCTCAAGATCATCCAGCAGACTCGGGCCGTTCGGTGTCCAGCCCAGCAAGGCACGGGTGTACGCGCTGGAGGCCGCCATGTCCGCACTGGCCATATGAGCGAACCAGCCAAAATGCTCGCGCTCCCGGAACCCGACCGGCAAACCCAGGCCGCGACCGATGGCCTTGGCGATGGCCTGGAACGACACACTTTCATCGGCGACCGCGTGGTAGACGGCCTGAGTCACACCCTGCTCCAGCGCAAGCCGATAGACCCGGGCAGCATCCAGCCGATGGACGCCAGCCCAGCAATGATTGCCTTCACGGGGATAGGCCGATACACCCTTCTCCCGGGCCAGGCGGATCAGGATCGGAATGAACCCATGATCGCCGAGCCCGTGCACCGAAGGCGCAAGCCGCACCGTCGCGGCCCGCACGCCGCGCTCGATCAGCGCCCGCGCCGCCACTTCGGATTTGCGCGGCGAGGCTGGGCTGGCGACCTCAAGCTCACTCGCGCCCCGGGTCAACCCGAGCAGGCCGGCCGTCACCAGCAACGGGCGGTCCGAGCCTTCCAGCGCGCCACCCAGTGTTTCGATGACGCGACGGTCCTGCTCGGCATTCTCGGCAAACCGCGAGAAGTCATGATTGAACGCGGTATGAATCACCGCATCCGCCGCACAGGCCGTCCTGTGCAAGATGTCGAGGTCTTCCAGCGTGGCGCGTACCACCTTGGCGCCGGTGGCGGCCAGCACGGCGGCCTTGTCATCGGAACGGGCCAACCCCGTGACCTGATGGCCGGCCTCGATCAGCTCCTGGACCACCGCGGAACCGACCCAACCCGTGGCCCCGGTAACGAATACGTGCATGTTCAAACTCCTTTATCAGAACGGGTTTTCAGGACAATACGAAGCAAGTCCTGATTGAACTCAAACAACCTGCTTTCCTTGCGCGTCCTGCATCAGCAACCTCAACGCGACGAGAAAGGACAGTGCGACAGCCACCGCCCCGCCCAGGTAAACCGCACCGATGCCCCAGCCGCTGGCCAACGCACCGGCCAACGGGCTGGTGATACCCAGGGAGATATCCAGAAACGCGACATAGGCGCCCATGGCCAGCCCACGATTCTGCGCCGGGGCACGTCGCACGGCCTCTACGCCGAAGCCCGGGAACGCAAGCGAATAACCAAAACCGGTGAATGCCGCGCCCAGGTAGGCGATGGCGGCACTGTCGGCACCCCAGATCAACAACAGCCCGACGGCCTCGATCAGCACACAGGCCAAGGCGACACGCGCTCCGCCAAGCTTGTCTGGAAGATGGCCGAAGAGAATGCGAGCACCGATGAACGCCAGGCCGAAAGCCGAGAAGGCCAAGGAAGCATCGCCCCAATCCCGTGCCGCGAACAGCAAGGCGATGAACGCAGTGAGGACGCCGAAGCCGACACTGCACAAGGCCAATCCCAGGCCAGGAACCCATACGGTTCCCAGCACCTTGTAGAACGGTGTACGCCGCGTCGCCGTGGGGGCAACAGGCCGGACACCGCTGACGATCGCCAGCGCCAGCAACGGGATGAACATCGCGGCGACAGCGATGCCGGTGAAGCCCCAACCGCTGTTCAGTGCCACACCGACCGGGGCGCCCAGCGCATAGGCGCCATACATGGCAATCCCGTTCCAGGCCATGACCTTGCCGGCATGCCGGGCGCCAACCAGCCCCATACCCCACCCCAACGCGCCGGTGACGATCAGGCTCTCGCCCAGCGCCAGCAGGACGCGGCCGGCCAGCAATAGCCAGGTCGACAGAATGGGTTCAGCGACGAACGCCAGGGAAGCCAGGTAAACCAGCCCGGAAACCGCCGCCATCAGCAGCCCGACCATGACCGCGCGCTTGCCGCCACGCATGTCCGCGAAGTTGCCGGCCCAGGCCCGTGACAGCAACGCCGCGGCGAACTGCGCCCCGACCACCAGGCCAATGACCAGCGTGCCCATACCCAGCGTGTCATGCAGATGCAAAGGCAAGACCGGTAGCTGCAGGCCTATCGTCAGGAAACCGATGAACACGGTGAGTGTCAGCGGCAGTAACCTGAGGACCACGCTGCCATCAAGCGCAGCCGGGGGTACTGGCGCAGCACCGTGATGAATGTTTTTTTGAGTCATGGACATCTCCGCAGAAAAGGATGCGACGCAACCAGGAAGCTGACTAAAATGTGATTAATTCGTCGCATTCAAGATACGAATAATCCGTCGCGTTTTCTATTCGCATTCCCCTCCAGAGGTTCATGCCTTCATGTCCGAACGCCCAAGCCCACAGATTTCCTCGCGCAAACAGCCCAAGCAGGCGCGCTCCACCGAGCTCGTCGCGGCAGTTCTGGAAGCTGCTGTTCAGGTTTTGGCGACCCAGGGCGCCTCGCGCTTCACCATGGCCAGGGTGGCCGAACGGGCCGGTGTCAGCGTCGGGTCGGTGTATCAGTACTTCCCGAACAAGGCGGCTATCCTGTTCCGGCTGCAAAGTGATGAGTGGCGGCAAACCAGCGACATGCTGCGCGAGATTCTTGAAGACCAGCTGAAGCCACCCTTCGAGCGGCTGCATACCCTTGTCAGGGCGTTCATCCAGTCCGAATGCGACGAGGCGCAGATGCGTGTCGCCCTCAACGACGCCGCCCCGCTCTACCGCGATGCCCCCGAGGCGAGGGAGGCACGGATGTCGGTGCAGCAGTCGATAGACGCATTCATGCTGCAAGTACTGCCTGCCGCCTCGTCACAGGCCCGGAGCCTGGCGGGCGACCTGATCATCACGACGCTCAGTATGGTGGGTAAGCAATTTTCGGCGGCACCACGCTCGACTGGGGAAATTGAAGACTATGCCCGCGCCATGGCCGACATGTTCTGCGCCTACATCGAGAGCCTCCGGCAACGGCCCCTCGCGATTGCGCAATGAGTGCCAGTGACAGCCCGCGAAGGCTTTTACTACACTGCCCCGTCCTGTCCCCTTCCCTTGCGAGACGCGTGCCCGATGAAAAACATAACAAGCACAATGACCTTCTGCGGCCTGCTGGCACTGTCCTGGGGCGTCCAGGCTGAGCCTGCGCCTTCGCATCTGGACCAGGTCCTGCAACGTGGCGAACTGAAGGTCTGCACCACCGGCGACTACAAGCCCTACACCTACAAAACTGAAACCGGCGAATACGAAGGCATCGACACGGACATGGCGCGCTCCCTGGCCGCGAGCCTGGGCGTCAAGGTGCAATGGGTACAGACCACCTGGAAAACCCTGATGCCGGACATGATCGCCGACAAATGCGACATCGGCATGGGCGGTATCTCGGTGACTCTCGAGCGCCAGAAGAAAGCCTACTTCAGCAATACCCTGGACGTGGATGGCAAGATTCCACTGGTCCGTTGCGAAGACCAGTCGCGCTACCAGACCCTGGAGCAGATCAACCAGCCTTCGGTGCGCCTGGTGGAACCGGCCGGCGGTACCAACGAAGCCTTTGTGCGCGCCTTCGTGCCCAAGGGCCAGCTCAGTTTCCACGACAACGTGACCATCTTCCAGGAACTGCTGGACAAGAAAGCCGACGTGATGATCACCGATGCGTCGGAGGCGCTCTACCAGCAGAAACTCAAGCCCGGCCTGTGCGCCGTCAACCCGACCCGGTACCTGCAATATGGCGAGAAGGCCTACCTGCTGCCACGGGACGACACCACCTGGAAGATGTATGTCGATCAGTGGCTGCACCTGAGCAAGGCGAACGGCAGCTACCAGAAAGTCATCGGCCAGTGGCTGGCGGTTCCCGAGGCGCAGTGACTCAGCGCGAGTCGCCCACCGCCATCGCGAGCAGGCTCGCTCCCACCCAGAATCGTGCTCGCTCACACACCCCGAGCACGCCGCCAAACCCTGTGGGAGCGAGCCTGCTCGCGAAGCGGCCGACCAGACACCGCACTACTGGCTGACTCAATCACTAGGGCTCTGGCGAAAACTCACCGCCAGCCGGTTCCAACTGTTGATGGTGCTGATCGCCAACGTCAGGTCCACCAACTCCTCCTCGCTGAAGCAGGAACGGGCCAGGGTATAGACATCGTCCGGCACCTGGCTCTGGGCCAACAGCGTCACCGCTTCGGTCCAGGCCAGGGCAGCCCGCTCGCGGGCGGTAAAAAAACCGCTGTCGCGCCATACGGCTACTGCGTACAGACGCCGTTCGGTCTCGCCCAGGCGTCGTGCATCCACCGAATGCATGTCGGTGCAAAAGGCACATCCGTTGAGTTGCGAGGCCCGGATCTTGATCAGGTGCAACAGCGCCGGCTCGATACTCAGGCGGCTGGTCAACGCCTCCAGGCCAAACATCGCTTTCATCGCCCCGGGGGACGCATTGTAGTAATCCAGACGCTGGCTCATGACGAGCTCCGTGGCGAGTGATACCGTCACGGTAGAACCTGGGGGCCATCGGCGACAGGTCCAATTGCTCGAAAAAAACCAGGACCACCCCGTGCCTGACCAATCTGCGGGATTTTCTCCACGCAACTTCTATCCGGTTGCACAATGCAGGTAATCTTGCCGCTTTGACGCTGCCGCCAGGCGATTGTCCAGGAGCCCGCGGGTATGGAACTTCATGTCGTCATCAACGGCCGCAAGGACCTGACAAGTCAGTTGTATCAACAGTTGCGCAGCGCCATCGAAAGCGGTCGCCTGGCGGCCGGTACGCAACTGCCACCCAGCCGCCTGCTCGCCGAACAGCTGGGCGTTTCGCGCAAGACCGTTTCCGACACCTACGCCCAATTGACCTACGAGAACTTCCTCACCGGCATCATCGGCAAGGGCACCTACGTCAATGCGCGGCCGGCCAGAGTCGTGCGCAAACAAAGCCACCGGGAGTTGGCCGGGGCCGATGTCGTCGAGGCCTGGCGCAACATGCCGGACCTGCTGCGTCATCCGACGCACGAAAGCGCATTGCGCTACGACTTCATCGGCGGCGCCACCGGAAAAGGCCATTTCCCCCTGGACGACTGGCGTCGTTGCACCGCCCACGCCTTGCGCCAGATCGCCAATGCCAAGGGTTTCTACAGCCAGCCCGGTGGCCTGCCGGCGCTGCGCAATGCCATAGCCCGGCACATTGCGTTTTCCCGAGGGGTCAATTGCCAGGACGACGACGTGGTGGTGTGCAACGGTGCGCAACAGGCCCTGGACCTGATCTCACGGGTGTTGACCCGGCCCGGCAGCCTGGTGGCGATGGAAGATCCGGGGTATCCGCCGGCGCGACTGCTGTTCGGCTCCCACGGCGCCACGGTGGCCGGAGTGCCGGTGGATGACCAGGGCATGCGGGTGGACCTGATTCCGGACGGCACGCGACTGATCTATGTCACCCCCTCCCACCAGTTCCCCTTGGGCATGCCGCTGAGCCAGGCCCGTCGCGAGGCCCTGCTGGCGCGGGCCTATGAGCTCGGCGCGATCATCATTGAAGACGACTACGACAGCGAATTCCGCTACGAAGGCCGGCCCGCCGACTCGTTGCAGAGCATGGACGAGCGTGGAGTCGTGGCGTACGTCGGGACCTTCTCCAAGACCCTGCTGCCGGAGTTGCGGCTCGGCTACGCCATCCTCCCGCCGGCGATTCTCGAAGCGGTGATCCTGGCCAAACGCCTCACCGACCAGCACACCTCCACCCTGCCCCAATGGGCACTGGCCAAGTTCATCGCCGAAGGCTGCCTGCTCAAGCACATTCGTCGCTGCCACGCCCTGTACGCCGGACGACGCGAGCGGATCCTGGCGCGCATGGCCGGGGATCTGTCGCCCTGGTTCGAGGCCGTGCCCACCACCGCCGGCTTTCACCTGGCGGTATTGTGCAAAGTACCGATCGATCTGCCGCTGGTGATCGAACTGGCGAAAAAAGTCGAGGTCGGGCTGTACAGCCTCAATGGTTTCTTCAACGAAGTACCGCCGCGGCCGGGCCTGTTTTTCGGTTTCGGCGCCATCGAAATCCTCGACATCGACATCGCCCTGGATCGCCTGCGGGACATCCTGCAGCAGGTCGCCTGACCGATTGGACTGCCTGCTTATCCGCCCATTGGCTGTTTGAGCCTGACCCATGCAGGCCTATCCTGCACGGGTATCGTTGATTGTGAACACCTCCGTCCGACTTGATTCAGGAGCCTGAACAATGTCTCGCCAAGTGATCAATACCGTACAGGTGCAAGCCGCCGCCGGTCGCTCGGAAGCACTGGGCCGACAGTTGCAGCACATCGTCGAAACCCTGCGCACGCAGCCCGGTTGCGACGCCTACTGGGTCGACCGCTGCCCGGTGGACGGCGACCGCTGGACCGTCAGCGCCCGCTGGCAATCGGAAGCGGCCATGCAAGCCCACTTCAACTGCCCCGAAGTGCAGGGCTTTATCGGCCTGATCGACAGCCGCCTGGCGCGAAGCGTGGATTTCAATAGTTTCCCGGTTGTCTGAACTGCCGCACTCCTGAGCCGCCCCCCCTGTGGCGAGGGGATTTAGCGAAACGTCGCACCGCCCCGCTGGGCTGCGCAGTGGCCCCCAAGATCTTCGTGACGGCGCCAATTTGGCGAGTGCTGCGCACTCGAACGGGGATAAATCCCCTCGCCACAGGGTTACGGTCCAGTCAGTTGCAATTTCTGGTAGGCCAATTGGTCTACCCCCCTTCCGAAAGATTGGACATTTGCTTACCCCGCCATCGGGCATAGGGTGGATCCATCGCCGCAACCGCGCGGATCCACTCAAAACCCACGAAGGCCATTGCCATGAAAACCCTCTGCCTGATCGCCGCCCTCAGCCTGCTGCCCCTCGCCCAGGTCTACGCCCACGAAGCCGCACCTTCGGAGAAGGTCCAGGTGTTGCAGGAGAAAATGCTGAAAAACCTGCCGGGCAAAAAAGCCATGATGCTGACCGTCGACTACGCCCCAGGCCAGTCGTCCATCGCCCACAAACACGAAGGCACGGCCATGGCCTATGTGCTCGAGGGCGCCATTACCTCCCAGGTCAAAGGCGAGCCGGCGATCACCTACAAGGCCGGCGAGTTCTGGTACGAGGCCGCGGGTTCCGAGCACCTGGTCTCGAAAAACGCCAGCGCGACCGAGCCGGCGAAACTGCTGGTGTTCATGGTGATGGGTGAGAAAGAAGCGGTGTTGATCCCTCTGAAAAACTAACGGCTTACAACAGACTTCCCCTGTGGGAGCGAACCTGCTCGCGATAGCGGCGGGTCAGTCGACGATAATGTTGGCTGGACCACCGCTATCGCGAGCAGGCTCGCTCCCACAAGGGAGATCGGTGTTTCGACATGAACCGCGCACAAAAAAAAGCCCCGCATCTCTCAATGCGGGGCTTTTTCATTCAACGCCGGATCAGTTGGCCGTCACGACCGTCTGACCTGCCAACGCCAGGTCCAGCAGTTCGCGGTTGGCAACCGCGTACATGGCGTAGTCGGTGGCGCTGGCGGCACGGATGTCCACCAGCATGGCGCGCCAACGCTCGACCAGGTCCTGGTGCTGTTCCAGCCACAGCGTCAGGCGGGTCTCCACGTCCTGGCTACCGTCGCCCTCTTGCAAGACCGAGATGGTGATCGCCCGTTGCTGCCAGTCGACGTCATCGCGGAACGCTTCGCGGGCCAGGGCCTGCCAGTTGTTTTCCACCGGCAGCGCGCTGATCTGTTGCAGGTACCAGGTGATGTCCAGGGCGCTGCCCACGGCGAAGTAGGCCTTGGCCACATCAGCGGCGTTCTGGCCAGTGACGTCGGACGCCTCGATGATCGGCAGCAAGGTGTACAGGTGCGTGGTGCCTGCAACCATGCGCGCCAGCAACTCCGGCACTCCGGCGGCCACGTAGGCCTGGTAGCGGGTCTGCCAGCCTTCGCGGGTCGGGCCTTCCAGCAACTCGTCGAGCTTGAGGCCCAACGCCGCCAGATGCGGACCGAAATGAGCCACGTCGCGGGCAGCGTTCTGCTCGTTGCGACGGCTGCGCAGGAACCAACGGGTCGCACGACGGCCCAGGCGCATCAGCTCATCCATCAGTTCCAGTTGCACATCGGCCGACACCTGGTGGTCCAGGGCTTCGATCTGACGGAACCAGTGCGGGAGATGGAAGATGTCCCGCACGATCACATAGGCGCCCGCCACGTTCGCCGGGCTCATGCCCGTAGACTCCTTGAGCCGTTGAACGAAGGTAATGCCCATGTGGTTGACCAGATCGTTGGCGATCTGGGTGCTGACGATCTCGCGCTTCAGGCGATGGCGACGCATGGCCTCGGAGAACTTGCTCACCAGCGTCGCCGGGAACGCGGTTTCCATGTCACGGGTCAGGTAGTCGTCGTCTGGGACCAGGGAGTTGAGCAGCGCTTCCTTGAGGTCGATCTTGCTGTAGGAGATCAGCACCGACAGCTCGGCACGGGTCAGGCCATGGCCCGCCGCGACACGTTCGGCCAGTTGGTCTTCGGTCGGCAGGAACTCGATGGCACGGTCCAGCTTGCCTCGGGCTTCCAGATCGTTCATCAGGCGCTTGTATTCGGCGATCCGCACGAATGCGCGACGGGCCGCCAGGGACAGGGCCTGGGTCTGCTTGTAGTTGTTACCCAACACCAGACCACCGACTTCGTCGGTCATGCTCGCCAGCAACTGGTTACGTTGCTTGTCGGTCATGTCGCCGGCCTGCACCACTTCGTTGAGCAGGATCTTGATGTTCACTTCATGGTCGGAGCAGTCCACGCCGCCCGCGTTGTCGATGAAGTCGGTGTTAGTGGCGCCGCCATGCAGGCCGAACTCGACGCGACCCAATTGGGTCATGCCCAGGTTGCCGCCCTCGCCCACGACCTTGCAGCGCAGTTCGTTGCCGTTCACACGCAGCGCATCGTTGGCCTTGTCGCCGACATCGGCGTGGCTTTCGGTGCTGGCCTTGACGTAGGTGCCGATACCGCCGTTCCACAACAGGTCCACCGGCGCCTTGAGCAAGGCATTCAGCAGTTCGGTCGGGGTCAGCTTGTCGGCCTTGATGTCAAAGCGTTCCTGCATCTGCGGGGTGATGGCGATGCTTTTCGCGCTGCGCGAGAAGATACCGCCGCCTTCGGACATGATGCTGGTGTCGTAGTCGGTCCAGGCCGAACGCGGCAGGTCGAACAGGCGCTGACGTTCGGCGAAGCTGCTGGCAGGTTCCGGGTTCGGGTCGATGAAAATGTGCAGGTGGTTGAACGCCGCGACCAGTTTCAGCTTGTCGGACATCAACAAACCATTACCGAACACGTCGCCGGCCATGTCGCCCACGCCGACCACGGTGATGCTGTCTTCCTGGACATTGATGCCGCGCTCGCGGAAGTGGCGCTGCACGCCAACCCACGCGCCCTTGGCGGTGATGCCCATTTTCTTGTGGTCATAGCCGGCCGAACCGCCGGAGGCGAAGGCATCGCCCAGCCAGAAGCCGTAGTCGATGGCGATGCCGTTGGCGATGTCGGAGAAGGTCGCGGTGCCCTTGTCGGCCGCCACGACCAGGTACGGGTCATCGTCGTCATGGCGCACGACGTTGGCCGGCGGTACCAGGGCGCCGTCCTTGAGGTTGTCGGTGATGTCCAGCAGGCCGGAGATGAAGATGCGGTAGCAGGCGATGCCCTCGGCCGCGATCTCGTCCCGGCTGCCGCCCAGCGGCAGACGACGCGGCAGGAAGCCGCCCTTGGCGCCCACCGGCACGATCACCGAGTTCTTCACTTGCTGGGCTTTTACCAGGCCCAGGACTTCGGTGCGGTAGTCTTCTTCACGGTCGGACCAGCGCAAGCCGCCACGGGCAACGTTGCCGAAGCGCAGGTGCACGCCTTCGACGCGTGGCGAGTAGACGAAGATCTCGAACTTGGGCACCGGCTTCGGCAGCTCGGGAATCAAGTGCGGGTTGAACTTGAAGCTGAAGTAGGACTTGTTCTGGCCCTGGGCATCGGTCTGGTAGAAGTTGGTCCGCAGGGTGGCCTTGATCAGGTCCAGGTAGCGACGCAGGATGCGGTCTTCGTTGAGCACCTGGACGTCGTCCAGTGCCGTGAGGATCGCTTGTTCCAGGCGCAGTTGCTTGTCTTCCAGGTCCTCGCCGGTGAGCTTGCGGGCCAGGTAGAAGCGGGTCTTGAACAACCGGGTCAGCTCGCGAGCGATGTCGGTGTGGTTGTTCAGGGTGCTGGCGATGTAACCCAGGTCGAAGCCCAGGCGGATCTGCTTGAGATAGCGAGCGTAGGCACGCAGCAGCGCCACGTCACGCCATGGCAGGCCGGCGGTCAGCACCAGGCGGTTGAACGCATCGTTCTCGGCATCGCCGCGCACGATGTGGACGAAGGCGTCCTGCAAGGTGTCGTTGAGCTGCTGGATGTCGAGGTTCACGCCTTCGGCGGCGGTGAAAGCGAAGTCGTGGATCCAGAACTCGCGGCCGTTGTTGTGGCGCAGGCGGTACGGGAACTCACCCAGCACGCGCAGGCCGAGGTTTTCCAGGATCGGCAGCACGTCGGACAGCGCCAGCGGTGTGTCGGCGTGGTACAGCTTGCAGTGCAGCTCGCGCTGGCCGACCTGGCCCAACGGCTGGTAGAAGCTCATGACCAGCGGGTTCTTTTCACTCAGGCCCAGCAGGTGCTGCATGTCGACCACGGCCGAGTGGGCGGCGAAGCGCTCACGGTAGCCGGCCGGGAAGCCTTTCGGGTAGTCGGCGAGCACATTGGTGCCCTGGGCTTCGCCGAAACTCTCGATGACCAGGCTCGCGTAGTCGTCCTGCCAACTGCGGCAGGCCTGCACCACTTCTTTTTCCAGCAGCAGCGGATCGATGTCGATGCGGTTCTTCGGGTCCACCCGCAGGATCAATTGCACGCGGGCCAGTACCGATTCGGAGAAGAACGTCCAGAATTCGCAGTCCGAGGCCTTCAGACGCTCCATCAGCACTTGCTGGATCTTCTGGCGCACTTCGGTGGAATAGATGTCACGCGGCACGTAGGCCAGGCAGTAGCAGAAACGGCCGTACGGGTCTTTGCGCAGGAACACGCGGATCTTGTTGCGTTCCTGGATCTGCACGATGGACATCACGGTACTGAACAGCTCGTCCACCGGGGTCTGGAACAGGTCGTCTCGGGGCAGCACTTCGACCACCTGGGCCAGTTCCTTGCCCAGGTGCGCCTTGGCCTGGAAGCCCGAACGACGCTCGATTTCGGCGACCTTGCGACGGATGTACGGGATAACCCGCACGCTCTCGCCATACACCGAGGAGGTGTACAGGCCCATGAAGCGGCATTCCTTGATCACCTTGCCGTCGGCGTCGATCTCACGGATCGACACATAGTCCGGGTAAGCCGGACGGTGTACACGGCTCGGGTGCGCAGCCTTGGCGAACGACAGCGGCGTCGGTTCACGCAGGTAGTTGACGGCGTAGTCTTCGATGCGCAGGTCATCGGCGGTGAGGCCGGCGCGCAGCAGCTTGGTCAGGCCGAGGAACGACTCGGGGTCGTACTCGATATGGCCGCCATCGGCATCGTCACGGACCACGAACTCTTCATAACCCAGGAAGGTGAAGTGGTTGCCGACCAGCCATTCCAGGAAGGTCTTGATCTCGCTTTTTTCATCGGCATCGATGGCGTAGGCGCTGTTGTCCAGGCTGGTGAGGATCTCCTGGACCTTGTCCTTCATCGGCTCGAAATCAGCCACGGCCACGCGCACTTCGCCCAATACCTGCTCAAGTTCCTTGCTCAGGACGTTGAGTTCGGCGGCGTTGGCGCAACGGTCGATTTCCAGGTACATCAGCGACTCTTGCAGCACGCCCTCGCCCTGGGTGCCCTTCGGCAGGATTTCCAGCAACTCGCCCTTGCTGCCGCGACGCACGCTCAGCACGGTGGTCTGCAGGGTATGGATGCTGTAGCCGCGGCGGTTCAGCTCGGTACGTACCGAGTCCACCAGGAACGGCAGGTCGTGGTGCAACACTTCCACGGCGGTGTGGGTCGACTGCCAGCCGTGACGTTCGTAATCGGGGTTGTAGACGCGAACCTGCGATTGCGCGTGGTCGAAATGCTCAAGCAGGCGCCAGGCGGACAGGGTGCAGCCGGCGAGGTCGGACAACCGGCGCTGGGTAAGTTCATCGAGGGAAATGATGCCGAAGAATTGTTCAGCAAACAGCGCCACTTGTGGCAGTGCCTGTTCACTGATGTGCTGCGCCAGTACCGCTTGCAGTTGATGCTGGAAGTCGGCTTTGCTGGCTGCGGTGAAGAACGCCATCTGTGGTACTCCGCTTGGGCTTGTTATTGATGGAAGCGTCATGCAGCCCCTTTCCGGCTGCCGGCCATCCTGTTCCTGATTCTCGGGCAGAGGAAACAGGACGACAGGTGGGTGAAGCTGGACAAGACCCGCAGGTCACATTCCATTTCCATGTCATGGGCATCTGCAGGAAACGCCCATGCAAGCGCGCATCCGTTGCGCAGCTTAACGAGTGCGACAAGGCCCCTGCTTGCAGCGCTGCGACATATTCGGTCATCGGCTCGCTATGCAGTCGGTATGCATCGAACAACCCTAGCAGCCTGGGGAGCAATCGGCACCCCGTGATGTGAAATCGCGCACGGATCAAGCATGTGGTCGCAGTAAATCCCCCAGGCTGGCAAAATCCGCGTTTTCGCACCTGTAAGGCTCATCGAGCCAGGAGCCGTCCCGATGCAAATGACCACCGCCCTTCTGATCGCCAACCCGTGCGACGACGAAGAAGACAACATGGCCATGCTGTGCTGCCACAGCCTGCAGGGCGAAATGTTCCTGATGACCCGCTACCCCGATGAAGACGCGCTGGAAATCGCCCTGGACGGCGAGCCGTCGACACTGGACGGCGTCAAGGTCACCCTCAGCCCGACCCGCTTGCTGATTGAAATTGCGGCGGCGGATGCCGATGCTCTGAATGGGGATGATGTGCTGGAGATCAGCCATGACACTGATGCGGCGGATTTGGCTGAGGTGGAATTAACGTTGCGGAATATTCTCAAGGGGACGGGGACTTATATCAGTCAGCTTTGATGTCAGCGGTGGCGGCGGTGCCTGGGAGGGCACCTCGCGGGCTAAGCCGTCTCTACCTGTTTCCCCATTTTGCCAGGCCGCTAACCCTCCCCCGAAAAACATAAACACCCAAACCCTATGAAATAGAAAAGCAAAAGCGACAATTTATCAAAAACGCAGATTCCTACATCTCCATCCTACCGAGCGCCAAGAACAAACCTACTTCAGCATCGGAAGTTGCACCATAGCCTGCCCAAGAGCCTACTGCTATTAATTACTCACTTGCGAAAAAGCACGCAAGTTAGGTGATCGCTTCGCGACACTAAACAACCTAAAAAGGAGTAATTGACATGGGTAACAAACGCTCTGAAATAAATACCTTCGATGGCCTGTCTCATGCACTGGGCTTCGCCAAAGGTCTTCTAGTAACCGAAGCCAACTTTTTCGCCTCACTGACCCATTAAGTCAGTGACCGATTAAGTCCAGCAAGAGGGTGCCGAAAGGTTTTTTCTTTCGGCACCCATAAAAACAGGGAGGGTCCCATGTCCGAACGCGAGTTAACATCCGCCGAAGCGCTATTCAATATCATGTCCACCATTCACATGCTGGGATTCAGCGCAACAGCACAATACACCACGCCATCCAAACTAGTGGCAACAGCCGAACTTTTTGACCGCGATAACAATCTCATCGAATCGGGTGCGGGCAAGGGCTCGGACTCACTCATAGGTGCGCTGGCAGAAAGCATTGAGCACTTCAGCACCTTTCATCCCTCTGCTGAGGATCCAACGTGGTATCAATCCGAGCTAATTGCCAATCAAAAAATGGTCGAAAAGGATGGTCTCTTCACTAGTTTGCCGCGTAGTCAGGAGCCAATTGAATGTTACAGGTTGACATCGCTAAGCGAAGATAAAGAGCTATTTGCTCCATGCGCTCTGCTTTGCCCTGGCGCAGCACAAAATATTTGCGAAGGCGACAGTGCTGCACTGCAATTTCTATCCCGCTACTCATCCAATTCAGGAATCGCTTATGGCTGTACAAAGAATGAGGCGCTACTCCATGGCACTCAGGAAGTCATAGAAAGACATATCCTTTCTCTCTTTTTTATGGCCGTCTGCGGGCTCGGTCCAAAAATCCAGTTATACGCCCCTTCTAGAGCACTACTTGAAACAGCGTTGCTAAACCACCCCTCCGCTCTAGAGGCTTCGGGTGGGCTACAGATCGTTATTATCAAGGACGTGCTATCTGTTTACTTCGCAGTGGCGTTTCCCAAAGGGGGTCCAGGGGTCTATCACCTGTCACCGATTGGCGCGGGTTGTTCGCTGAACATCCATACCGCCATTCAGAGAGCAGTTACCGAACAGTTCCAGTCCGAGGAGCTGTATGGCGCCACCGAAGAATTGGTAGACAGTAAAACCTTAGACCTTCTGTCGCAATCAAACCACCTGAAAAACCTAATTGACTTTGCGCCTGTGAGGAGTTTGAGACTCCCTATACTCGACTGCCCTTTACACGACCACGTCGAAACCGTCCCATCTCAACTACATACCCTGCAGAAAACGCTGTCAAAAGTCGGTAAAAAAATATTCCACCGAACCGTATCCCACTTCTCAGATCGCAGCATCGTCACTCAAATTTACGTCCCAGGATCCGAGCGTTTCAATATCATTCGGAACGGGCGCTTGGTTGTACCCCAACACGTGTTACTCGGTTGAACTATCGCGAGACCAACCAGGAGCGAGCGAATGAACACCATTCAAGCAATGATCAAAAGCGCCTACAAAAAACATCCAGCACTACTGGTATCGACCATCGCAACAATCATAGCGCTCAAACTCATTGTGCTCGCCCCGCCATTGCTGCTTGGAATCATCATCGACTCCTTACACGATGCCCCATATGTAGCCCCCACCACGCTGTTCGCACTGACGTCTGGCCTGATTGTCGCCGGTTGCATTCACGCCATTATCAGTCCATTGCAAATCCATTTCCTATCCAGACTGGTCCAGCACATCGTCATGACCGCCTCTATTGACTGGATCACGAGCCTCATGCGCAAAGAGTTTGCATTATTCCATACGTGGAGAATCGGTCATTTCATAAAATCAGTAGAGCGTGGCATCACTGCCCACGAGAGGTTGCTGACATTCCTTGCTACCGTCGGCCTTCCCGTGTGCCTGGAATTCATAATCGTTGGTGGCGCTTTCTTTTACTTGGGAGGGAGCGAGATTTTTCTAGGCATGACCGGGCTCGGAATTGTTTATTTGATTGTCACTTACAAAATCATCAATTGGCGCAGGAAACACATTGATGTAGTCAATGAACAGGAGGACGAATTGAGCGCTCAACTGTACAGCACACTCAATGCCGGCAAAGCAATAAAGCTGGAACGCGCCGAGCCTACGGCAATACAACCATTGAATGACGCCTTCAAACTCTACGCCAGCGCCACGGTGACAGCGGCGTCCTCTGGCGGTCTGTTGAGCACCGCTAAGATTCTGTTCATAAGCCTTTCCACGGGCGGATTGCTCAGTTGGGGAGTCATGGATCAACTGTCAAGCCAACCCCATATCAGCGTAGGGCAATTAGTCGCCATCTTTTCCATTGCTGGAAGCTATTTGCTCAATATCGCCACCCTGACCGAAGGCTATCGCGTCATGGATCAGTTCCTTGCAGATCAGTGTCAATTTCAGAGTTTGCTATCGCTGCCGGATTTCGATCATTGCAAACGACAAACCAACCTCGACTTTCAACGCGCTTCAATACTGAAACTCGCCCGATGCGCTGTGACCGAAAAAGGAGCACTTCATCTGTCCGTCAAAAGATCCTTAACATTTTCTCAAGATCAATCGGTGGCCATCACGGGCCCAAGCGGCGCGGGGAAATCCACTCTTCTGGAAATACTGGCCGGGCTTGATGAATCGACCCGAGATCAACTGAGCATCGACGCCACATCGGTTTCAATGTTAACCCCTCAAGCACACCTGGATGCCGTGAGGTACTGTCCTCAACAACCGCGGTTTCTGGAGGGCTTTTTTGAAAGATCAGTGCTGTTTGGGAGCAGGGTATCGCCATTTCTGGACCAAGCCATACGGCGCCTGCAACTCGAGGACCTGATCGCACAGCGGCACATCAGCGAAAATGCAGCGAATATTTCCGGCGGCGAAGCCAAACGCCTGTCACTGCTGCGCTTGATCAACAAACCTGGGAAATTCAATCTGTTTGACGAACCCAGTGCCTCGATCGAACCCCGCTTGACCGCCCCCCTCTGGGATCTGTTGTTCGATGTCTTTGCCGATCGCGGGCTCATCTGCGTCACCCATGATGTCGACCATCTGCACCGCTTTGATCGGGTCATCGTCATGGACGGCGGAGCGATCGTGGATGATGGCCCGTGGCCAGAGTTGGTGAGCAGGCCAGCGGTTAAATTGTTGCTGGATGAGATCCGGCATTAGTAGCGCCTTTGCTGCCGCCATCGCGAGCAGGCTCGCTCCCACAAGGTCCGGGGTCAGCCGGAAAATTTGCGCTCACCCCTTGCCCCTGTGGGAGCGAGCCTGCTCGCGATAGCGGTGGGTCAGGCTCCATCTATGTTGAATGTACCGCCGCCATCGCGAGCGAGCTCGGCTCCCACAGGTTTTGCGGTGAGCCCAGGATTCAAGGAATGTCACAGGCTATGTCGGCTGACGCGTCTCATATGTTGTCCAGTGCGCGGTTTGCCAGCAGGCTACCCAATTCGATCAGCTGTTGGATGCCTAGGACCAAACGAAGGTGGCGACCATACGCGGGTTGGTAGACCGGTGACTTGGAGAACCGGCGCGTCCGAAGACGCCCTGCGCATGACTGCCATAACACAGATACCGAAAAGGCCTCTGTTACAGGGGCTGTGCACCAAGTCAAAAGCCGGGCTACCAAACCCGATCGCTGATTCATCAGCGACCCGGAAACGATAGAACCTGCTTCCCAGGCGCACAAGCCGGCGGATTCTGGCGCAGTTGTAGGCAACGGCGCAAGACAACGTAGCCTGTTCCAGAGCGCTCCTACGTCCGGATAAACACCCCTCCGTTTTGTGCGTGCTTTGCAGCCCAAGCGGGATCAAGCCCACCCCCACCATGTTCCCCAACCGATCACAATTGTGAACACCCGATCAAAATCCCGTTAGTCGCCACCCCCCGCCATGCATTAAAGTAACGCCCCCAGCCCCGGCGTTATCCGAATGCCCTGGGCCACCCTTTCCAGGAACCGTCACCGATGGAACATCGTGAAGCGCTGCTTGCGCTGCGAACCTTTCTTTCAACGCAGATCCTCGGCCAGGAGAAACTCATCGAGCGCCTGCTCATCGCCCTGCTCGCCGACGGCCACATGTTGGTGGAAGGTGCGCCGGGCCTGGCCAAGACCAAGGCCATCAAGGAGTTGGCCGAAGGCGTCGAAGCGCAGTTCCATCGCATCCAGTTCACCCCCGACCTGCTGCCCGCCGACATCACCGGCACGGAAATCTACCGTCCGGAAACCGGCAGTTTCGTGTTCCAGCAGGGGCCGATCTTCCACAACCTGGTGCTGGCGGACGAAATCAACCGCGCCCCGGCCAAGGTTCAGTCAGCCTTGCTGGAAGCGATGGCCGAGCGGCAGGTCAGCGTCGGGCGCAGCACCTATGAGCTGTCGCCGCTGTTTCTGGTGATGGCGACGCAGAACCCGATCGAGCAGGAAGGCACCTATCCGCTGCCCGAAGCCCAGCTCGACCGGTTCCTGATGCACGTCAAGATCGGCTTCCCGGATGCCGCGGTGGAGCGCCGTATCCTGCAGCAGGCCCGGGGCGAAGCGTTGCACGGCGAAACCACGCCGGAGCGCCGGGTAAGCCAGCAGGCGATCTTCGCCGCCCGCAAGGAAATCCTCGGTTTGTACATGGCCGACGCCGTGGAGGAGTACCTGGTGCAACTGGTCATGGCGACCCGTACCCCGGCCAAGTTCGACCCGGAACTGGCCGAGTGGATTGCCTACGGTGCCAGCCCACGGGGTTCGATTG